>CAYLRO010000022.1:8410-45804 GCA_964386635.1 uncultured bacterium | reverse complement strand
GCTACCGGCGTCAGGGTAAGCAAGGCAGCAAATGGCACCGGGGCTTCGCTACCGGCATCTTAAGTGTTGACAGACAACAGTATTGACGGTTTACTTTTACCAGGCAGGAGGATTATGGCAGACATAAAGAGACTCCCTGATCATCTGGTAAATCTCATTGCCGCCGGTGAGGTGGTGGAGCGGCCTGCTTCAGTGGTTAAAGAGCTTCTGGAGAACTCTCTTGATGCAGGATCAACATCCCTGGAGATCGATCTTGAAGCCGGTGGAAGAAGGCTCATAACTATCCGCGATAACGGAAGCGGAATGAGCAGACACAACCTGCTGCTGGCTATCGAACGGCACGCAACAAGCAAGATCACAAGCATTTCAGATTTAAATGACCTCCATACTCTGGGATTCAGGGGAGAAGCGCTCCCGAGTATTGCCAGTGTATCAAGAATGACAGTTCTCACCTCAAACGGTGAAGAGGCCTGGAAGATGGTTCTTTCAGGGGGCAGGATGGACACCCTTGAACCTGCAGCAAGAACCAGGGGAACAACCATTTCAGTTGAGAATCTCTTCTTCAACCAGCCTGCCAGAAGGAAGTTTCTCCGCTCTGAATCCACAGAGCTGTCATGGATAGAACGTATAGTTACAGGTTCATCGCTTTCTGCGCTGAACTGTTCCATAAAGCTGAGCCACTCAGGAAGAACGCTTTTCCACCTGCCTGCTGCAGCATCTCTGTCAGACAGACTGAGGACGAGATACAGCCTGTCCAGTTCGGAAAGATGTGCTGAAGCTGAAGGCACTTCAGGGGCAACCTCGGTTAAACTCACTGTATTCCCGGACAAAAGGTGGAACAATCGCAGGCATCAGTTCATTCTTGTGAACGGAAGACCTGTTACCGCCCCTGCTGCATACAATCCGATGAAAGAGGCTTTTTCAGGCCCTGCAGGTGAGCCTCTTTTTGTCTGTTCAGTAACTGTGGAACCTGATCAGGTGGATGTTAATGCTCACCCTGCCAAACGGGAAGTGCGGTTCAGAAAGCCCTACGAGCTTGAATCAGCAGTCAGGTCTGCTACTCTGGGTATCGCAGATCACAGGAGAGAGACCACTGTATTTTCATCAGGTCAGCACCGGCATGTAAGTTTTACCGGAGGCGGGTACAGATCTGCCGGCAAACCTTTGAACTCTGCTGTATTCCAGACTGCAATGAATTTTGAATCTCCAGTGCAGAAGGCTGTAGAAGCCGGAGAAAGTGTCTCAGGAAGCTGGGATGACCCTCTGGAAATAGTATCAATTGCAGATTCATATCTTGTAACTCAGACAAGTACCGGCCTTCTTATTGTAGATCAGCATGCTGCTCACGAAAGGATCCTCTACGAACGGATACTTGAATCTGTAAAAGGGGCTATGTCCGCCGGACAGCAGAGGATGCTTCTTCCTGAGGAGATAAGTGTGGACAACAGGGACATATCTCTTCTGAACCTGTACGGATCGCTTATAAGACAGGCAGGTTACGACTTCAGGATAGAAAAGGACACTCTTTTCCTGCTCAGCGTTCCTGTGGGTATCAGGAGAGGAACCGAAGCAATAAGAGAAGTTCTCGAGGCTCTCGACTCCGGCTCCGAGTCATCTCAACCCGAGGCTGAGAAGATCGCAGCTGCAAGTGCCTGCAAAGGGGCAATCAAGTTCGGTGACAGAATCAGCGCTGCGGAAGCCAGAAACCTTTTTCATACGCTGTTTACAATGAATGATCCTTTTCACTGTCCCCATGGAAGACCTACAATGGTGGAACTTCCCTTCACTGAACTGGAGAACCGCTTTGGAAGGTAGCATTCCGGTAATTGCCGGTTGCACTGCCACCGGGAAAACATCTGCAGCGCTTGAGATGGCCAGGAGGTTTCCCGGTACGGAGATAGTCAGTGCGGACTCGCGGCAGTTTTACAGGGGAATGGATATAGGAACGGCAAAACCTTCTTCCGAAGAACTGGGAACGGTACCCCATCACATGATCAACGTTGCCGATCCTGATGCGCTTCTCTCTGCAGGCTGGTATGCAGCTGAGGCATCAAGGATTATCAATGAGATTCTTTGCAGAGGCGGAACACCTCTTGTAGTGGGAGGTTCAGCCCTTTACATAATGTCCCTTGCAGGCCTGTTTGATGAGCTTCCAGAGAGAAATGACAAAATCAGGGAGGCGTTGAAAGACCTGGAAGATCAGGTGCCTGGCTCTCTCCACAGAATACTCTCTGGAATTGATACTGATGAAGCAGAACGAATAGGCGCGAGTGATACTGTCAGGCTTGTAAGATCCATCGAGATCGGACTGCTCAGTGGTGAGAAACCATCTCATCTGAAGCGGGGAGGAACCCCGGACAGGAGGTTCAGGTTCGTTGTGCTGGATCTGGACGGTGAAACTCTCAGGAGCAGGATAGAGCGACGGTCTGCTGAAATGATCAGAGACGGATTGAAAAATGAGGTACAGGCTCTTTTAGATAAAGGCTACCGAAGAGAACCTGTTCTGGGAGCTACAATCGGTTATGCAGAGATGATGGATCACATTCAGGGCTTGTGCACCGTTGAAGAGGCCGAAAGCAGGATCGCTGTGAACACATGGCGATATGCCAGAAGGCAGAGAAACATGTTCAGGCGTCTGCCAGGTGCGGTTTATACAGGGAACAGTCCGGACAGAATAGCTGATATTCTGTTCAGGGAGAGGATTGCCAATGGATAGAGAATCTGAATTAGTAAGCGAAAATCTGCCACTTGAGGAAGTGCTTGTTTCGGAGATCGACGGGCTTGCTGCTCCTGCCAACTGGTCTAAAACCGGTGCTGATGATTCCCATGAATTCCCTCCTGTTCTCATCAGGGAAGACAGAGGTTATTCACTTGTTGGAAACCACAGGACAATATGGAATCTCACCAGTTCAGGCAGATCACTGGTGAAGTGTCTAGTTGTGAGATCTACTGTTCATGTGATACCGGCGCATAATCTTATAAGGAACTGTACAGAGGAGGCAATGCTCTTTGAAGCACTGCTTCGCAGGGAAATAGTTCCAAACAGAAGCAAGCTGGCTGATATGCTCGGGTATTCAAGGGCAAGGATCACCCAGCTCCTGAATCTTCTTAAACTGCCGAAGGAGATCAGGCAGAAGGTGCTGATAACCGATGAGATAAGCGAGTTTCAGCTGAGACAGCTGCTGAAAGTGGTTGATGATCCCGAAAAGCTGCAGCATGGCTTTCAGGCTCTTCTGGATAAAAAACTCTCAGGCAGACAGATGGCCATGTACACTGCAGAGGGAAATTCCCCGCTTATAAGCGATATAACTGCTGATGAGTCAGGTGAAATGGAATCTCATGCTGAGGAAGCGGTCTCCCTTGAGGATGACTCCGTTTCTGAACTGGAGGGTATGTTCTCCGGAGAAGCTGCTACGGAATCTTCTGAAAAAGAAAAGCCGCAGCCTGTTCCGGAAACTGAACCTGAGCCTGTCAGGGAGAAGAAACCCGTTTTAAATGAAAATATGGCTGCAATTCTCAGAGATTTTGGTAACCTCAGAGATCCTTCCTGGAGGAACAGAGCAACAGCCATGTCTCTTTCACCCCAGGAGCTTGATTTTCTTGAAGGCGTGGCTCACATGCGCACAGGCCTTTATCGAAGAGCCATGGAAATTCTTGAAGAAGTTGTTGCTGATGACTCGTCAAGCCATCTGAGCTGGTTTTATCTGGGCAGATGCGCCAATCTTACAGGTCAGCTGCAGGAAGCGGAAGAGTACCTTAGGAATGCAGTATCAAGAGAACCGGGAAATCCTGATTACATTGTGGAACTGGCAATTGTACTGGAGAAACTCAAGAGACACCCTGAGGCCGAGGCTTTTTACCGCAGATCCGCAACCATCCGCAAAGAACAGGTAAAGGGAAAATGAGGACATGGCTCCTTCTTATAGTGGTTCTCCTTCTCTCCTGTGCAAGGGTTGTTTCACCTTCCGGCGGACCGGAGGATAAAGAGCCGCCTTCTGTAACCGGCGTTTCTCCAGAACCTGGATTAATGGATTCCATTCCTCCTGTGATCATAATTGAGTATTCCGAGAAGATATTCGCCGACAGGAACTCCTTTCAGGTTTATCCCGGGGCAGATGAGATCATATTGAGCAGCAGGAAAGTGGAGATCCGACCTGGATTCACCGAAGGTGTTCTGGCATTGACAGTGGCAGGTGATGTGAGTGACCGCAGAGGAAACTCAACAGGTTCTCCGCTGACACTTGTATGGAACACGGTTCCGGAAGAGGATTTTGCCTCTGTTACTGCTCGCATCTCAAGAACAGGAGGCGGCAGCGTATCTGAAACTTCCAGGTGCGATATGTACCTTCTTCCTGACACTTCGTCGGTTCTTCTTACAGGTTTTCCTGACTCCACAGACAGTTTCACTGCTGGATGGCTTCCTGAAGGAGATTACCTGTTCTTCTGCTACGAGGACAACGACAGAAGTCTCTCATGGGACATGGAGAGAGAGCCGGGAGCCCTGAAAGAGCTTGCTCTTACAGCAGGGGATACGGTTTCAGTTGATCTGAGCATGACCATTGCTGACAGTATCGGCCCTGTTATCTCTTCTGTAACAGCAATAGATGGCTGGCATCTGGAGATACTCTGGAATGAGCAGGTCTCAGAGCCACGGTCAGAAGAAACCAGCATTACAGTCATGGGTCCTGACAGCAGTTTCGTAGAGGTATTCGGTATCGGTGGATCTGCCGGCAGATCTTCAACAGGACGGTCTACCGTATATACCGGCCGGATGGAGGACACTCTTTTTACAGTGGCTGTTCAGGGTATTGCAGATCTGTCTGGAAACCTTTCTCTTCCGGATACGCTGGAGGTATGGAGCATGGATTCTCTCCCTTCCGTATCTCTGGCAGTTCAGTCTGCATACCCGGAGGACGGCGGGTATGATGTTCCTCCGGGAGGGCCCTACATAATCTCATTTACAGACTGGGTATCTCTTCCGGCTCTTGATTCCCTCTATTCAGTCACTCTGGTTTCTGACAGCAGTTCAGCTCCCGGCAACCTTGTGCGCACTTCACCCAGATCATTTTCATTCTACCCTGATGTTGAACTTCTTGGAGAAAGACAGTACAGGATCGATCTTGATTCAGGGCTTGTTTCTCTTCAGGGTGATACGCTGTCAGGGAGAAGCTGGATATTCAAACCTGCATGGAGTGACAGACCGGGATGGATATCAGGAAATATCACCGGGACAGGAGCTTCAACTGTAATTCTTGTGATCTCTTCCGCAGGGGGAGACAGCGGTACAATAACAGGAACTTTTACACCGGGAGATTACATTGTTCCGGATGTTACCGCTGGAAGATACACTGCAGCATGCTTTGTTGACTGGAACGGTAATGATGTCTGGGACCCGGGAGAACCCTACGGTGCCTGGCCTGGAGTGGTGGAGGTGTTTCCTGGAATTGAAACAACGGATATCAATATACAGGTGGTGCCATAATGGTTTTTGATCCTGCGAAAAGATTTCTGCCTGAGAGATGCACGGCTTGTGGAATCTGCTCTTCAGTCTGTCCTGCTTCTGCAATAACACCAGACCGGACAGGGAAACCTGTAATAGCTTCAAGCTGCTGCATAGGTTGTGGACACTGCGGATGCTACTGCCCTTCCAACTGCTTCTCGCTGGAACCGATGATAGATGATAACACCTCACTGGAAGGCCAGATAGATTCTATTTTCAAGAACAGAAGATCCACCCGCTCTTTCAAGGACCAGGAACTTTCGGACAATGACATCAGTGTTTTACTGGAGCCGGTCAACTGGACACCCACAGGGCGGAACAGTCAGGGAATACGAGTTGACTTAATTCGGGGCAGGGGTAAAATAGAGAAGCTGGTGCTTCACCGTTTCTTAAGAATTCTGAGGTTTCTGGATTGTTTCGGGATGGTGACTCTCCTGGCGGGGTCTCAGCGCACCTTTGTAAGAAGACTGAAATCCGGAGATGATCTGTTAACCTGGGGAGCTCCCTGTGTTCTGCTCTTCCGCACATCCTGGAGAAGTGTTACTCCTGTGGAGGATGCACTGATTGCGGCTTCTTCAGTGGCATTCAAAGCTGAATCAACGGGAATGGGAACCATGTGGAGCGGTGTTATAAAAATTCTTGCACCTGTCATGGGTCTCGGAAGGTGCCATGCAGTGCTTCTTGCTGGTTTTCCCGCTTTAAAGAAATATCAGCATGTGCCTGCAAGGAAATGGGTTAAGCGGGAACTCTGACCGTCAGGGGCGCCAGGGCAGTTCATCATGAAGCGATGGGCGTTCAAGGCTTTCTGCCATAAGATTCTGCCAGCCCAGAAGCCTTGGAACACTGTAAAGAGCCATGTCTATCCTGCTGATTCTGAATTCCCCTTCACCGCTGCTGTTGTAAACCCTGCTGAGATTTTCCACGGCACCGTCCACCAGGTAACCCTGGATAACCGCCGGTCTTCCCTGGTATTCCATTGATGCAAGCAGGTCTTCAGCACCTGCGGCAGCAGGGAGTTTGCCTCCGGGATATGCCAGTGTGTTCACTGTAGAGGTTCTGAGGCCCAGTCTTCTGTTGAATGAATCCAGAGCCGGGATTATCTGGGAGTGGTAGGTGGATACTGGAATTGACATGAAGGATACATGGTCAGAGGTGTGATTACCTATCACATGGCCCATATCCAGCACCATGTTCAGCTTCTCTTCTGTATCACTGCCGAAGGGGACTTTGTCCCAGCTGATGAAGAAGACTACTCCCGGGCCGAAATCCGGATATTCTTCAAGAAATTCATTCACAATTGCCACGGCGCAGTTCGGGTCCAGAACTCTCTGTTCGCTCAACCTGTCCAGAAATCTGAAATTGTCTTCCCAGCCGTCATCGAAAGTTATCATTACCGGTCTTCTGTTCCATGGAACTCTTGCAAGGCCGTTATCTATGTCCTCGGGCTGGATAAGGAAAAATCCGGCATCATAAAGCCGTTCCAGATCGTTCCGAAGCTTTCCAGGGGTTACTCCGTATTTGGATGGTGACAGGGATACCTGATGGTATGCGAGAACAGGTACACCACTGCTGTATTCGCACAGTTCAGGTTCAACACTGTATTCAAGCCCAGGGGCTTCACCGCACAATGGAGAGAAGCTGGTGAGAATAAAGAGAAGAAGTGTCATAAGGGCATCACCAGTATCCTGTCCAGTTCCGCGTCCATTTCGGAATCAATGAATACTCCGATCTGACCTGTAGGCGGGACAGATGTGCGGACTACCTGTATGAGATGTCCGTTCACTGAAAGGTCTGTGTAGCTTCCATGAACCTCTGCGGTGAGTTCCACCTGATCAATACTGTAGGGCAGAAGCCTTGATGTTTCAAAAATATCCAGTCCCATTACAGGTATCCAGAGGCCGTTACGGCATCTCTGAACGGTGTACTGGCCCCGTCCGTTCACTCCAAGAAGGAGGAAGTCTTCAGGACCTGAAGCTCTTAGAACAAGACCGCATACTGCATGAGACGGTGCATCTGTAATGTTGAATTGAGCCTGAACAATGCCGTCATCAATAAGTCCTGCAGTGCTGAGAAGAACAACCGGGGAATCGAAATAACCGTTTGTAATGTGAAGGGCTCCGCCGTAAACATCGTACCTGAGATTGCTGCCGAAAGGGCGGTCGAGTACATTCTGGAATGTGCAGTTGAGAAGGGTGTCATCAGGGGCCGGTGCCTGCTGCTCAGAGGAAGAAACCTGAGAAGCGGCTGACACTGTTTCCGTGGCGGATTCAGAAATGGCACCCACAAAGAAGCCGCTGGTCTGTTCAGTCTGGCCACAGGCGGTTATGAGAAGCAATGCTGTGAAAATCAGATATATTCTAGTCATCAGGAGTATCCCGTCTGCATGAAGTCCTTTGGATCGGAGTGAAAATGGATAGGAAAACTATTGTATTCATTCTCTTCTGTCCAGTTCTGCTCTTTTCCTGTTCACAACAGCAGGAATCCCTTGAACTCACTGTACATCCAATCCGGCACACGGCAGGATATGTAACCAGTGGACCGCTGTTTCCTGTGAGAATACCGGACTCTCTCACAACAATGGTTTTGTGGAACAGCCCTGTTGAACTGGTTGTTGTTGAGACAGGGGATAACAGAACAGTGGAACAGGGAGACACTCTCATGGTGGGTTCCGATCCATTTCTGGCCATGGAGCTGGACAGGCTTGGAATGGAACTTCAGTTTGCTGCTGCTACTGGAGACAGTGCTGCTTCCGACAGTTTGCAGGCACTTCTCTCCGATTCTTCCATGTACATTGCTGTAGAGGCTCCTGTCAGCGGGAGAGCAGTTATCATGATCTCCACCGGCATTACAGTTCAACCGGGAGATACCATAGCAGCCGTTACCGGTCCTCCTCCTGATTCCGTTTACATTATTCTTCCTTTTGAAGGGCACATAAGGTGGCCCGACGTTGTTCCGGGCTGCACCGGCAGAGGCCCTGAGCTTCTCTGCCGGGGAGTTTGCCCCGGCGACTCCGTAGCCATTCCGGGAGTTTATCGTATTGAACCCAGATTCGTTCACGAAGAGGGGCTTAGAACCTTCCTTCTCAGCACTGCAGGGGATACCCTTGAAGTTACTGTTACCGGAAGCTATCAGCAATTCAGAACGATTTTCTCCCATGTTCAACTTGATTCTATTCCTCTCTCAGCGTGGGACTGATCAGTCAGGGAACCTGCTTACCCTCACATGGCATGATCCTCTGACGCCGTTGGCGTCAAAATAGTTCTGATGATAGTCCTCGGCAGGGTAGAAAGTGCCTGCGGGAGAAACCTCTGTAGCAATCCTGTAACCCTGGTCCCGGAGTATTCCTGTAAGTTCATTGATAACCTGCAGCTGTTCTTCAGAAGTGTAGAACACCGCAGACCTGTACTGCGTTCCTGTATCAACACCCTGCCGGTTGACCTGTGTGGGATCGTGGATCTCGAAGAAAATTCTGGCCAGTTCCCTGTATGAAACAGCTTCACTGTTGAAGAGAACTCTTACCGCTTCAGCATGCCCGGTGGTTCCAGAGCAGACCTCTCTGTATTCAGGTTCACTGGAAGTTCCTCCCATGTAACCGGAAGCAGCATCCAGTACTCCATCAGTGTGGTCGAATGTGTGCTCAATGCCCCAGAAACATCCACCTGCGAAGTATGCTGTTTCAATACTTCCCCCGGGAATGAAATCCATGGATATTGAGTTCACGCAATGCCTGGTGTCTGTTTCAGTATATCCCTCACCTGTAAAAACATGTCCCAGGTGTCCTCCGCATGAAGCACACCGGATTTCTGTTCTTGTTCCGTCAGGGTCTGCCAGCTGTTCCACAGCTCCCGGTACTGCGCTGTCAAACGCAGGCCACCCGCAGTGCGCCCTGAACTTTGTCTCGGAGACATACAGAGGGGCGCCACACCTTCTGCATGTGTATATGCCTTTGTCAAAGGTGTCTGTGAATTCTCCTGTAAAGGGCATTTCTGTGCCTCCGTGCACAATAACGGCCTCTTCCTCAGCAGTAAGTTCCCGGTACCCCATGTTGTCCTCTCCATTACCAGTGGATACAGCTACTGCAACAACCGATGCAGCTGCCAGAACGAAAGCAGTGAGTTTAATCACAATTCATCCTCCTTTCTGGAGAAAACACTCCTACGGGGTTTCAGTTCCAGTGTATATTCACCGGGACAGAACCCTTAAATCAGGAGGTCACATTGCCTGGCAAGCTCTTTGAATTCAATACAGGATACAGCTGGAATCCCATTGGTGACCAGGCACTTGATCTGTTCAATGAATGGAGGAACAAGGGTCTACTGGGGTATTTAGACCTTCCCTGCATGACAGATATGCAGAATGCCACAACTGCAAAGGCACACCTGTATTCCGAGTCTTTCGATACCATGTTCGTTGCAGGTATTGGAGGGTCCTCACTGGGGCTCAGGGCAATTCTCGCCGCATCCGGGCTGACTCACGGGAAAGTCTGCCTGATTGATTCACCTGATTCAGCCGAGATAAGAAGAAGGGTTGAGGAACGGTCCCGGGACAGATCAGCCATCTGCATAATAACCAAATCCGGTGGAACGTCTGAAACCCTCTCCATATTTATGGAACTGAGAAGACTTCTGGGCAGTGAGGTTCCTGTGATTGCAGTAACGGACCCGGAAAAGGGAGAACTGAGAAAGCTTGCTGAAGCAAAAAGCTGGGATACATTGCCTGTGCCTTCAAATGTGGGAGGCAGGTTCAGCGTTCTTTCTCCGGTGGGTCTGCTGCCTGCTGCATTTGCCGGTGCTGATACAAAAGCTATTCTTGAAGGAGCCGATCTGGTGAGAAAGGATTTTCTCTCAGGCGGTGCAGGCAGTCTTTCAGGAAGAATTGCCGGAGCATTCCTTTCAAGATTCAACTCACACCCTGTACATGTCTTCATGCCATATGACGACAGGCTCTATCAGACCTCTCTCTGGTTTGCACAGCTGTGGGCCGAGAGCCTGGGGAAAGCTCTTAACCTCAAGGGAGAGAAGGTAAATACCGGCCAGACACCATTGCCGTGCAGGGGCCCTGCAGATCAGCATTCTCTGGTTCAGCTGTTCATGGAAGGGCCTTCTGACAAGACTATAACCATTATTTCAAACCGGTACAGTGAAAAAGGGACCCCTTCTGAAGGGGAGTTCAGCGGAGTTCCAACCATGGCCTATCTTCAGGGACGGTCTCCTGACGAGTTGAGAGCTGCTGAGGCATCTGCAACAGCTGAAGCCCTTGAAGAGAAGGGACTGCCGGTGTCCAGTATTTCCCTTCCGGAGGTATCGGAATACTATCTGGGTCAGCTGTTCATGGCACTGGAAACAGCAACTGTGCTGTGCGGTCTGGCCATGGGGATCAACCCTCTGGACCAGCCGGGAGTTGAGAGAGGCAAGATACTCACATACAGAGCCATGGGCAGGGAGGGCTATTGATCCTTTTGCTTTCAGCAGTTACTGCGCTGATGCCCACGGGTTTCACAGCAGACTGGTATTCGCTTCTTCAGACAGAGCATACCTGGGAGTGCTCGGCGGATCATTTGATTTCAGGTGATGACTGTGCTGTGCTTGCGGAAGGTCTGCCTGTAGCTGCAATCGGTTCACTTCCATCAGGGCTTCCCTGGCCTGATGCAGAGAGAACGGATCCCCTTGAGAGCGGTCTCTGGGGAGGTGGAATGTGGAATACCACATACAGCGACGGATTTGTTCAGGATTCTGTAAGTGTTTCAAGGATCGGGCTTATGCAGAACACACTGGATCACAGCCGGTACATCTTCGAACTGGACAGACCTCTTCCGTGGGGTTACTCAGGTAACTTTGAGATGGCAAGGAATGACTCTGTTGCCCTGCACTCTGCCGTTGTTGTCAGAGACAGCTTCAAGTACCGTTTAACAGCCTGGGAGGGAAACAGCTACGGCTGGGGAGCCTGGACCCTCTGGTCTCCCGGTCCATTCTATACCCGTGGAGGTTTTTCACGTCTCTATTCAGAAGACCGAAGACCGGAACTTCTTGCAGGGATAAGAACGGAAATGGGGCAGATAGAAGCTGAATTCGGTGCAGCAGGAGCATACGTTGACTCAACGGTTGAATACCTGGGAGCAGGCGGTTTCAAACTTCCACTGGGTTCCCTGGGGATTTCTGCGAATGTTGATCACAGAGAAGATGAAACCGGATTCTGGGGGGGAGTTACCGCTGAAGCAGGTGATTTCACACTGTCTGCAATGTATTCCAGCCCTGGTGACATGGATGACTTCCAGGCTCTATCTGCAAGACATGAGGTGTTCACGGTTATAGCAAGGTTTTCTGACAATCCAGCTGTTGCAGCAGATGTTCAGGCGGCTTCGGGTTTCTTCCGGGGGAAGGCGGCAGGGTGCTGGTATTTTGATAACGACTCAGCTGCAGTTAACTGCCATGCTCTGCTGGGATACGACTGGTACAGAGCAAGACTTGAGGCAGGGCCAAGGTTTACAGGTTCCATTGATTCTACCGGGGAATGGCAGGGAAAAGTTGATGCTGTAATAGGTTTCACTCTTCTTCCCTTCGCAATAGGTGTTGGTCTGGAGGATATTACCGGGGAAGATGAAAGAAGCTGGTCTTTCGGTCTGACATGGTCATTCACCGATCAGCCTCCTCAAAGCCCTGAGGGAGATGACAATGGTGAAAGGTAATCATCGAATTGCAGTTCTTGCATCTGGAACAGGCTCTAATTTCAAGGCACTGGTTAAGGGTAATACCTTTCCCGGCACTGTAGACCTGCTCCTGACTGACAACAGTGATGCAGGGGCATTAAGTCTTGCCCGGGAGCTTGGTGTTGAAAGCGCATACATGAGTCCTGGAAAATACAGAACCAGATTCGGACTTGCGGAAGAGAAAGAGTGGGCCGACTGCCTGAACAGAAGGGGCATCACCCTTGTGTGTCTTGCCGGGTTCATGCGAATACTGAAAGGTCCTCTTATTGAAGAATACTCCGGCAGAATGATGAACATCCATCCGTCACTGCTTCCTTCATTCCCTGGACTTGATGCACAGGGACAGGCTTACAGATATGGTGTAAAGGTTGCAGGATGCACTGTGCACTATGTTGACAGGGGAACAGACACAGGACCTGTGATCCTCCAGGAGACGGTTCCGGTACTTCCTGAAGACACCAGAGACACCCTGGCGGCGCGAATTCTCATGAAGGAACACATGATCTATCCACAGGCGGTAAAACTGCACTGTGAGGGCAGACTGAGAGTACAGAACCGGCAGGTGTATATTAGACAGGATGATCAATCACTTTCAATGGAGGTCCCTGGATCTTGAGTGCTGTTGTGATGTTTCTGTCATTCCTTGTTTTCTCAGGTGCAGATGATCCTGTTCCTGAGGGATCATGTTTTGCAATCAGCCTTAACGGTGTGCTGCAGGCGGAACACATGCTTGCATTCACATCACATTCAGGAGAGAGAGTCACTCTTTCCAGTGCAGACTCTCTCAACTGGTCCATACCATCGCTGGATCTGCAGGGCGCAGGGTCTGAATTCAGTTTCACTCTTCCCAGGTGCCATGGTATCTACAGAGTAATCGCTTCTGATTCCTCAAGAGTTCAGGAATGGATGATTCTTGTACCTCTCAGCAGTTCCCAGGTAAGAACTTCTACAGTAAACTCTTTTCCTCTTGGATTCTACGGAGACGGCAATACCAGAGATGATCTTCCTGACAGGGGTTTCATTGAGCTGCGGCAGGAAGACTATAATTCCAGGGTTTCCACGCATCTGACATTTGCAGACCTTCTCTGTCATACTGAAGGAAACTGGCCTCAGTACATGGTTCTTGACACAAGAATGGTGGACAAACTGGAGAGAATTCTCAGCGAGGTAGCTGAATACTATCCTGAAGCCAGGATTATCCACTGTATAAGCGGTTTCAGAACTCCCGCATACAATGCTGCTATCGGAAATGAGACCGGTTTCAGTCTGCATCTGTACGGAGCAGCGGCAGATATCTGGATTGAAAGCTGGCCTGGAAACGGTCTTATTGATGACCTGGACAGGAATAAGCGGATTGACGTGTTTGACGGAGAGACTATTGTTGAGGCTGCAAGAAGACTGGAAGCCTCAGGAGAGGTTGCTGCAGGCGGAGCTTCAGCATACAGATGGATCCCTACCCATGGACCTTTCGTTCATATAGACACCAGGGGCAGTGCAGCCGTGTGGCAGACACAGCGCAGCCTGGTTGATAACCCGGTTATCTGATCGGAGCCAGTTGATGAGAACTTCACTTACGGTTTTACTATGTGTCCTTGCTCTTGCCCTTACTGCAAGTCTTGTAACTATTTACAGACTTCACAATCAGGTTGAACACAACAGAGGTCTTACAACTGATGCTCTGGAGCAGCTTGATTATGTTGTTTCTCAGCGGGATACATTCGCCATAATGAATCAGGCCTTCACCGCTCGTGAAGATTCGGTACCGGAGCTTCTACACAGAGTAGACTCTCTGGAGGTCAGACTGACTGAAGCAGAGCTTGTCAGGAATTACATGGATTACTACCTGATCATTGACACATATCAGAACAGATTTCAGCTTCGAAGAGGCGGTCTTCTGGTGAGAACAGGTTTCTGCGGAACAGGTAAAGGCTGGGTAGAGAATGACAGCGGTCTCGTGTGGAATTTCAGTACTCCCCGAGGATTACGGTATGTTGTGAAGAAAGGGGAGAATCCCTACTGGTACAGACCTGACTGGTACTGGCTCGAGCAGGACCTCAGACCTCCTCTTCCCGGGCATGACATCCTCATACCGGACAGCCTTTCCTGGGAAGATCAGATTGTTTATTACAATGACTCTCTCACCTCATCTGAAAGGGTTTGGGTAAGGGCTGTTCCCGGGGCTCTGGGCAGTTACAAAGTGGATCTTGGCGGTGGAATTCTGCTGCACTACGGGGTGGGCAGAGGAAGAAATGTGAGTCACGGCTGCATCAGGCTGAGCGGTGACGATCTGGAAGCTCTCTACAGGGCGCTGCCTGTTGGTGCACCTGTATTGATATACTGACGGGAAGCGCTATGATGACATCTTCCATAACAGACTCGAAAGAAAGAAACCCCAGCCGGAACATCTTAATAATTGTTCTTGCTGTTGCTGCTGTGCTGGGAGCCATCCTTCTTCTCAACAACACCGGACATACACCATCCCTGCCTGCCCAGGGCGATGAATCTGCAGTTAACCAGGTTGCAGCCACCTCAGAAGAATCTGATCCGCCTGTTGCAGAGTCTCCTCCTGAACAGTGGCTTCAGGCTTACGGATCGTCATGCGGTAATGCTGCATGGGCCCCTGCGGTGAGGGCTCCATTTGATACATTGTGGACACTGTCCACAGGCAGAGAGATATTTTCACCTCCAGCCATTCTGGGTGATTTCATCTATATAGCAGGAAATGACAGGATCCTCCGGGGATTGAACAGGCACACAGGAGAACAGATCTGGTCAAGAACGGTAACCTGTGGTCTTTCTGGAGGAATAGCTGCTGACCTGGAACAGGTGTATTTCAGTGGACAGGATGGCTACCT
Source organism: uncultured bacterium (assembly GCA_964386635.1). Lineage (GTDB taxonomy): Bacteria > Fermentibacterota > Fermentibacteria > Fermentibacterales > JCC-6 > Sabulitectum. The sequence continues at coordinate 30,743 of CAYLRO010000022.1, read as the reverse complement.
GTATGCCCTCAACCGGGAAAACGGTTCCGAGGAATGGAAAGCCGGGCTTGGATACCATATCTTTACTGATGCCTGCATACTGTCAGACAGTCTGATTCTGGCTGGAAACTCCATGGGAGACCTGGCAGCGCTGAATCGCAGTTCAGGAGAGGTTGTATGGTCTGATGCTCTTGAGGGATTGCTTCTGGGGCCTGCAGTTTCAGACACCATTGCAGTATTCTCCTCTGAAAACGGCGGGGCTGCAGCATGGGACCATACCGGGCAGCTCATGTGGAACAGAGGATTCACCACACAGCCTTCCCCTCCATCTATTTCCGGAGGAAGGGTTTTCCTGGGATTTTCCAGTGGCAAAGTTCTGGCTCTCTCTCTCGCCACAGGAGAGACCATATGGGAAACAGCTCTCAGTGGAATTCAGGGTAGAACTGTAGTTACCAGACCAGCTGTTTTCAGAGATTCACTTGTTGTAGGTGGAACCTGTGACGGCAGAGTATTCTGCATGAACTGCAGTGCCGGGGAGCTTCTCTGGGAAACCGGGTTTGAGAACTGGGTGGCGGTAACTCCAGCGGTTTGTGATACTCTTGTTTATGCCAGTTGTGACAACGGTCGAGTTTATATTATGAATCTTTCCAACGGCCTTCCCCTTGATACCCTGGAGACAGATTCCTACTCAGGTACACCTCCGGTTCTTCTTGAGGGAGTTCTTTATCTCGGCACTGCAGATGGAGACTTCACGGCGCTTCGAGGAACGGTTCCAGAGGAACAGGGATTGGAGACAATTTGCCCAGTGGAATGATAAAGAGTGGTTATGCACTCATCGCAGGTCTGGCAAACACCGGAAAGTCAAGCCTTCTTAATGCTCTGGTAAAAAGAGATATTTCTCCTGCGGTTCCCCAGCCTGCCTCTACCAGAATGCCCATCACAGGGATTTGTACTCCCGGCAATGCACAGATCTGTTTTGTAGATACGCCGCCTCTTGACAGCGCTTACGATCTGTCCATCATCGAATGGGTGGATGTGATCGTGCTTCTTCTTGACATAGGCACATTTGAAGATGATCTGGAGAAACCGGTATTAATGAATTTTCTGGAAAAAGTTTCCGACAAACCCCTGATCCTTGCACTGGGGAGAAGTGACTATGTGAAAACGGAATACCATGAGGCATATCTGAACAAAGCCAGATATACCAACAGGTTTACCTCTTCCATTACAGTGAATCCACCGGGAGGAAAAGGTGTGGAGAAACTGCTGGAGTATGTTCTTGAAAACATTCCAGTTCGCGACAGGCTTTTTCCCAGGTCCATAACTACCTTGAATTCCAGGAGATTCCTTGTGGCTGAACAGGTAAGAACACAACTGTTCACTCTGCTTCCGGCGGAGATCGCCGGCGAAACCGCTGTACAGGTGGAAGAGACATCACAGAGGGACGGGAAGCTGTACGTAAGGGTAAACCTTATTGTATCAAGAGCTTCCAGCAAGGGTATGCTCATAGGCAGAAGAGGGCAGACCCTGGAGCGTATAAACGAGCTTTCTGCAAAATCAATAGAGAAGTTTACAGGTGAACAGTGCCGTCTTGATCTGTGGGTAAAAGTCAGAGAGGCCTGGCCTGAAAACAAGAAGGATATGCTGGAATTCGGATATGTCTGCTGAAAACCAGTCCGCGTGCCGAATTGCCCTGGAGGACTTTGAGGGACCTCTTGACCTGCTGCTTTATCTTATCAGGCGGGACGAACTTGATATAACCACCATCCATGTTGCCGTTGTAGCAGACCAGTATCTTGATTACATAAGGAAAGCTTCTGACCTTGACCTTGATATTGCCGGGGAATACCTGGTTATGGCTGCTACTCTTGCAAGGATGAAAAGTCGTTCACTGCTTCCTGTTGAGAGAGCCATCATGGATGAGACGGAAGACCCCATGGAAACCCTCATGAGGCATATCGTACTGTACAGGGCCTTCAAAGAGGTGGCTCACGATCTGAAGGAGAGTGAATCAGTCTGGAGAGATGTGTTCTCTTTCCCTGGAGAAAGGGAGAGATACCAGGAGAAGGCAGGTCCGCCTGATCCCGGTCAGACTTCACTTCTTGATCTTCTCATGGCTGTGGAGAGCATGGCTGAGAAACAGGCAGGTCCTCCTGACCACCGGATTCGCAGACCACTTGTATCTCTGACGGACTGCGTGAACCAGATCGGTGTTCATCTTACTAAGGGTAAGAGCTGCCGTTTCAGGGACACTCTGGGATCTTCACCTGAAAGTGCCAGGGTCGTATCCTTTTTTGTAGCGATTCTTGAACTTATGAAGAGGGGCTGGCTGGTGGCACAACAGAGATATCCCATGGGGGAGATTACCATCAGGAGAACAAAAAGGTGGAATGAGAATGCTTGATCAGCTGGCGAGGCAGATAGAGGCTCTTCTGGTTGCAACGGATGAACCGTTAACACTGGAGAGAATATGCGAGATTACCGGGTGCGGAACAGAATCGGCAGAACAGGCTGTCCAGAGAATAAACTCTGAGCTTTCCGCCGCCGGTCATGCCATGGAAGTAGCCAGTCTTGCAGGGGGCTACCGCATAGTTACCGATCCGAATCTGGGAGATGTGGTGTCCCAGCTCTTTGAGGGAAGAAGACAGAGCAGGCTTTCAAGGGCAGCCCTTGAATCACTTGCAGTTATTGCATACAGACAACCGGTTACAAGAGCACAGGTTGAAGCGGTTCGCGGTGTTAACAGTGACAGTGCTGTGAGAACTCTTCTTGAAAGAGGTCTTATCCGTATTACCGGCAGGCATGAAACCCCCGGCCGCCCTCTTCTTTACGGCACAACTGATCTTTTCCTTGAATACTTCGGTCTGGGTGCACTTGAGCATCTGCCCAGAATGGAAGAGATTGACAACCTTCTCAGGCTTTCCGCTGAAGATCTGGAAAAAGCGGCACCGGAGATATCGGAGGACCTGTTTGAAAACTAGATCAAGGAAAAACCGTACAGTACCAGCTTCAGCAGCTGGGATGCGCCTGAACAGATACATTGCCAGATCCGGTACAGCCAGTCGCAGAAAGTGCGACGATGGTATTCAGAACGGTATGGTTACAGTGAACGGTGCTCTTGTTACTGATCCCTCAATAAAAATAAAGGAGGGAGATACAGTTCTCTGGGACGGTGCTGCGGTTGTTCCTCCGGAAGTGTTCATTGCTGTAATGAACAAGCCCTCCGGTTATGAGACAACAATGAATGAGAAAACCACCAGGCCTGTTACTCTTCTTACCGGCGGAATGCCGGCGGGAGCCACACCTGTGGGCAGGCTGGACGTCAGGACAGGCGGCGTTCTTCTCTGGAGTAATCAGGGGGAACTTATTTACAGGCTCACCCACCCGAAATGGAGAATCGAAAGAGAGTACTGCATTATATCAGCTCTCCCTGTAACCAACGATACTGTAAAGAAGCTGATAAAAGGTGCTTATATAGAACCAAGAGTGTTCTCAAAACCGATTTCAGCTCACAAGACCGGATCGAAAACCGTAAACATTGTTCTGAAGACAGGAAGGAACAGAGAGGTAAGAAAGCTTGCAAAGGCTTGTGGTATAGCCATGTCCGGCCTTGAGCGAGTCAGATACGGTTCAGTATTGCTTGGAGACCTTCCCAGGGGAGAATGGAGAGAACTGACTTTTGAAGAGTCGGAAAAGCTTTTCAAGCTTGTTAAACTTGATATCTGATACTTGACGAAATCCCCTTTTTTAACCATATTCGCGCACCTTAATGAGGGGATGTGACTTTGCCTGCCTGAAATAATAGCTGTAGACGGACCGGCCGCTTCCGGTAAAAGTACCACTGCGAAGAAAATAGCGGCTGCACTTAAATTTGAGTACCTCGACACCGGCGCCATGTACAGAGCGTCGGCTTTTCTCGTTTCAAAATCAGGCATTGATCCTGCAGACGGCGGTTCATCCGCTGCATGTATTTCCGAACACAACATTGATGTGTCAGGCAGAGGAGTATTCATTGACGGAGAAGATGTTTCCGATCTGATACGCACTCCGGATGCAAGTGAAGCAGCAAGCATTATTTCCGCCCATGCTGAGGTTCGAAGACAGATGGTAACCATGCAGAGAGCATTCGGTGAAAGACACAACACTGTAGCTGAAGGCAGAGACATGGGTACCGTGGTGTTTCCCGATGCTGATTTGAAGATTTATGTAGTCGCCGATATTGCTGTTCGGGCCTGGAGAAGGCTCCGTGACCTTCAGAGCGGGAACATGAGCGATATGGTTCATTCCATGTTTCGCAGGGATCACAGGGACCGCAACCGCCAGGAAAGTCCTTTAAGGCTTCCTCCCGGTGCTCTCTGGCTTGATGGAACATCTCTCACCGTTGACCAGCAGGTTGCTTTCGTTCTGGAAAACTACAGAAGGCTGGTTTCCAGATGAAAAGATCCAGAGTAACAGATTGGATAATTCGTCCGGGGTTGAGGCTTGTTGCAAAGATATTTTTCAGATTGAGAACACCAGGGAGAGACACTGTTCCACGAAAAGGCGGTATCATCCTTGCCGGTAACCATATATCAGACTGGGACCCTCCATTTGTGGGAATCTCGGTACCCAGACCGGCCTATTTCATGGCAAAATCCGAGCTTTTCAGAAACCCGTTTTCAAAATTCTTTCTTACTGCTCTGGGAGCATTCCCTGTATACAGGCAGGCTGCTGTGAATTCCACATCTCTCAGAACTGCAGCAGAAGTGGTAAACAGCGGTAAAGCATTGATAATCTTTCCAGAGGGAACAAGAAGCAAAACAGGCAGAATGCTCCCTGCAAAAGCCGGTGTAGGATACGTTGCACACCAGACCGGAGCACCGGTTTATCCGTTTCTGGTCAAGGGTACCAATGACCCGCTGGGAGCTTTCTTTTTCAGAACCAGGTTTTCGGTAATTTTCGGAGAGCCTGTGGCTTCTGAGAAGATAGAAGAACTCCATGCAGAGGGTGGTCCGAGAAGGACAGCGGAATACATTATGGAAAAAGTGAAACAGTTGAACGATAAAGAAACAAACGCGAAAGGAGCTCTGAATGAGCGACAAAACTGAATTCGTCGTTGGTCTTACCGACGAAGAAATCGAAACAATTGAAGGCCAGGATTATACCCAGGCCGAAAGAAGTACCTTTGAAGCTGCGTACGAGGGAACGATCTCAAGCAACTTCACTGTCAGGGTTGGAACTATCATACCCGGCACAATTCTCAAGACAGCCGAGAACGAGGTGATAGTTGACCTGGGCTATAAGAGCGAGGGCGTTATTCCTCTGCAGGAGTTCAGGGATGGTATTGTTCCTGAGCCAGGCACAAAGGTTGATGTCTTCGTTGAGAACCTTGAAGACTCAGACGGCAGAGTTACAGTATCAAGAGAAAAGGCACATTTCCACACAGTATGGAATGACATCAAGGTTGCCTACGATGACAACTCAATCCTCAAGGGCAAGGTTATCAAGAGGATCAAGGGCGGTCTTACCGTTCGCATCATGGGTGTGGATGCATTCCTTCCCGGCTCTCAGGTTGCCCTGAGGCAGGTACCGAATCTCGAGAAGTTCTGCGGTGAAGAGCTTGATTTCAGGGTTATTAAGCTGAACAAGCGGCGCAGAAACATAGTTGTCAGTCGCAGACAGGTCCTCGAGGAGGCCAGAAGCGAGCTGAAAGAACAGCTTATCATGGAGCTTGAGGAAGACCAGGTTCGCACCGGTATAGTGAAGAACATCACCGATTTCGGTGCATTTGTTGACCTGGGCGGTATCGATGGTCTTCTTCACATAACTGACATGAGCTGGGGAAGAGTCCGTCACCCGTCACAGCTTGTTGCCATTGGTGACGAGATCGATGTGAAGGTTCTCAAGTTTGACCGCGAGCGCGAGCGCATCTCTCTGGGTCTCAAGCAGCTTCAGCCGTTCCCATGGGAGGGTGTTGCCGAGAAGTATTCACCTGAGACCGTTGTAAACGGTAAGGTTGCTTCAATCACAGATTACGGTGCATTCGTTGAGATCGAGCCTGGTGTCGAGGGTCTTATCCACATCTCAGAGATGTCCTGGACAAAGCATGTCCGCCATCCGTCAAAGCTTATGAATGTGGGAGACGACATCGAGGCTGTAGTTCTCAGTGTAAATGAAGAGGAAAGAAAGATCTCTCTGGGTCTCAAGCAGACAATGGAGAACCCCTGGAACTCCATAGAGGAGAGATACCCCATAGGTTCATCCGTGGAAGGCAAGGTTCGCAATCTTACCAACTTCGGTGCATTTGTCGAGATCGAGGACGGCATAGACGGACTCATTCATATCTCTGACATGAGCTGGACAAGAAGGATCAGTCATCCTTCCGAGATCGTACAGAAGAATCAGGACGTAAAGGTTGTTGTACTCAGCATCGACCGTGAGAATCACAGGATATCTCTGGGCCTGAAGCAGACTGAAGAGAACCCCTGGGACTCAATGGGTGAGCGATATCCTGAGAGTACAGAGGTTCGTGGAAAAGTGACACAGATCCTTGACCGCGGTGTTGTTGTTGATCTTGAAGACGGCATTGAGGGATTTGTTCCTCTTAGCCAGCTTGGATGGGACGAACTCGAGAATCCTGCTTCTGTTCTCCGCATTGAAGACGAGCTTCCTCTGAGGGTTATCGAGGTTGTTCCTTCAAGCAGAAGAATTGTACTCAGTGTAAGAAGCTTCTTCAATGGAAGACCCAATGAAGAGCTTGAAGCTTTCAGAGTAGAGTTTGAGAACCGTCCTCCTGTTCCTGTTGAAGTAAAGATTGAAGAGCCTGCTCCAGTTGAGGAAACCGTAGAGGCAACCGAGGAGCCTGCTCCAGTTGAGGAAGCCGAAAAGGCAACCGAACCTGCCTCTGAAACAGAGGTTCCGGAAGCAGCCCCTGTTGAAGAGGCTGAGGCATCAGAGACTCCTGTTCAGGAAGAACCTGAAGCTGCAGAAGCAGAAAAGACAGAGGAATAGGGAAGAGGGGCCGGGCCTTCGGGTCCGGCCCTGAATCTGTCATGATACCGGCAAACCCACGGGTGTTCGGATACACCCTCGGATGCAGGCTTAACGCCTATGAGACAGAAGCAATGGTGGACGATCTGGTGAGAACTCTGGACGGAACCAGGGTTAAAGATGCCGATCTGGCTGACATTATTCTTGTTAATACCTGTGCGGTTACAGGGAGAAGCCAGGCAAGATCCAGGAAAACAGTGAGAAGTTATGCTTCCCGGTTTCCCCATGCACAGATTGCTGTCACAGGTTGTGTGGCTGAAGTTGCCCCTGATGATTTCAGGAGAATTGATGCCAGAAACATCACTGTAATACCTGTATCAGGCAAGGAAAAGATAGCTTTCATCCTTTCAGGCATTGCTGAAAAAGAGCTTCATGAAGACGGTATCTATCCCTGGAATGCTCCTGCGGAAACCTCCAGAACAAGAGCTTTCCTGAAAATTCAGGATGGATGCAGCAACCGTTGTACGTATTGCATTGTTCCACTGGCCAGAGGAGACTCCAGAAGTCAACCCAGAGAAGCTGTTATCAGACAGGCAAGAGAGCTTTCTGAGAGAGGATACAGGGAGATAAGCCTTACAGGAGTAGACATTGCCGATTACGGTACAGACCTTTATGGTGGCTCGTATGCCCTTCCTGAACTGGTTCAGGATCTTGTGGAGATAGGCGGATTCAGGTTGCGGATAGGTTCAATAGAACCGCTTTACCTCACTGTTTCAGCCCTGGAGAAGCTGGCTTCAGCCGGTGTATGCAGGCACTTCCACATACCTTTCCAGAGTGGTTCAGGAGATGTCCTGAAAAGAATGGGCAGACCTTATGGAGAATCCCAGGAGAAAGAGCTTCTTTCTGCAGTGGCAGAGCTTTTTCCAGGAGTATGTGTGGGAAGCGACATCATCGCAGGTTTTCCCGGGGAAACAGAGCAGGATCACACAAAAAGCGTGAATCTGGCCATGGATGCCAGGGTTAACTACCTTCACGTGTTCCCATTTTCTCCCAGACCTGGAACACCTGCAGCTGAGATGCATCCTCTGCATACTGAGATAATTACCGGCAGGGCAGAGGAGCTGAGAAAGATCTCCCGGAATTCAAGAAGAGAGTTCCGAAAGGGAATGATCGGTACCAGCCAGACTATCCTGGTTGAAAGTCGCAGGGTGGATGGCAGAATGATAGGTCTTACAGACAACTACATACCTGTCAGGGCTCCTGAAGAATCGGTTGAGGGAGAGCTGGTAAAAGTTGATCTGACAGAAAGCAACATCTGCTGGAGTCTGCGCTGATGCTCTGGGCTGTCACTGGATGCAGTGGAACAGGAGCTTCCACAGTGGCTTCCGCCTGGAAAGAAATGGGCGCAGAGATATGTTCCCTTGACCGGGTTGGTCACAGATTCCTGGACAGGGATTCTGTGAAGAGACAACTTCAGGAGTTGCTTGACCTGGATAATCTGGAATCAATGTCTTCAGCTGATATCAGAAAGACTTTGAGAGATACTGTATTCATAGTTCCGGAAATGATTGAAAGCATCAACCGTGTTCTGCATCCCAGACTGAAGAAGTGGTGCAGTGTCTCTGCTTATATGCTTCAGGAAAAGCCCGGAGTTCATGTGCTTGATGCAGCCCTTGTTTTTGAGCTTGAACTTGAGAATATCCCTGACTTCATTGTTACAGTCAGTGATTCCAGAGAAAGGACTATTGCCAGGCTGCAGAAAAGAGATGGCATTTCACTGGAGACAGCTCTCGGGAGATGGCAGAATCAGACCGGTATCCGGGAAAAGTCTCTCAGATCTCACTTTGTTATCCTTAATGAGGGCAGTCTCGAGGAATTACGAGAGAAAGCAATCAATTTTTATAAAGATGTCATACAGAAAATGGAGGATGCCCAGTGGCACACAAAACCAGGAAGAAACTGACGAAAAAGGAAATTAAGCACGATCCTGTTAGAGAAAAGCTTGAGGCAGGGCTTATTTTCATTCAGACCCATCAGAAGGAAATACTGGGAGGTCTGATAGTTGTTGTACTTATAATTCTTGTGGGGCAGTATATGCTGGCAAGGCGTAACTCTGCAGGAGAAGAAGCAATGGCAGGCTTTATCACAGCAAGTCAGTTGTTTACACAGTCTACGAATGCTGCATCGATGAATCAGTTGGAACAGGCCTTTCAGGGAATGGATGCGGCTTACAGCATGTCAATGCAGACATGGAATGCAAACCCTCAGAATGAGTGGGCGAGAAAAGCAGCGATACTCGGTGCAAAGATCGACATCATCAGAGGTAACTACGACACAGCCATAAGCACATTGCAGACTCTTATGGCAGCTAACCCCGGCAGATCCATCCAGAGTCCTGCACTTCTTCACATGGGTATCGTTCTTGAGAACCGCGGTTCCGAGCAGGATGTGGCCAATGCTGAAGCATCATATATGCAGGTCCTTGAAATCGAAGATGGGGAAACAGCTGTTCGTGCAGAAGCGCTGCTTGGTCTTTCAAGAATTTACTTCAAGAAAAATCAGTTTGAGCAGAGCAGTGAGTATCTGAATCAGGCACTTGCCATGAGCAGCGACACAACAGCATTCGAGAACTACAGAATTGCCCAGCTGGCACAGGCTGCCCAGTAGGGAGAGGGCGGGTCCACCGGACCCGCTTCTTCCTTAGATATAATGTCCGATAATGGATATTATGTAAAATTGCAGATATATTCAAACAGTATGGTTCTGCCCTCTTCCGCTTTCTATATTCATACTTTAAAGGAGGTTCCATAATGAATTACCGAAGAATCGCTGCAGCGCTTGCTGTTTTCCTGCTTCTTGTTCTTACAAGTTGCGGAAACGATCCGCTTTCTCCATCTCTCACTGTTAGATATCAGGTTACCGGATCCGCTGACCAGGTGAATATCGACTACATTGATGAAGCAGGGAATCTGGCCATTATAAACAGCGAGTCCGTTCCCTGGGAGATAACGTTTTCCATGGCTCAGGGTGAGCAGGCTTTTGTATCGGCAAAAAGAGTTGGTGAAACCGGTACTGTTACAGTAAAAATCTACAGCAATGGAACACTTGTCGGTGAGGATTCCAGTTCAGACGGCTCAGCTGCGGAAGTTGATGTGACCTTGTGATTTGTTCCATAATCATAACTGCTTGATACAGGCATGGAGCTGCACCGAAACTGCTGGACTGAACGGAGACGGCCTTACCTGGCAGTATTCCGCTCTCAGGTTGCTATTACTTCTTCCTTCGGGCAAGACCCAGTATCAGACCGAGAACCAGTGACCACGCAGCGGCAAGGCCCACCTGCACATCATGGTTGGTAATGCTGAAAGTAAGTGTGTGTGCAGGAATCCAGAACCAGAACAGTGTCTTGATTGCAGTATCCATTCCCCTGTAACCTTTTGTACCCTGGAGAATATTGTCCTCCCACCGGTGGAAGAGCATCATCTGCGGTCCGAAGAAGGTGTTCGTAACAGTACTCTTGATGAAGGCGAAAAGAAGAATGCTGGCAGATGTGATGTGCAGTTTTTCGTAAATGGCAACTGTGAAGCCGTGCATGCCTGTAAATCCCAGTTTTATGATAATGCCGAGAACACCCCATCCAAGCATTTTCTTCAGAAACTGGAAGAAGCTGTACCCTGGTTTGCTTCCAGTTATCGCTGCAGCAATGAGATCCCCTGCCATCCCAAGAACGGCGAACTGAATAAAAGCCGCCTGAAAAGGATACTCAGCAATAACATTTACATACCAGTCAATAATTCCGTTCATTAATTCTTGCCTTTCGTGACTTCTTCTTTTAGTTCTGCAACAAGTTCTTCAGCAGTTGTTTTGATCCTGGTGAAACCGGTACCGGTGGAATCCTTATCACTTATACCAAGCTCAAGATCCTTCCAGAACCTGAGCAGCCTTCGTGCCAGCAGAGTATCCACATCCTTCAGATCGAGAAGCTCATCAAGTTCTTCGTAACCAAGATATTCCCTTTTTCCTGATAGAAGCAGGGAGAGTTCACTCTCAAGGCCGGATAACAGTTCATCAAGATCTTCTGCATCTGTCACTGATGAGAGCCTTTTGTCCTTTCTTCTGGCAGCTGTACCCAGAACAGATGCAAGAACCAGAACAGCTGCGCCAACTGCGAAGAGCCAGACTTTGGAAGAAACACCTTCATCCTCATCCTGTAATTCAATCTCCCTGTCCGGCCTGGGTATTACAGAAACATCAAGAGAGCAGGGTTCTATCACAATTTCGCGGTACTCACATTCTACACGGTCCAGCCATACCAGGGTATCAGGTCCCAGAACATGACATCCGGTCTCTTCAGGCTCAAGAATATAGTCCCACCATTTCTTGTTCAGTGTGGACCCGCTTCCGGATGGGAGTATGCAGGAATTCCCGCAGATGGAAAGTTCAGGCGGTTCTTCCATGTAGATGTTTCCCGGTCCAAGGCAGGTTATTCTGAATGAGAGCTCTCCCCCCTGCCCTGGCGGAGAAGGAAGCTGTTCCACAGAGACGGTGACGCTGTCCAGCAGTGTGCTGTCCCATTGAGAGGGTGGATTATCAGGGAAAGGATAAACTGGAAGGACAATGGGTTCATTCTCCACAGTCCACTGATACACTTTGCCCCAGCGATCGTACTCCTGCCCTGTTACATCAGCGGTAAAGAGAGGAGCATACAGGCTGCCGGCAGCTGCCGGTGTCATCTCCACAACTGCCAGTTTGCTTCGGCTTACATCGTTTCTCTTTGAGGGAATTTCCCAGTTACTGTCCGGTATGGTTTCAACATTCCTTATGACACCCAGTTCAGGGGCGCCCCACCAGTAAGTAACATTTTCAACTGTAACCTTTGCATAGATGTAGTAGTCGAGAAAGATCCTGGTGCCGGGGTATATTCTACCCCCTGGATCTCTCAGTTCACCTTCCAGCCACACAAGGTCACTGCTGGAGACAATCTCTCCTGAGCTTCCCGGTACAGAAGCAGCTCCGGTAACAGAGACCGGTATCTCATCCAGTGTGTAGGTGCCGACACTTCCCAGTGCAATGTTCAATGGGCCGATGTACTGGATTCCACTTCCGGTGGCTGTGAAATTCAACTGGTATACAAGAACCTGACTGAGCTGCCTGCCTGAGGGAGTTGAAATGGTTGAGATGCTTGTTGATGATGAACTGCCCCGGTAAACAAGACCGCTGGATAAATTTATGTTTCCTGTTGTTATCCCGGTGCAACCAGGTTCGGAGCAGGTAATGGTAAGACTGAAGGTTTCTCCATTCTCCACGTCACCGGGAACCTCCCAGGTGAAAGGTTCTCCAGTGGCAAGCATGGTCATCAGCAGGAGGATGGTTACCAAACCGGCGCTCCTATCGCTCCACCTGGAACTGTGGAGGCAGTATCCGCTTCGGCTTCATCAACCATATCCAGTATTGCTCTGGCGATGTCCGGAGTCATTTCAGGATTTGATGGAGGAGGCTGCTGTTCATCTTCCTGATCCTCCGGGTCCTGTTGATCTTCCTGATCTTCCTGATCCTGTTGATCTTCCTGGTCCTCCTGGTCCTCCTGGTCTTCCTGGTCTTCCTGATCCTCCTGGTCTTCCTGATCTTCCTGATCCTGTTGATCTTCCTGATCTTCCTGATCCTGCTGATCTTCCTGATCTTCCTGATCCTGCTGGTCTTCCTGGTCCTGTTCAGGTGGAGGTTCATTCTCCTGAAGCCATTTCAGGGCAACTTCCCAGTTCTGAAGAGACCTTTCAGATGCATTGCCCTCTGACACTTCAGGATAGAGCATATCCACAACGCTCTGCACTCCGGCGTAGTCTCCTGCTTCCATGGAGTATCCCAGTCTTGCTGAAGAAAGAGCTTCAAGAAGAGTGTCGGCCCCTGGGTTCCCAGGGGGTATTTCAGCCAGAAGTGAGTCCGCAGCAGCGAAATCACCATGAAGGAGATGGGTTACAGCATTATTGTAAGCTGCCCGTGGGTTGTCAGGCATTCTCTCGCCGATCCTGGCAATAAGCAGCGCAGCATCTTCAAAACGGTTGCTTTCATTCAGCTGAACAGCCTGGTTGTATAGATCAAGAAGCGGAGTTCTGGGAAGGATGGAAGAAAGAGCAAGGAGAAGAAAAAAGATCATGACTCTCTCCTCTCTATGAAAAGCGCTGTAAACAGCAGCAGAAGCCCGGCTCCCAGGAAGTATTGATATCTTCTGGCTCCGGATGCTCCTGCAATGTCGGCATCTGCTCTGGAAGAGCTTCTGTGAAGCAGTTCTTTAACAGGTTGCGACAGGTCTCCAGCTTCAGAGATCCTTGTGTAGAAACCTCCTGTTTCCTCAGCCAGGGTTTCCAGCCACTCCTCTTCGAGAACTGTTCTTATTGTATCCTCCTGCCATACAAGGGGACCGTCATCACCGGGTACCATAACAGGAGTGTCACCGCCTACTCCCACGGTTATAAGAGATATGCCCCGGTTTCGGGCTTCGCTGACAGCGTCAGAGAGGGTATAGTCGTGAAATCCGCCGTCTGAGAAGATTATACCCACCTGACCCTCAAGGTCCATGTCAGGAAGTGCGGTTACCATCACATCCACAAGATTGGCAAGAGCAGTGCCCTGGGGCAGCGCCGTGTCGTCTGAAGGATTGTCCGGTATTCTGTCCAGAATGAAGCTGTTGTCCAGGGTAATTGGAACAGCCAGTCTGGAATGTCCGCTGAATACCACCAGGCTGAACCTTGTATCCGGCATTGTCTGCACAAGTCTTCTTATCTCCAGAGCGGCCCTGCCAAGCCGGGTAGGAGCTTCATCGTCACACCACATGGACCGGGATACATCAAGAGCAATAACCACATTCTCCCCTCCTGAGGGGATGTACGCACTGGAGGTGCCCCATACCGGTCCTGCAGCTGCCAGAGCAAAAAGAACGATTGACACAGAGATAAGCAGCCTGCTGGCTGTGTGCTGCGAAGGTGAGTCTATTCCCACCTTCTCCCACAGGACCGGGCGTACAAATCGTCTCAGTCTCTTCTCGTCCTCCCGGAGCCACCTGGTGCGAAGCCACCAGTAAAGAGGAGCCAGGAGGGTTAGAAGGATCAACCATGATTTCTGAAATTCCATCAGTTCCCCCCTCCTGTTACTCTGAAAGCTTTCCATCTGAAGAACTCTCCCAGTACCAGTAGAATCAGACCTGCGATGAGCCAGCCAAGATAGTGATCCTTGTAAACAAAGAGTCCTGATTCAGGAAGCAGTGATGCCTCCAGCTGGTCTATTTCGCTGTATACCTGGTCCAGGTCATCACGGTTGTACACATTGAAAAGTCTGCCGTTATTCATGGAAGCTATCTGCGAAAGAGTTTCCCGGTCTACTTCATAGCCGCTGTTCTCTTTGCCTATGGCAACAGTGTACACTGAGATACTGTCTCCGTGAAGAGTGTGTATCGCCTGGGCAACTGTAACAGGGTCAACAACTCCGGCTGTTTCAACACCATCTGACAGAAGAACAATTACTCTGCTGTCAGTGCTGGAAGATCCCAGTCCTCTGGCTGCAGTGGCAAGGCCGGATCCTATTGCTGTTCCGTCTTCAAGAAAGCCGAGATCAGCGCCTCTGATGAATCTTTCAAGGGTGGAGTGGTCGAATGTAGGGGGACAGATGGTAACAGGCTGAGCGGCATAGAGCACAAGACCGATTCTGTCATTGGGACGATCCTGGATGAACTGGAGAGCGGCATCCTTGGCCACCTCGAGCCTGTTTGGATCGTAATCCTCGGCAAGCATGCTTGTTGACACATCAAGTGTAAGAACAATATCCACTCCTTCAGCTGCATCAGGCAGTCTTTCAAAGCCTGTCTGTGGTCTTGCAAGGGCAATTATGAGAAATGAGATACCCAGCCAGGGCAGGAACACAGTGAAGAAAGTGCCTGAAGTGGATTCAGGTGTTTTGCTGAATGGACCTGTAAACACCGCGCCTGCGGGTTTCTGTTTTCCTTTGATGATATGAGAGATCCATACAGCCAATGGAAGAATGAACAGAGCTGGCAGGAAAGCAAATTTCATCATTATGACCACCTCTTTCTCAGAGATGCCAGTCTTCTGATGAACTGCGTTGATTTCTCTCTGGAACTGCCCCAGTCAGCATAAAGCTGCAGAATTATCTCTTTTACCAGAGGCGAAGCATCCTCAAGGAATTTTCTGCCGTCACCAGTTGACGCAAGGGATCTTGAAATCTGATTCAATGTGAAAGCACGGTTCACAATTCCGAAACGCCCTGAAACTGTAACTCTCAGCTGTCTGTCAATCTCGGCGTAGAGCTCAGGCCATCTGCCGTGAATGAAATTCTCGCATTCAAGAAGAGCAAGAGCCTCCTTCTCGGCCTCTCTTCCAGGCAGTACTTTCACCTCCGGAACTTCCTCAGTGTTCTCTTCCTTTCTTCTCCGCCGGAGAAAGAAGAAGATAGCCAGTGCTGCTATAAGAACAGCGGCAGAGACCCACAGCCATGGGAACCCGGGTGATTCCTTCCAGACAAGCCAGAAAGACAGATTCCTTGCATAATCCTCTGGAAGACCTGGCGGAATATCCATGTAACAGGGCCAGACAGGTGCAGAAGGGGTCATAAGACTGTCCGGGAAGGATGGTTCCACAATAACTGCAGGGGGTTTCAGCTGAAGAGAATCCCCGGAATCGTTCCATGCAGTAAGGTAGGGAAGCTGCAGTGTATCCCGTAGCACCAGGGGAACAATGGTGAATATTCCGTTCTCTCCGCCGGTGACAGAATATGTGGAATCTGCTGTGAGGGGTTCAATGGTGTATCCGTCCGGCAGAGGATACTCTACCGTTCCAGGAACACCGGAGTGCAGTTCAGTAAGAGCTGTAATTATCAGTACAAGCAGATTCATCAGTGGGCCCTTCTGCTTTTTCTGAGATGGAAGAATCTTCTCAGCGGTAGAATCAAGTCATCAGTGGTGGAAATGCTTACTACATCAAGCTTTGTTTTTCTGCATAGAAGTTCTCTGGCGGCTGTTTCCTCCTGAACCCTTGCAGCAAAAGCCTTCTGCCATGATGGGCTTGAGGTGTTTACCACAGATGATTTGCCGGTTTCCGGGTTTCTGAACCTGATTCTTCCCACATCCGGCATTCTGATTTCTCTTGGATCAAAAATGTGTATGCCTACCATGTCATGCTTTGCAGAGAACACTTTCAGTTGTCTTTCTCCACCAGAGCCGAATCTGAAATCACTCACAAGAAAGATCAGCGCCTTCCTCTTCATTACCCTGCCCAGAAACGTCAGAGCCTGCTCAATATCTGCTTTCTCCTCATGATCCGAAGCTTCCAGAACTTTCTGAACAAGAGAAAGTGCGTGTGCTCTCCCCTTTTCAGGAGGCATGTAGTTGTATACCTTGTGACCGAATGTAAGAAGACCAATCCGGTCCCCGCTCTCTGCTGCGGACAAAGCAAGAACAGCAGCAGTTTCCGCTACTCTGTCTGCTTTGGTGATGTTTACAGATCCGAAATTGAGGCTTCCGGAAACATCAACCATGAGAATGACTTGAAGCTCTCTCTCCTCTGTAAGAATCTTGACGAATGGAGTGGTTGCCCTGGCAGTTACATTCCAGTCGATGAGCCTGGGGTCATCACCTTCAACATAGGGTCTGTAATCACAGAACTCCATGCCCTGCCCGCGGAAGACTGATCTGTAGTTTCCTCCCATGAGCTGATCCACAAGTTTCCTTGTGTGAATTTCTATTCTCTGTACCCGTCTGAACAGGTTGTGTACAGTTTCCACTGTGGCTACCTTTTCGTTACAGGAACCTTGTCGAGGATGGTTGTGAGCATTTCCTCGACAGTAACTTCCTCCGCCTCCGCTTCAAACGATCTTATAATCCTGTGGCGGAGCACATCAGGGGCAACTTCCTTGATAAGGTCCGGCGTGACGAAAGACTGGCCTGTGAGAAGCGCCCTGGACCGGGCTGTTGCAAGAAGTGCCAGTGATCCTCTCGGGCTTGCGCCTACGGAAATAAGGTCTTCAAGATCACGGAGTTTGTGCAGCCTGGGATGTCTTGTAGCGTCTACAAGCCTTACTGCATAGGAAAGCACATCTTCCTCGACCAGTATTCTATCGGAAAGATTCTGAAGTGCAGCAAGCTGTTCGGTGGTCATTACAGTGGATGCCTCGGGCTTCTCTGCGCCACCCATGCGTTTCAGAATCTCGATCTCTTCGGCAGGTGAAGGGTAGGTAACTATCAGTTTCATCATGAAACGGTCTACCTGAGCTTCAGGGAGTGGATAGGTACCCTCCTGCTCGATGGGGTTCTGAGTTGCCATTACAAAGAAAGGTTTCGGGAGATGATGTGTTGTTCCACCGAATGTAACCTGTCTCTCCTGCATTGCTTCCAGAAGCGCGCTCTGAACCTTGGCAGGTGCCCTGTTTATCTCATCTGCCAGTATCATTTGAGCGAATATGGGGCCTTTTCTTTCAATGAAAGTGCCTTTTTGAGGCTGATAGATCATTGTGCCTGTGATGTCTGCAGGGAGAAGGTCAGGTGTGAACTGGATTCGGCTGAACTGGGCATTCAGGCATTTTGAGAGAGTACTTGCTGCAAGTGTTTTTGCCAGACCGGGAACTCCTTCTATGAGAACATGACCGTCTGAGAGCAGTGCCGTCATAAGACCCAGTCTGAATTCCTCCTGTCCTACCACTACAGAGGAGAACTGTGCTCTTATGGTCTCCAGCAGCTCCGATGCCTGTAATACTTCCCTCTCAAGTTTCTCTACGATCTCTCTTGACATTACAATTCCTCCCGGGCTTTATCCAAAAATTTTCTCATCAGTTTTTCATACTCTTCCAGCAGTTCTCTTGTTCCAGCTTCGAAACGCATCACAAGCACCGGCTGCGTGTTGGATGCCCTGAGCAGTCCCCACCCATCCTGGAAATCCACTCTGACACCGTCGATGTCATTAACCTTATAGCCTTCTGAGAGAAGAACCTCCTTGACTTTTTCCACAAGGGAAAATTTCAGGGAATCAGGGCAGTCTTCTCTGATCTCAGGTGTTGCCTGGAGTGGAGGCAGCTCTGCTGTAAGAGAAGATACCGGACCGCTAACCGCTTCCGCTGTCTCCAGGAAACGCAGTGCGGCGTAAAGAGCGTCATCGTAACCGAAATATCTGTCTCTGAAGAATATGTGACCGCTCATTTCCCCGGCAAGAAGCGCATTCTCCCTGATCATTCCCTCTTTGATGATGGAATGCCCTGTAGGAAGCATCAGTGCTTTTCCACCCAGTTCCTTCACTCTGGAGAAGAATACGCTGGATGCTTTAACCTCGCTGATTATGGTTGCACCGGGATTGTCTGCAAGCACCTTCTCAGCAAGCACACAGAGTATTCTGTCTCCGAATATCACACTGCCGTTCTCGTCAACAATACCCAGACGGTCGGCATCGCCGTCAAAAGCAATTCCCAGGTGACATTTTTCAGCCAGAACGGTTTTCCTGAGGTCTTCAAGGTTTTCGATCACAGTGGGGTCAGGATGATGATTCGGAAAGTTTCCATCTGCATCGCAGTATAGAGGAACAACCCTGTGGCCCAGTTCAGTTAGAATACGGACAGCAGTTTCTCCACCTGTTCCGTTGCCTGCATCAACAGCTACTTTCAGTGATGTTCCCGGCGCGAATTCGGATCTGAGCCTGTCCAGATATGCTTCTGTTATATTGATCTTCTCAATGCTCCCTGCCACAGGAGAGATAACCGGGGCAGCAATTACTTTCTCCATGATTTTACTGATAGCTTCTCCCCACAGAGTGTGAAGTCCCAGCATCATCTTGAATCCGTTGTATTCAGGGGGATTATGGCTGCCTGTTATCATCACGGTAATAGAAGGCTTTAAAGTGTTTGCTGCAAAATAGGTCACAGGTGTGGTCTGAACACCAAGATCAATCACATGACAGCCCGCTTCCTTTGCCCCTGAAGCCAGGTTCTTCATCAGTCTTGTGCCACTTGGTCTGCAGTCTCTTCCAATTGCGAAGATGCCTCCCTCACCCATTACCCCCAGTACATATCCCAGCTTCATAATGGTATCTGCATCAAGATCTCTCTCTGCGACACCTCTGATGTCGTATTTTCTGAAAATAGATTTATTCATTTGAATCTCCAGCCTTTGGCAGAATAAGGCGAATACGTCCCTCCTCAGGATCTTCGCTCAGCCATCCACCGTGGGATGATGCTATGAGCCTGGTCAATCCGGTGCCCAGCAGATTCTCTTCGGTTCTTGTATCAGATCCGCTTTCATCGCTTGTCCAACGGACTTCAAGCTCAATGTTCCTTGATTTACTTAGTTCAATAATCAGCAGGCTTCCTGATGCGGCTCTTTTCAGTGACTCTCTCAACAGGGATGTAACAGCCTCTGCCAGTTGTGAATAACTTCCGGTAGTCTGTGCATCCCCTGCGATGCTCACCGAAAGCGAAACCATCCTGTCAGCAGCCAGTTCAGAGAGTTCCATTGCTGCTTCGGATACTATCTCGTCAAAGAATACAGGTTCCAGGGGTGCTGTTTCAATGTTCTCCTGGCTGTGGGTTGTGTCTTCCTGAGAGATCTGCTCAAAAACTGTGAGTATTCTTACAAGGGAGTGTACCTCTTCAGAGAGACGCTTCAGATCTTCCACAACCTCTTCAGGAAGAGATGGATTTTCCCGGCCAAGTTTCTGAGATGTTGCTTCAATGGCAGCGAGAGGTTCAGAGAGAACATCTCCGATTCTTCCCAGAAGCCGGGACTTGAGCTTCTCCAGTGAGTTGAGCTCGCGACGGGCCTCGGCCAGGAGCATTTCCAGGCGCTTAACTCTCTTTATCCTGGCTTCCATTCTGAAATGGATAACTCCAATACAGAGGACCAGGATGGTAAAAATCCCTGCAGCTAGCTGAAGAGATATCATGGAAGTTCCCACAATGAATCATGAACATGAGGGCACATGCCCAGCTCCCGGCCTATCTCAACAGCAGTGTATTCATCAAGTGAAACACCATTGTGGTTGAACATGCTGGAAGGCAGGTAAAGATTTCCGGTATTGAAAGAACGCACCTTAACCGAATGGATGGCATCAGTAGCCGAAATGAGACCGGTAACCCCAACGGAGGAGCCCATAAGTCGGTTTTCAACAGGTACAACATGATAGAGAGAATCCCGGAGCAACTCTTTAACAGTACCGGCTGCCAGGGTGCCGGTAACAACAATCCCTTCTCCCTTGAAAACATGAGCTCTGCACTTCTCAATATCTTGTGCAATCAGGCCGATACCATTTGCCTGCAGAGTGCAGTCGGCATAGTGTTCAGAAGGAGGAAATTTCTTTCCGGTAATAAGATAGTATTCGTCAGAGGCGAAGATCCAGGGAGTGCCTTTTTCCTGTATTGCTTTTTTCTGCCACTTTTCAATTATGGCGAGAGTTTTCAATGCTTCGTTTCTGTCAGGGCGATGGAGCGGTACAAGGTTTTTCCTCCATCTTGTAAGTCCAACAGGAACAATACCCAGAATTCTGACATTTGACCTTTCGTACAGGTCAGATATTGTTCTTTCAAGTTCAGTGCCGCTGTTCCAGTCAGGTACTTCCACCACCTGAGCCTGAACATCCACTCCCCTGCTTGCCAGCAGGTCAAGGTTGGGCAGAATCGGCATGGGACCAGGGTGACCCAGAAGCTTTCCCCTGAGTACAGGGTCTGTGGTCTGAACAGACACATGAAGGGTGTTGAAACCTCTGGCGACTGCTTCTTTTGCCTGTTTATCCGTAAGGGTTATGTATGTGCCTTCCAGGAAAGAGAATCGGACATCATCATCCTTCAGGAGAAGTGAAGTTCTCAGCCCTGGAGGCTGCTGGTCCACGAAACAGAAAACACACCTGTTTGAACATACCCTTGCCTGTGAATCAGCCAGGGTTATTCCCCAGTTTACACCTGGTCTTCTCTGGATGAGAACGTTTTTTGTTGAAAGCCCTCTTTTCAATTCCACCAGCAGTTTGCGTCCTGAGGAAGCGGAAAGAATATCAACCCAGTCTGTAACCGGGAAACCATTGCACTTCAGTATATGATCGCCTTTTCTGATTCCGGCGGAAGAAGCCGGAGAGGGACGAACCACGTTGACAACCAATGACCCTGATGAAGTCATCTACTCTAGCTGCAGAGCCTTGGACATCACAGGGTCAAGGTCCACTGCGATCTTCATCTCAGCCTCTGCGTGGCCTGTTCTTCCTGTAAAGTCATATACTCTGGCAAGGTTCACATGGAAGCCCACCATTGCATTGGTGTCGTCTTTGGTTGTGGCAATAACAAGCCCTTTGCGGAAATGGTCTTCCGCTTCGTCAAACCTGCGCATGTCAAAAGTTGTTCGTCCAAGCATTTCTCTTGATTTTATGCGGTAGTCAGGACTGGTGAGAACCTTCTCGAACTCCTGAATAGCTTCTCTGAGAAGCCCCATTTCCCTGTATGCAATTCCAAGATCGAAGTGGGTGGCATAGTCTTCTTTGGATACGCTTTCCTCAACACCGGTCTTGAACTCCATGATGATGTCTGCAAGGATACTCTTGGAACTGTCTGTTTTAACGTTATCGATATCATCAAGAATGTCTGCAACACCGGTAACTCCTGATTCACGGTGCTCATCAGGCAGAATTCCGTTCATGAGGTCGAGAGCATCGGTGTAATCAGGGCAGACATCAACCGCAGCCTCAAGAGAGGCTATTGCCTCGTACTGGCTGTCATTCAGAAGGTACGCGACTGCCAGTCTGTAGAAAGCTCTGGCCTGCCCTTCTTTATCAATGGCATGGCGGATTCTGACGATTTCCTTTGCAGCAGAAAGGGATTCAGGGCAAATGTCGAGAACGCCTTCAAGGAGCTCAAACACCATGTAGTCCCGTTCCTCGTTCCGGTATATCTCAGCTGCTCTCAGGTAGGCGCCAACAGCGCCGTAGAAATCACCCACATCAAGAAGAAGATTAGCCATTTCAATAAATCCCAGAGCATCGCCGGGATCCCGCTCAAGCCTGTTGCGCATGTCGGCAACCTGTTTTGAAAGAGCTTCTCTTACCTGTCTCAGAGAGACAAGGCTCATGGCTACAAGAACATCTCCCAGCCTTGAGTCAGGCATGTCTGCAGTTTGTTTGTCCAGTGCTTTAAGAACATCTACTGCTTTAAGAAGTCCGCTTGCCACAAAGTACTCACCAATTCGTCTTGGACCGTCTTCCTCAAACTCCTGTTCTTTCCAGTCAGCCTCGTCATCCTGTTTGATGTCCCGGAGAAGGTCATCACTGGATTCATTCTTGCCCTGAATTATATCCTGCTCGTTGAAATTCAAATTCATTAAAACGGCTTCAGTCTCTGTTTCCAGAGTTTCTTCAACTTT
>CAYLRO010000022.1:0-8310 GCA_964386635.1 uncultured bacterium | reverse complement strand
GCAGGATGAAGTTCGTTGCGAAGCTTCTGCAGCATTTTAACCATAGTCTCATGGCCGGGAATATTCCGCTCCATTGAAACGGAGACTGCATAGTCAAGAAATGCCTCGTTCTTCTGCTTGTACGCCACCTTTGAAAGGTTGTTAACCCAGTTGGGTGAATCAGGATCAAGTGAGGTGAGGGCTTTAAGGGTTTTTGCCACCTGAGGCAGGTCAAGAGAAGGTTTTGCCTTGAGATAGCTGACGTATTCCTTCCGTGCCTGATCAGGTTTGTCCTGTTCCAGGAAGCAGTCACCCATTATCAGATGTGCCTCCATGTCTTCAGGAAAAGAACGGAGAACTTTTCTGCAAACTGACGTGGAGACCATATGGAGTCCTTCTTCACAGTAGAGTCGTGCAGATGTTATGAAGTGGTCTCTGGCTTTACCCTCGTCTTTGAGTTTGAGAAGTATGTCTCCAATCTTGTTGTGTACAGAGGCATCTCTGGGATCTTCCTCAATTACGAGATTGAAGATCTTCAGAGCACTTTCGTGCTTGCCTTTTTGAACAAGATCATGAGCTTTCTTCTTCAGCGAATTGACATTTTCAGCCATTCCCTATGATCCTCCGTTTTTTATCCGTGAATCGTACTATATACCTTTCGACCCGCGCAGTACACCGTCTTTACATCGGGATTGCCCAGATGGTATGGGATCGATCTGTAATCCGTGCACCTCCATATAACAATATCAGCATCACAGCCCGGCGCAAGTCCCCCCTTTACCCCGGACAGTTTAAGAGCTGCTGCTCCATTGGCAGTGGCAGACACAAGTGCTTCCTCCACAGTGAATCCGCACTTGCAGACTGCCAGACTCACTATAAGGGGCATGGAGTTGCAGAAACAGCTTCCAGGGTTGAAATCCGTTGCAATGGCAACAGTTGCACCCGCGTCCAGAAGCTTTCTTCCAGGAGGGAAGGGTTTGTTCAGAAAGAGAGCAGTTCCAGGAAGTAGAGTAGCAACAGTGTTACTCTTTGATATCAGTGAGATATTAGAGTCGGAAATTGATAAAAGATGATCTGCACTGGCAGCACCTGTTTCAACAGCAATCCGGGCTCCATCAGTATCATGGAACTCGTCAGCGTGCATTCTGAGATTGAAACCCTGTTCTGCAGATGCTTTCAGATACCTGGATGCCTGTTCAGCTGTGAATACACCTTTTTCGCAGAAGATATCTACGAAGGATGCGATTCCCTGCTCTTTAACAGCTGGGTTTACTGTGTTGATCAGGTATTCGATGTATTCGTCTGAACGATCTTTGAATTCCCCAGGGATTTCATGAGCCCCCATGAATGTCGGAACCATGGTAATGGGAATATCCGATGCTGCTTCATCTGCAATCCTCAGGCACCGGAGTTCCGTTTCCAGGTCGAGACCGTATCCACTCTTGACCTCTACTGTTGTTGTGCCGCAGGCAAGCATCTCAGAGACATATCTGACAAGATTGTTTCTTATGGTCTCGTCTGATGCTTCCCTTGTTCTCCGGACGCTGTTGAGTATTCCCCCGCCGGCAGCAGCTATTTCCTCGTAATCAGCGCCGGCTGCTCTCATTGCAAACTCCTCTTCTCTTGTTCTTCCGAAAAGAGGATGGGTGTGGGAATCAACGAAGCCGGGGGTTACCACGCAACCCCCGGCATTCTCAATCACAGTATTTTCATCCAGAGCCACATTATCCGGGAGGAGATCGTCCGGGCCTGCCCAGATCACCTTTCCTTCAGAAACTGCAACAGCAGCATTCTTTATGAGGCCGATACCGGAATGGTGCTCTTCATCCATTGTGAGCAGCTGACCGATACCGCGAAGAACAAAGTCTGCCGGTGCTTTCACCGCAGTCTAGGCTTCTGGAATAACGGAAGCAACCCTTCTGGCTCCCATGCGGTGGAACTTAACCCTGCCTTCGATCTTTGCGAAAAGGGTGTCATCAGAACCCTTGCCGACATTCAGACCGGGATGAATTCTTGTTCCACGCTGCCTGAGGATAATGGTTCCTCCAGAGACATACTGTCCTGCAGGTGCCTTTACTCCCAGCCGCCTTCCAGCGGTATCCCTTCCATTTCTGGAACTGGACGATGATTTTTTATGTGCCATGCTTCAGCCTTTCTCAGTTTCAGTCCGTAACTACCATGCGTGTAGCTGCGGAAAGCCCGTTTGAAGTGTACCTTATCTGGTATACTCCTGCCGGAAGTGCAGAGCCGGCGTTGAAAGAATGAGATACAACTCCGGCTGCAATGTTTTTCTCATACACAGTTCTGCCGGAAATATCATAAATTTCCAGGTTTCCTTCAACCCCTGTGCCAGGCAGAGAGATAATGCAGCTTGAAGTTACAGGATTAGGAGCTGTACTTATCCTGATGAAAAGCTCTGCCGAGCTGCTTTCTTCGATGCCTGTTCCGAAGACGAAATTCACTGGAACCATTGTCTCAGAGGCTACAGTAACGTTGTTCTGAGACTGTGAGCCCATTCCGTCTACAGTTGCAACGATGTTGTACGAACCTGCCACAAGAGCCTTAGAGTAACCGCCGTCAACAACATCGGTTCTGCAGAATCTGAGAGGAGTTGAATCCAGTCCGTCAACCTTCTCAACCTCGATAAGAGCATCCAGGGGGTTTCCCGAGCCGTCTGTTACTGTGCCGTAAACTCCGTAAAGACTGGTTGTGCAGAACTCCAGCATAGGCATGTAGTTCGCGTTTGCAACACCCGGCCAGTCAGCCGGTGATTTTTGATTGGATACTTCGATGGTGTAATCAACAGTGCCCACTTCGCCGTATGACCAGTCGTTAACGTCGCCGTTGGTTGGGTACCATGATGCACCGGGGATCCATATGTCCCAGCTGCCGTAGTAGGATGTGATGGAGGGATGCTGGCCATATGCGTAAGACTGCGCGGTTACAAGCTCAAGGTCCTCTATTGTTGCTGATGTACTGTAGTTCCACACAGCGTTGACACATTCGGCTCCGCCATGGAATGAGAGTCCGGTGGCATAGTTATTCACATAGTTGTTCTGTGTGGGCCAGCTCTGCATGGTGAGATCCCGGAGAGCTTCGCTTTCACAGCCCTGGTAGTAATTGGTGTTCTGATAGCTGAAGTCTCTGTTCAGGTCTACGTTGTTGGCATTGTATCTTTGATTCAGGTAGTAGCCGTCTGGATTTAACACTGCAATTATGCTGAGTTCGGAGTTGTCAACAACATAAGTACACATATCGCTGGTGCCGTAGTTGTCAGTAAGCACTTCAAGGAAATTCAGCACAGACATTCCGCTGCCTTTTTCGTCACCGTGGATGTTACCGGTGATTCTTACCTCGGGCTCAGCTTCATCCATATTCACATTGTCACTCACCGTGACAACGTACATTGCACGGTTCTGCTCTGTAGTCCCGAACTGCTCTATCTTCGCAATTTCCGGATGAGCGGAAACCACTGCATTAAGAGCGACTACAACTTCATCGTAGGTAGGATACGGTACATCCCCCTGGGGAAGCTCCTGGATAAAAGCCCTGTAACCCATGTTGCGAAGCTCGATCTCCTGGGCTGCATTCACATAAAGTCTTGCTCTGGAACCGAAAACGGCCTCAATGTCATATCCGTTTGCATTGAAGTACTCAAGGTCAAGTCTTGTTACATTCGGAACCATGACAGAGTGCCAGTCTGCTGCCGCCACTGCTGCAAGAAAAGTCATAATAAGAAAAGCTGTTTTCATCTGCTACCTTTCGAAAGATATACCTGTCAATATTGTATACGGGGTTAACCGACTATCATGCAGACACTCTTTAAGGTCAACCTTGCGTTTGTGGTCCTCTTTTGTTTAGAATCGGAGCTGACTCGGTCGGGGCGTGGCGCAGTTCGGTAGCGCACCTGCTTTGGGAGCAGGATGTCGCTGGTTCAAATCCAGTCGCCCCGACCATTTCAATTCAGCTGAGAACCTCAGTGCCATCATCCCATATTTTCTGAAAAGCACTTGTCCAGTTGTGTTCCAGACCCCTTTCACGGGCCTTAAGGCCCATTTCCATTCTCATTTCCCTGTTCTCAAGGAGTTTGAGGATTGCCTCTGCAAGGGAATCAGAGTCTCTGCCTTTTGCAATCAGTCCTGTTACATTTGGGATTATGATCTCCTGGGGCCCGCCTTTGTCAGTGACAATACAGGGAAGACCCGAAGCCTGAGCTTCAAGGACAGAGTTCCCGTAGGTGTCTGTAGTGGAAGGGAAAACGAAGATGTCACAGGAGGCACATGTTCTGGAGAAGTCCTCTCCTGAAAGGCTTCCACAGAAGAACCCCCCATTTCCCAGCATGCTTTTACCAAGCTCTCTTATGTAGGGTCCGTCTCCTGCAAGAAAGAGTTCTACGTTCCGGTGTTTCTTCCTTACCTTCAGGAAAGCATCAGAAAGTATGTCCAGATCTTTTTCCTTAGAGATACGGCCTGTATAAAGCAGCTTTACAGTTCCACTGCTTCCACCGAATCTGGCCATGTAGTCTTCTGTCCGCCATTCTGGAGAGAAGGTCTCGTGGTCTGTTCCCCTGGGGAAGATGGTCATTCTGGACCTGTCAACACCAAGCATCTCCAGGTCGTCCATGTAGAATCTGCTGGGAACCATTACCAGTTCTGAGAGTGAGTAGAACCAGCCTGTGGCAGTGCTTATGAGTTCTGCAATCCGGGAGTCTTCTATTATCTCATTGGTGTGTCTTGGATAGTCTGTGTGATAAATGGAAACGGTAGGAATGCCCAGAAGCTTTGCAACACCCAGAGCTATCATTCCCAGAGGTCCCGGAGTGGAAATGTATACCAGCTCAAAGTCGTTCTCCTCGAAGAATCTCAACATTTCCAGGAAAGGAGGCACAGAGAGTTTTTTAGATGGGTAATTCGGTACAGCGAATTCCTTTATAGGTTTGAAGTTCACAACCCATCCAGGGAAAGATACAGCTCTGTCCTGGCAGGAAAGGATAGCCAGCTCGTGGTTTGTGCTTACACTGAGTTTACCGAAGCGCTGAATTGTTCTGGAAACTCCGTTAAGGTCGTCAATGGTATCAGTGACCCACACCCTTTTCCCTGATCTTCTTGAGGCCGGGGATTCGGCTCCCAGATTACGGCATATCCTGTTCACCTGGTCTCTGCCCCGCCTTCTGTCAAGGTAGGCTATGGGAAATGGAACATTGAGAAGCAGTACCGGGATCATAGCTGAAAGAGCCTCCAGACCTTCAAGGATGTTACCCTTGCTGAATCTGATGCCCAGCTGCTCCACAGACCGCCTGAGAAGGCTGTTGGTGAGTTTGTTCAGTATCTCGAAGGTTCTCTCTTCAATGTCCTCTTTCTCAAGCTCAGGACTGCCTCTGCGTAGATTCAGATCTTTGCCTATCTCTATAAGCTCGTCTGCAAGGAAGCTCTCGAAATCAGCACTGGTGCCCTTTGCCTTCTTAAGCATGTGATGGAAGAGGAAGTCCGCTTTGTGCCAGAGAGTGGGCTCTTCTGCTTTCTCCTGTGATATCGGGCTGAGGAATTTGTCTGCGGCCATTGTGGCCACATTTGGAACATTTTTTGAGAGAAGCCTGTTGCGATAGAATGAATAGGCAATTGAATAGACGGCATAGGATGATCTGACAGCACTTCCATGGTCTCCTTTGAGATCTCCCCTTCCCAGCGATACCTCGTGCAGGAAGCCTTCCGGAGATCCGTCAGAGCTTGTTTCCGTCCATGTCAGCCCGAAGAATCTTCCGCAATGGTCGTCGCTTCCTGCTGTAAACCCGCAGAATTCTTCTCCCCTGATAAGTTTTGTCATTTCAATGGAAGCTGTGTTCTCCCATATTGCCCTTGTTCCGTTCCTGCCCTCTATAAGGGGGACATTAAGTGCCAGTTTTGTCCACTCTTCGCAGGTGAGATCCTCACCGGGAAAGTAGAAAGGGTGAGCAAGGCAGGTTACCACCCCTTCATCCTTCAGATAGTCGATGAGTTCCCAGGCGTTTTCCCGAAGGCGCGATATGTTTTCATGCTGGGTGCCTGTGATGTTGTAAGCCAGCAGGTGAACAGGCTTCTTGGAACCGGGAAGCGCTGCTCCGATTTCCTCGCTGATGAAAACTCCCTGGAGACCGGCGATCTGTTCAACACCGCTGATGGTGTTCACATCTGTAATGGTCACAAGGTCCATGCCTCTTTTTCTCGCCAGATGATAGATCAGTTCCGGAGGAGTGAAGCTTTCAGGAGCCTTCAGTGTTCTTAGTATCCATCTTGCTGACTGTCTGGAAGCTTCCGAATGTACATGCAGGTCGCACCTGGTTTTTTTCATGGGGTATTTCCTCCGGGGATAAAGGTTCTGCTTACTGTAAAGATACTCAGGATGAAGGTTCCACTGCAATTATTCCCTGAGGTCCTTCACCGCCGGAAGAGAGTGAATCTATCAGTGACAGGTCTTCCGGATTAAGCATGTAAACCTTGTTTGCAGAAAAAGATGTGGCGTAAAGTGTATCACCGCAAAGAGCGAAACAGGTGGGCGGGAAGGAAAGCTCTATCCTTCTGAAATTCCCGGCTTCTGTATAGGCAACAGCTCCTCCCTGGCCCCAGCCGTCTCCGCTGAGATATTCATCCCGGATTGCAACAGCCTCTCCGGGAGAGCCTCCGCAGTTGATCCGGCATGTTACAGAGAGAGCAGCGGGATCAATTACAGAAACTGCTCCGTCATCGGTGTAGGTTGTAGAGTAGCAGTGTATCATTCCGGAAGGCTGTTCCTTCAGCCAGTGGGTGTTTACTCCTGTATCCAGCCAGACAAGCTCATCTCCACCTTCTGCCGGGTACACGGACACTCCGCCTGGAGAGGTGTTGTCAGGCCAGTTGCAGCTGCTTACAAAGCAGTACTCATCGGTGAGAACAATTCCCCCTGGATTTGCTACTGCCTGGAAACCACCGGTAACTGCACCGGTTGAATGGTTAAAGAAAACCACACTGTCCCTGAGAAGAAGGGTTGCAGCGCCGGTTGTTCCTGAAATAGTGAAACAGTAGGGATTACTTCCCTGAGGGAAAATCACAGATTGCAGATAACTGCCAGCACTGTCAGGATTAAAAACTATCAGGTCTGCTGAAAGAGATGAGAGAACTGCGACCGTGGTATCGCTGATCTGCTGGATCTGATTAGGAGTGCTTCCGGTGAGCCATGCTCCCTGAACAAGAGTGCCTGTCTCCGGGAACCACCCGTCTGCAGTTGCAGAGAGCCCGTTGAACCAGATAAGTACACTGCCTCCCGGGGATGGATCCGGTGATGGACCTGCTGCATCTCTGCAGCCGGACAGTGCCATAATTATAAATGCTGCCGTTCTGATTACAGGTTTCATTCTAGTCTCCAGTGTAGTTTAGTGCTATCCCGAAGGTTCTGCTTTTTCCCGTATATCCGCTGGTAACCTGATAGTTCTCATCACCGATGTTCATGCATGTTAGAGAAATTGCCAGGTGTTCACCTATGTCCCGGTTCAGAGAACCGTCTAGAAGGATGTACTCACTGAGGTATTCACTCTGTGTTCTGTTGGTAAATCTTTTACCCATGCCGCTGAGATTAAGATTTGCGGTGAGAGAAAAAGGAAGTAACGTTTCCACAGATGCTCCCCAGACGTATTCAGGTCTGTAGGGTATCAGCATCCCCTCTCTGGGGCTTCCCTCTGTCCGGTCTGTAGCAAGATTCCATGTGAACACTCCGGATAACGACACCGGGTAAAAGGATCTCTCACCGCTTATCTCAACCCCCCGGGACAATGAAGAGGAAATGTTTGAAGGGGTCCAGACTCCGTTTTCACCAGGAAGCCACAGGATCAGGTTATCAGTCAGTGAGACAAACCCGCAGATATCAGCTTTACCGGAAATCCCCTGAAAATGAATCCCGGCTTCAGCTCCGCCGGTTCTTTCAGGTTTCAGATCCGGATTACCTGATGTGCTGCCGTCAAAGGGCCAGTACAGGTCGTTCATTGTGGGTTCTCTGTGATCTGTGAATGCAGAGCATGTAAAGCTCAGCGGTGTTCTGTTCAATCTCTGTTCAAAACCTGCTCTTCCACTGAGATCAGCACTTCTGTCAGAGAAAATGCACCTGGCTGAAGCATTTACAGCTCCAGCGGAGTATGAAACATCAGTCATCCCCCTGCTTCTTCTGTGACTGCCTGTGCCTGTGCTTTCAAGCTGTGCTCCCGTGTAACTCAGTGAGACTGTTACAGGACCCTTCCAGGCCAGGGAAAGTCTCTCAGAGAAATCTGTATGGGTATCATCAATAATGCTGGGAGCGGTTTGCAGATAAGTCATTCTGCCTGTTCCC
>CAYLRO010000021.1:0-46461 GCA_964386635.1 uncultured bacterium | reverse complement strand
CTTGCTCTGAATTATGGAGTTGGTTCTCCCGGAGACTCTGCAGGACCTGAGGTGGAACTCTGGCTGTCAGGTTTCCGTGGTGCGGAGAATCCCTCTGTGTCAGGAGATGTGGTATTCGAATCGCTTCTTTCAGATGAATCCGGTATCAATCTGCTTCCCTATCCCGGCAATCAGCTGGCTCTGTACATTGATGACACTCCGGTGGACATTTCAGAGTACTTCACCTACCAGCCGGGTTCTGCCACCCAGGGTCAGATCCTCTATCCGCTTCCCGGTCTTCAGCCTGGTGATCACACTCTCAGGCTCCGTGCAGCAGACAACCTGAGCAACATCAGCTGGGAGGAAATGACATTCCATCTCATGGAGAACTCTTCACCGGAGATCTCTCAGTTCTTTGTTTACCCGACTCCTGCTGTTGATGTGATGTCGTTCAACTGGGTCCAGAGTTCCCCGGGTGCTGTTGATATAGTGATTTTTACCGCTTCAGGCAGAAAGATTGCGGAATTGGGGAACCTGTTCGGCTGCTCGGGGTACAATCAGCATAACTGGTACCTTTCCGACTCTGACGGTGATAAGGTTGCATCTGGAACCTATATCTATGTAGTTTCGGCTGGTGAATCAAAAATTACAGGAGTTACAACAGTTGCACCATAGATCAGGCTAATAAATAATCAAGTTCCAACAGGAGGTACTTTATGCGTTCACTCAGTGTATTAACAATGGTTCTGCTTCTTTCAGCAGCAGCAGCATTTGCTGCTTCTGCAAGCGTCATCTGGCTCGACATCACTCCGGGAGCAAGGGCCAACGGAATGGGCGAGTCTTTCACTGCAGTTGCAGATGATGCAACAGCATCCTACTGGAATCCTGCAGGTCTTGCTTTTGCCGCCACTGAGAAGAAGGAAATTACCCTTCAGCATTCACAGTGGCTCCCTCAGCTTGCCGACGATCTTTACTACGAATTCCTGGGATATGCTCAGCAGCTTGAAGGATGGGGCGGTGTTGGCGGAAACATCACATTCATGTCCATGGGTGAGCAGGACGAAATAGAAGAAGGCAGCTCCGATCCAATCGGTACATTCTATTCATACGGTATTTCAATGGATGCGGCATTCGGCACTGAAGTGGCGCCGGGTCTTGCAGTGGGACTGGGCCTCAAGTTCATATACGATCATCTCTATTACGAGGATTCAGGAAAAGGTTCTTCCTTTGCAGCGGACCTTGGTGTTCTCTACCATATTCCGGAGCAGTCCTTCGGCGACATCTCAGTTGGTGCCACCCTTACCAACCTTGGTCCAAATGTGAGCTATGGTGGAAACAGTGAAAACAACCCACTTCCCAGGAAATTCAAACTGGGAGTAGCCTATATGCCAATTGAAGATGAGCTTACATCCCTTCTTATCGCAGCTGATTACTCCAAGCTTCTTGTAAGCGTCGATGACGGAATATCAGAAGAGGTCAAGGAGAACAAATGGGGTGCAGGAGCTGAGTTCTGGTACTACAGACTTCTCGGCCTCAGAGCAGGATACATCCATGACACAGAAGGTGAATCAACCATCTCCGGTGTTTCATTCGGAGCAGGTCTCCAGTGGAACGATTTCCAGCTTGACATGGCTTTCATTCCAGTTGACGAATCTCTTCAGGGTTCCGGCAAGTACAATCAGAAATACAGCCTGACATTGAGATTCTAATGAAAAGAGTGTTTCTCCTTACCGTATTGACAGCACTGGCTGCATATGCAGCTCCGCCTTTTCCCGACAGCAATGTTCTGGATGTGCCTGAAAGCGTCTCTGACGGTTCGCCTGTTGTGTCAAACAGTGGAGCACCCCTTGGCTTTGACGCTGATTCCACTGTAAGAGTCTGTGTTCTGAAAGTTGATTTCCTTCCGGACTACACGGAAACAACAAGCGGTAACGGTGAATTCGAGAGCAGCAGTGATGAAATAGCTGTTCTCATGGAACAGCTGGCAAGCTACTACTTCGATGTGAGCAACGGGCAGCTGGAGCTGATCCTTACTCAGTACCCCTCAGGTGATGAAGCCTTCAGAGTTGATCACCAGATGAGTTACTACGGGGCTGACGAGAATAATGGAGCGGGTCAGTGTGAGCTTCTCAGGGATGCGGTTGAAGCCGCTGACACGGATGTTGATTTCTCAAGGTTCGGTGCTGTGATAGTGATTCACGCAGGTGCAGGGAACGAATCTGATATTCTGTCAGACAGCCCTGATGACATCCATTCAATGTTCATAAACAGCGGAGACCTTGCCTACTACCTTGGCACAGATCACATCCAGACCAATGACGGTGTAAAGATTCGGGAAGGCTGTATTGATCCGGAACGGGAAGCACAGGACAACTACGGACTGGGTCCTCTGGGTACAATAGCCCACGAGTTCGGCCATCAGCTTGGTCTTCCTGACCTGTACAACACAATGACAGGAACAGTTGGTGTCGGCGGGTGGGACATCATGGGCTACGGACAGTGGCTTATGAACGGTTACTGGCCTTCTGCTCCTGGAGCCTGGAGTCGGATGGCTCTGGGGTGGGAAACTCCTCAGGTTATCTCTCCGGGATCTTTCACAGCAGAGCAGCAGGGCACAACATACAGGGTTCCCATAAATTCAACAGAGTATTTCCTTATTGAGAACAGGCAGAGAGACCCGGATGGCAATGGTCAGTGCGGCCCTCATGAGAGAGATTACGGCCTGCCGGGGTCCGGTGTTCTGATCTGGCATGTTGATGAAACCAGACTGGGGCAGTACAGAACAGCCAATCTGGTTAATGTTGATCCTCTCCACAAGGGAGTGGATGTGGAGGAGGCAGACGGTATACAGGATCTGGATTACGGTTTTGCAACATGGTTCAGCATTGAAGGCAGCGAGTTCGACCCCTGGAAGAAGGATGGGTATGCATGGGAGTTCACTCCCGGGTCAACACCTTCCACCGATGCCTCCTGGGGCGGGTACACCGGTGTTTCCATTATAGTGCACAGCAACTCTGCAAACTCTATGGAGTTCACATATTCTCAGAGCGGTGTTGTTCCCGGCTGGCCGGTTCAGCTTCAGGGCTCCAGTTTCGGCCCGGTTCTCTGGTCTCTTCCGCAAGGTGACTACATCCTCGCGGTAAGAGCAAACGGTCAGGCTTATGCAGTATCGGAAAACGGCGGGGAACAGCTGAATCTTGGTTTGAATGTTACTGCACCTCCTGTTATCTGTCAGGTGAACGGTGTCCAGTATGCCGTTATCTGCCAGGAAGACGGGAAGGTTCACCTCAGACTTCCGGACTGGACTGAAGCTCCAGGCTGGCCTGCTGATCTGGGATCTTCGGTTATCCAGGCAATTGCTTCTTCCTCGCAGAATTGTCTCTACTTCCTCCTTGAGAACAACGATCTGTACAGAATGAATCTTGACGGATCTGTTGCCCAGGGATCTCCAACATCATTCAATATTCCCTTTGTGGGTGCCTGCGCCTTTCCGGATCAGGACACTCCCGGTCTGATTGTTGCAGGTATCGACGGATCGTTGAGACGAATTGGTCAGGGCGGAGGCACTATTTTCGGCTGGCCGGTTTATCCGGGAACCGAAGACTGCACACTGCCTGTTGCAGCAGACATTGACAGGGACGGAACCATTGAGACTGCACTTGCCGCCGGAGGAAAACTCTGGGCTTACAAGGCCTCTTCCGCCTCCCAGCCGGGTTTCCCTGTCAGTCTTCAGGGCGAGGTTCTCTCTGATCCTTTCCTGGCTGACCTTGATGGAGACGGTTATCTGGAGATACTGATAGAGACCACTGTTGGCATGGAGGCTTACAACTCTTCAGGAACAATTGTCTCAGACTGGCCCTTTACCACTGAAACTGATTCACTGGTTTACCAGTATGAAAAATACGATTCCGGTATAGGAGGAGACGGTTTTGCCTGTGCTCCTCTCAGAGACGGCAGGGTTTTCATCTGGAACCGTCAGGGTGTTTCTGCCGGTCCGTTCTCTTTCGGTGACAATCCAGTTGGTGTTCCAGTTCTTCACAACTATCCCGATGAAGAGGATTACAGACTTGTATCCATGGCTCAAGACGGCCTGATAGGAGCGTTTTTCACCGACTTTGAGCCGTCAGGCTGGCACACGGGGAT
The DNA here is from genome assembly GCA_964386635.1 of uncultured bacterium. Taxonomy (GTDB): domain Bacteria; phylum Fermentibacterota; class Fermentibacteria; order Fermentibacterales; family JCC-6; genus Sabulitectum. The sequence continues at coordinate 42,339 of CAYLRO010000021.1, read as the reverse complement.
GGACACAGGAGGAGAGCGTTGCTGGTACTCCGAGGATCTTCCTTCTGTTGCATCATCAGGGGAGCTTCTGAACCGGCAGTCTTTCTTCGTATGGCCAAATCCTGTTGTGGACGGAACCGGTTACATCCGCTTCCAGCCGGGATCGGATTCAGACTACTCCATAAGGATTCTTAACGTTGCCGGGGAACTGGTTGGCGAGTTTACGGGTATTGCTCCCGGAGGCGTACCCTGGGAGGTAGCCTGGGCTACAGACAACCTGTCTCCAGGTGTCTATTACGTCTGTCTTGAACTTGATTCAGGCGGAAATACTGCAGAAGCACTCTTTCAAGCCGCGGTGGTGAACTGATGAAGAAGACATTACTTGTTACCACATTTCTGGTTGCCATGGCTTTCGGAGCAGACAAAGGCACGGTATTAAGATCTGTTGTGCTCCCGGGATGGGGGCAGATGCATGCAGGTCATACCACCAGAGGCACCATTTACATGGGGCTTGAGGCTTCCATCTGGGCAGGTGTCGGCGTGTCTTATCTTCAGGGAATTTTTGCACAGGATGATTTCAGAAACCTGGCTATGGAGGATGCAGGCATCGACGTTTCTTCCAGGGACAGAGATTTTCAGGATGACGTTGGCGATTTTTCAAGCAGCAGCGAGTACAACGATTACATAAGAAGCCTGGCCCGTTACTACTATCCTGATGATCCGGATGCTCAGCGGGAGTATTTCGACAGTAATGCCAGGTATGGTTCTGACGGCTGGAACTGGAGCGGTACAAGTGCCAGAGAAGACTATTCCGATACTCTTCGAGACAGCAGAGAGTGGTTCAGAAGAACAACCTATGTGGCAGCGTTCGCCCTGGTGAACCGAGTGGTGAGTGCAATTGATGCCTCGCTCATGGACCCTTCTGAACCCGGTGTCTACACAGACATGAGTTTTCCAGTCAGCGCCGACTTCTCTTCAGTTCGATTCACAGTGGGGGCCAGATTCTGATGACAGCATTCTATCTGATTACCATAATTTTATCTGCAGGCAGACTTGGCATTGACGGTACCTTCCATTTCCCTGAAATACAGCAGATGGACCTGAGACACGATCCGTCCTATGCTCCTACAGGTTCAATAGCCGGAGTTGACGGGGACCATCAGGTTGGAGATGTGCTGAACTTCTGGGCTATAGACGAGACCGGGGACTACCCCATGTTTTACCTTACAAGTGCAACATGCAGGCATTCCGGAGAAAAGTCATACATATTCGTTGAGGATACCCAGTGGGATATAAACTTTAACCAGGAAGCTGTTGACTCTCTTTCTTCTGCTCTTGAAGGTGACAACGGGATTGTAAGTACAGATGCCCGTTACTTCGGAGATATTCCGGACCTCATCGACAACGATCCTAAAGTTTATTTTCTGATACTCGATATCAAAGACGGATACGGTGAGGGTGGTCAGAACTGGTACATAGCAGGGTATTTCAGCCCTTACAACATGTTCACCGAATGGGAGGCCAGAAACTACTACGGCGGCCATTCCAACGAAGTGGAAATGCTATACATAGACTGTTATCCCGCATTTATGGAGGATGCGACATATACCGCAAGCCACGAGCTGGTGCACCTTATCCAGTACGGCATAAAACCATTCAGCGGCGAGGAACTCTGGGTTATCGAGAACCAGGCCCAGACTGGAACCTATCTCTGCGGTTATCCTGCATTTCAGGTTGAAACATTCCTGGATGTGGGAGGAGTTACTCCCATCAAGTGGACCGACATAACAGATCCCATAGAGTATGTGGCCGGATACGGGGCAGGGTTTCTTTTCTTCTCATATCTCTATGAGAACTACGGAGGCGACGAATTCGTATGGACCGGTATGCACTCCTCCACAAAGGGTGTGCAGGGGTTGATCGAAGCAATTGAAACAGCAACAGGACAACCGGCGGATCTGGATGAAATACTAAGCGAATGGATGCTTTCATGCTTCATAGACGATGCAGATCTCGGTTACGGCTGGGAAAGTTTCAGAATAGCGGATTACGATACAATTGATCCAGGGAACCGACCGGGCCTTGATTACACAGGAATAGTTTCCGATACACCCTGGAGCGACCCCTGGCATGATCTCACCGGATTCTCCGGCAACTACTACAGTGTGGGAGACGATCTTTCAGGAAGTCTCCGGATAGAAGGCTCCGGTATAGGCAGTCTTGAGGCATACTTTCTTTCAGGAGACCAGATTACTGAACTTGATGCCGGGAACGCATACGATGTTGCTGTTGACCTGGACAAGTCCGGAACCCTGATGCTTCTCTGCAACAGCTTCGCCGGTCTTTCCATGAATGTGCATGCAGGTTCTATTGGCGGTTCTTCCAGTTTTGCCGTGTTCCCGAATCCCTGCTTGGGTGACCTGTATTTTCAGTTCTATTCCAGTGGTGAGCCGGTGCAGTTGTCCATGTTCGATCAGGCTGGTATTCATGTGGATACAGTAACCCTTTCAGCTTCATCAGGAGAATCTGTTGTTACTTACTCCGGTGCATCTGAACTGGCTTCAGGAGTTTACATGTACAGGTTCCAGCAGGGGTCAAGAACGGAAATCGGCCGTGTTGCCGTGGTTCGCTAGTGTTCTTCTTCTGCTCTCCTATAACTTTTCCGGTCTTCATCCTGCAGACATTGAGATAGACAGCCGGGGAGTGATCTGGGTTCTCTCTTCCATTGAATCTGTGGTGACTCGCCTTGGTCCCCTGGGCGAAGTGTCTCTTTTTGAAATGGATATGGCAGGGCTTCCTTCCGGGCTTGCAGTTTCTCCTTCCGGAAGGTGGGCTGTTGCCTGTCCCTGGGCTGATGAGATTGCCGTCTTCGGTTCTGATGACATCCTGCTTGAAAGAATTTCCACAGATTCTCCAGGGGATCTCCTGTTCAAAGGCCTTGATATCTGGGTTACAAATACCGCTACCGGTTCCGTGAGTATTCTGGAGGGGCCTGTGGTGGCCAGAAACTGTGCCGGCCGGAATTCACGGCTGGCTTCAGGCAGATCCGGGAACGTGCTGATCACCGGTTCAAAGGGTGTGTTCCTTCTCTCTCTCGGTGAGACAGGGGAGGCTCTGGCGGGGCAGGGAGAGGCTTGTTTCGCCAGGGAAAGCATACTGCTTCTGAACAATGGTACATTAGTCAGGATTCCCGGAGATACTCTTGCCACAGGGATTCAGGGAAACAAACTTTCCGCCTCGCCTTCCGGGGAGATAATAGTTGTATGGGGAGGCGCAACCCCGGCGCTGCTTGAATGAGCCTGTTCCTGCTCACAGTGGTTCTTACAGGTTTCAGTTTTGAGTGGGTGGGAACCGGTGAGGACTTCATTGATGTAACCGCATATCCCTGGCTTTCTCCTGAATCGATTACAGCCACTGTTAACGGTGACACCCTTGGCGCCGCTCTCTCTGCCCGTGGAACAACTGTGGGTATAGTTCTTCATCCATCCCCGCTTCCTGGAGATACTGTTCTGATAATGGCTGATACTCTGGCTATTTCCACACCTATGGTTGCAAAACTGGAACTGCAGCCTGCTGGAACCGGTGCACCTTTGATACTTCCAACTTACAGGGCAGGGGCTGCGTTGTTACCTGAAGGTTTGTACATTTCAGGCTCAAAACAGCTCGGGGTATCTGTGGGGTCCGGAGGTGGTATCAGTCAGGGCACAGAGCTGTCCATTCAGGGAATGCTGTCTCCGGGTATCAATGTAAACGGCAGAGTTACTGACCGTGAATTGCCCCTGGGAGCAAGTTCTTCAGAATCACTGTCAGAGCTTGACAAGGTATACCTTGAAGTTAGCGGACAGTCCTGGAATGCTGAGATGGGAGATCTGGAATGGGAGAGTACCGGTCCTGTTCAGTGGCAGAGTGATCCATCGGGATTTCACGGGGGAGTTATTTTTGCGGAGAAGCATAATCTCTCAGCTGGATATGGAACATCAGGCAGCGAAAGGCACAGAAACACATTCCTGACCCAGGAGGGATTACAGGGGCCGTACAGTTTCGCACCTGAAGGCGGCGTTACCCCTGGAAGTGAGAAGGTATTTCTTGACGGTGAACTGCTGGGACGGGGAACCGGGGCAGATTATGTGGTGGATTATTCCGCCGGTTTGATAACATTCAATACTGTAAGACTCATTAGAAGAGACCAGCGTGTTGATGTTTCATGGTACCGGGAAGGCGACGGGTTCAGGAACGACCTGGCTACCGGGGTTGCCGTAATTGGTCTGCAGGATGATCTGCAGTTCAGTTTCAGCACATTCTCAAGAGCTGACAACACTGATGTTCCTCTTGGGTTCGTTATGTCGGATGAGATAGAAGAGGTTCTTACCGCTGCAGGAGAAGATCCCTCTGAAGCATGGATAGAGGGAGGAACATATGCAGGGGAGGGTAACGGAAGTTACACCCTGGACAGTTTATCCAGATACCAGTGGGCAGGCCCCGGGCTGGGAGACTGGACAGTTGAGTTTCAGAAGCCCCCGGAGGGCACAGGAGACTATGTATACAATTCATCTCTCGGCGGTTATGTCTGGGCAGGTGAGGGATACGGCACCCATTTACCAAGGAGATATCTTTCAATACCAGCTTCAAACAGGATAGCAGGAGGAGAGTTTACAGGGTCTTCCGGTATTGTGGAACAGTTTTCCCTGCATTCCACCTATTCGGAACAGAAAGGAAATCTGTTCAACCCTTCTGCAACAACCAGGGAGGGGACCCTTACAGGAAGCTCAGTTTCCTTCAGACCACTGGATGCGGGTCCTCTTTTTTCTCTCAGCGGGAGGTACATTTCTTCCGGTTTTACTCCTCCTGACGATCTGGACAGTGACAAGGATCTTCAAAGGTGGGGTCTTCCAGCAGGCTGGACGGGCAGAGACAGTTACTTCCTGGGTGAAGTTGCCGGTGACGCTCTTACTGTTTCAGGGGGAAGAAGAATTCTTGAGAGCGGTGGAACTTCTGATGTAGCAGAGACGGAAGTCAGGGCAGAGTCCGGAGTGCTTTCTGTTTCTACCAGTGCTTCAGGACTGTTCAGAAACGGCAGTAACCAGCTTCTCAGTGGAAAAAAAGGAGTGTTCTCTGCTGAAGCTTCTGTAAGAACAGGGAGTTTTACTCCATTTCTTTTGCCCTCTTATACAGCAGAAAGCTGGCCTGACAGCCTTTCAGGAGTTTTGTTCGCAGGTGACGCCGGTGTAAGGCACGAAAGCTCATTGTGGAATTCTACTTTTTCTGCAGGGATGGAAATAGATAACAGAACGGGGATTGTTCATCCGGACAGAACCCTTCGGGTGGGTGCGGTAACATCAGGAACAGGAGACTCCTGGAATGCAGGAGGTTCTGTTCAGCACTCCACCGGATGGTTCACAGGCGGTGGTTCCACCAGCTCAGATGCTGTGAAGGCGTCGTGGTCAGGAAGACATGGAGGATTGTGGACCCACGGAAGGTACACCGCCGGTGGGTACATCTCCAGAGAAATGAACATTGTGTATACCTGGGTGGGGAGTGGAAACGGAAGCTACAGCTATGACCCTGACGCAGGGGAGTATTATGCCGACCCGTCAGGTGATTACATACAGACTTTCGAACCGGGTCAGGGGGAGAGCCGCGTACTGGAAACTGATCTCAGCGGCGGATTCAGCTGGGCTGATTCTACCGACAGCGCAGGATTGGATGGGAATTTTTCTCTATCGGCCTCTGATGCAGATGACCGACTGTCAACATATACCCTTGCAGGAGCTTTCGATACTGAAACTCCGGGAGAATGGTCAGGCTCTCTCTCTCCCTTCCTCTCCTGGGAGGAGAGCACAATGTCCAGGCTGACTTTAAAAGTATCGGGTTTTGACAGAGTGGAGGAATTCAGCGGATCCGGGACAACAAGAGAATCGTACAGAAAACTTGAGGTAATTCCTTTTCTCAAACCTGAGAACTGGCTGGAAATAGAATTCGATGGAGCTACTGCATACAGAAGAAGATCGCTTTACGGGATCCGTGAGACTGATGAGAACAGCTTTTCAGCTGATCCGGTTTTTGTAACCGGTTCAGGGCTGGATATAGGCCTTAAGCTGTCTGTTGAACACAGAGCGGACAGAACAGGTGAATACACCGGAACTGCATGGGGCATTGATCCGCACACGGTACTCAATTCGTCTGGCTGGTCAGCTTCGGGAAGGCTCCAGTGTACATATATACCCGGGGAGGAAGAGCTGCCTTCCTGGTTCTTTGACGGAGAACAGATCGGATGGACACTTGAGCCGAACCTGAGAGTGGGCAGGAATCTTAATCAGTGGTTCAGGGTGAGTCTTTTCTACTGGGGCAGAAAAAGACCAGGAGCGGAATGGGAACAGAGAGCCGGTCTTGACGGGACGGTGAATTTCTGATGAGTTCTCTGCTTTATCTTATTATTACCGGAGTGTTTGTAAACATCACCGGAGCTCCACCCTTTCCGGTTATTCCCGATTCATGCCTTTGTGAGGCGGAGAAAATAGAAGAGCTTCAAACACTGGCTCTTGACTGGTATCTCTCCCAGGGATATCCGTTTGCCGCAGTGGCAATGTACTTCTCCAGTTCCGACACTCTTACAATGAATGCAGTTCCAGGGAGGCATGCTCTTCTGGAAGAGGTGGTTTTCCCGGACTCAGTGAAGACATCCCATTCGATCCTTTTAAGAGAAATGCACCTTCTCCCTGGAGATCCATACTCTCAACTGCTGGTTTTCCAGTGGCTTGACCAGTTGGAAAGACTGGACTTCATTGAGTCGGCAGGTCCATGCGGTGTGGCTCTTGGCACAGGTGGCAACATACTGCTTACTGTTCCTGTGAGAGAGGCTCCCCCCGGATGGTTTTCCGGTGATCTGGACTTCTCCAGCTCCGGCGGGTTTACCGGCGGTGGAGAGACTGTTTTCACCAATCTTTTTGGAACCGGCAGGAGGCTGGAAGTTCGACTTTCAGCTGTTGAGTGGGGTGGAATAGATGCAAGCGGACTTTACAGAGAACCCTGGATTTTCGGGTCTCCTGTTTCAGTACAGATGGAGGCCTCCCAGCAGGTTCCGGACAGTGGAAGCGTTATCAGAGAATTTGAGGGTTCAGTTATTCTATCCATTGGAAGCATGGAGGTTTCAGGTGGTGCGGGAACCTGGAAGAGCTATCCTGCCGGGTATGGTGAGGAAAGCTACCGTTACGGTTCCGCAGGATTTGCATGGGACTTGACCAGAGCTGTACCCCAGGGAAGAAAGGGCTTTACCGGAGAAGTCAGTACAGATGCCGGAAGCGCTTCCGGTCCCGACTCCACCTATTTCCTCTCCAGGGCATCAGGGGAGCTTTCATACAACTGGTTCAGAGGAGTTTTTGGCCTTGGTATGTCAATGAAATCAGGCGGTATCATCAGTGGCGAGTGGCTGTCAACCATGGTGACAGGAATCGGCGGGTACGGTACATTGAGAGGTTTTGTACAGGACTCGTGGAGAGCAGGAGTATGGAGTGTTGCATCCGGGGAAGTGTCTATCGGGGAAACCGCCACAAGGCTGTATCTTTTTTCAGATGCAGGTATATTGAACACCGGTACCGGCGGCATGAAGTATCCTGTTTCAATCGGTATTGGCCTCAGGGGTGTTTCAGGCCCGTTCCAGTTTGATGCAGGAACGGGAATTCCTCTTGACAGAGGAACAGGATCAGCACGTTTTTATCTATCTGCAAGAGCCAGTTTATAGCGGCATTGACAAATATCAGAGTGAACGAATAATGTACGTATGATTTTAAATTCTACAGAAAGGGTATTCGCATGAAACACTTCCCTGGAATCATTCTTGCCCTGATCCTGGTCTCTCTGTTTGCACTGAACAGTTTTGCTCAGTCAGTGGAAGACTATCCTGAGACAGTAATCATTGATGATGAAGTTTATACAAGGGAAATCATTGATGGAGAGGTCTACTACAGATGCGGCGATAATTACTACGTCTATGACCTTGAGATGGGAGAGATGATGATGGGGGAAATCTCATTCCCCTGATCAGTCCCATTCATTTATAATCTGAACATTCCAGAAAGACGGCAGTTTCAAGTTGCTGACTCGCTCTGCCATTTTTTCGACTTTGTCTTTTTCAACTCCGTGAATGTTTCTTCTGTGCGCCTTTGCCGGGTCTGCCTGGAACAGTAGAATTCTTACAGGGGCTTCGTATGCCACAGCCAGTGAATAGTATGGAGCTATTTCCCATGAACTGGTGTTGGTGTTATCAACAACCAGCGTAAGGGAGCATGTCCCTGAGGGAGCTTCTGCCAGGTGAATAAGCCTTTCTGTGTATGTCCTTAGACACAGGGAATGTGCACTTGCAAGTTTTGAACTGTCAAAACAGTAAACTCCGAATTTGTCAATAAAATAGTTGTCTGCACTAAACACCTCTGTAAGAAATGGATTGGTGTTTTTTCTTATCCAGCTAGATTTACCGGCACCTGGAATGCCGCTGACAACGATAACTTCAGATATCCTGCTCATCTGTTTCTCCAAGTGAAATTCTAAGTTCTTCCAGCGTCTCCAGGGATTCAAAATCCATTCCGTAAGTTTCCTTCAGCTCCAGTGCCTCTTTCAGGCAGGCTCGTGCTTCTTCAGTTTTTCCTATGTCCCGGTTGGCCACTGCTTCACCGGTTTTGCTGTCTGCCAGCATGGAATGATCTTCAGCAAGATAGCTTCTTCTGAAGGCTTCCCTGAAGAATTTAAGCGCAAGTTCCAGTTTGTCCGTTTTGAGCATGAGCCAGCCCAGGTTGCCCAGGGCTCTTGCCTGTGTTGTCAGTGCATTTACAGCACAGGCGAATCTGAGAGCTCTTCTTGCTTCATCAACGGCTTCTGTAAGTCTGATCATTCTGGAAAGAACGGTACACAGATTCAAATGAGCCACAGCCATAGCCCGTTTGTCTCCTGATCTGCCTATCATTTCTATAGCTGTTCTAATATGCTTCTCGGCCTTTTCATACTGCCCGGACATCTTGAAAGCCAGTCCCAGATTTGAGTGAAAGGACATTATTCCTCTTGTGTGACCAATTACCTCGGCAATACCTATTGCCCTTTCAAGCATGTCTATTGCTCCATCGGTTTCTCCGAACCTGGCAAGCTGTCCTCCCAGGTTTCCCAGAGTAATGCACTCCCCTCTTCTGTTTCCGGCTTTTCTGTGGATTGCCAGGGCTTCACGGTATCTTTCCAGTCCTTCCTCTCGCATTCCCATGTTGATCTGAACCTGTCCGATGAATGCCAGTGCATTTGCTTCTATACCAAGATTTCCGCACTTTCTGCCAAGCTCCAGGGTTTTCTGATAGTGTTTCAGGGCCTCTTCGTGGCTTCCTGTGCGGTGCATGAGTATTCCGATGTTTCCATGAAGTTTTGCCAGAGAGGGAGAATCAAGAGCATCTGTGTGTTCAAGGGCACTGTTAAAAGATTCAAGAGCCAGGTTCTTTTTCCCTGTAGCCAGATACAATGCTCCAGCAGCGCTGAGCGCCTGTACTCTTACATTCAGATCTCCGGACAATTCAGCTTCTTCAGCAGCTTTGATATAGTATTTAACTCCTTCCTGCAGCTGCATTCCCAGATTTTCTGTTGACTGGCCCAGGATGAAGTATGCCATTGCCAGCCTGGAGCCCTCAAGATCCGGGATCAGTCTCGAGATCTGATCGTAGGCAGCCTGGAATCTTCCCATAAGGATGAAGAGCCTGGCGTCCAGAAATTCCAGATTCAGCGATTCAGGGTTCTGCCTGTCGGCAGGTATTCTTGAATGAAGCTCCCTTGAGAGGGTTTCTGCTCTGATTACTTCACCAAGATCAAGGCACTGGTGCAGAGCTTTAAAAAGCCAGGGTACAGCCTGACTGCCTGATTCAGATTCTATCCAGTGTCTTGCCATTGCAATAGCACTCCCAGACTGGTTGGAGGAAAGCACTTCAGCTGCCGTTTTATGGATGAGTACTCTGTTTTCTCTGATAATGGTTCTGTAAACTGTTCCGGAAAGTATGGAGTTGGAGAAGTGGTAAACTGAATTCGATGGGGAAACAAGGAAACCCATGTTCTGAAGTCTTGACAGAACAATGCTTCCGGACTCGTATCCAAGCCGTTGAAAAATTTCCATGAAGTGTTTCTCGGAAAAGCCGTTTCCAAGGGCAGAGGCTATCTGAAGAGCAAATCTTTCCTGGGGTTTCAGAGTGCTCATTCTTGCCTGCAGAAACGATTCTGCACTGTGAGGAATAATCTGTTCAGGTTCTCTGTCAATGAACCAGTACCCTCTGCTGTCCCTGCCTATAGTTTTGGTTTCCATGGAGTGAAGAATCAGTTCAATGACAAGAAGAGGGTTTCCCGCTGCCCTTTCCATGAGAAAGTCGGTAAACCTTGCTGATTCTGACCCTTCCGCTTTGCCAATCATGCTTTCAAGGAGTGCTTTTACTGATTTGTAGTCCAGACCCTGGATGGAAAGTCGTTCGGAAATGCTGCTGATGTTTCCCTCTGGTTCGGATCTTGATGAGAGAATAAGAAAAACCCCTGTATCGCACATTGCTCTTGCAATCTGGTCAAGAAGCTTCAATGATGCTTCATCAGCCCAGTGAAGGTCTTCAACACAGATAATCAGTGCTGATTCTCTGTGCAGGTTTCTGATTCTGGCCATTACGGTTCCGTAGGGATCGAATGTTCCCTTATCCATAAGAGGAAGCCACATTCCCAGAGGTGGCTGGTCCCAGAGCCTGTTGATAAGTCTTACAATCTGAACCCCTGGCTCTGTGATCTCGTTGAGGAAACTATCTATTAGTCTGGTTTTCCCGATACCGGGTTTCCCCAGAACCAGGACAGGCGGGTGGTTGAACCATTTGCGGCAGGATTTCCAGGAGGAGCGAAGATGATCCATCTCCCGCTCTCTTCCCAGAAGGGGAACTCCTTCAAGTAGAGGATGAACCGAAACTCGATTCTGTTCAGCAACAGGAATCCATATTTTCTCGTCAGCGGGATACGGGAAAGCATCCCAGCTGAAGAAATCACCGCAGGTGCTTTTTGCCTGATCTGACACAAGGATTACATTCCCGATGGTTTTGCTCATGAGGTTGAGAGCCTTCTGAACGCATTTTCCTTCAACATGAGTGTTGCCATTTGCACTTACAGTTACTGCAGCCTGTCCCCAGGCAATTCCGACCATGCCTGTGAAACGGAGAAGTGTTTCCTCTTTTTCTATGCTTCTGTTGATCATCTCAATGGTTTTCATCATTCGGAAACCACTGTCAACAGCTCGCCTGCAAGCTTGCTCTGCTTCTTTGCCGGTACCGAAAAGGGCGATGACCTCACGCTTTCCAGTGCGCTGAAATTCTCCGCCGCAAATTGACACACAGGAGCTTAACTCGCTGATTATCAGCTCAGTGAAACGCTTGAGAGTATTGCGTTCCAGTTCAGGACCTGTGCTTTCAAAACCGCCAATGGTCATTGCGAGCACGGCTATTTTGCGTGATTCCCCTTCCAGGGGGTTTCTACATCTGCCTGTGCTGGCAGGTTCAAAGCTGTTAAGGATTTTATCAAGCGCTTTATAAGGCCGATCCACAAACACCTCCGGGGCATACATCCAAAATAAACTAAACAAATAAACCTTGTCTGCCAATACCAGAGACAAGTTGACTATATCAATATATGTTCATATACTACCATATGGAAATTGAAATGACAGGCTTATTCAGAGCTCTTGGAGAGAGAAACAGATTAAGGATGGCCCTCCTGCTGGAACGGGGTCCCTTAAACGTTTCTGAACTGGTTCAGATCCTCGGTCTTTCCCAGTCAAATGTAAGTCATCACCTTAAACAGCTGGTTAGTGCCGGTGTGCTTGCAAGACATGGCAGGGGCAACTGGGTATTCTATTCGATCCGGAATGATACCAACCTTGTGGAAACAGTGATCAAGGCGGCATTCGAAAACAGAGAGCATCTCTCTGGATTTCAGGAGGACATGAACCGGCTGGCAAGGTGTCTTGCCGGAAGGAAGAGGCAGGTCAGGGAGTTCTTCAATTCAATGAATGAGGAACAGTTGTCAAAGATAAGCAGCACCCTGCCTCGGGAGGAGACCTACCTTCCATTCATAGAGAGAAGCATAAGAAACTGTGAGCTGCTCCTGGAAGTCGGCAGCGGCAACGGCAGGATGATTCCGTTTCTGCTTGAATCTGCAGACGAAGTCCTTGCTGTTGACAGCTCAAGCAGGATGCTGGAACTTGCATTGAAGAATGTAACTGCGCAGGGATTGAGCTCAAGGGTGAAGATGCGCCTGGGAGAGGCTGAGCACCTGCCTGTTGAGAACGAGGCCGCTGGAGCTGTTCTAATGCATATGGTACTTCATCACTGCGGAGATCCTGCTCAGGCTGTCAGGGAAGCTTTCAGAGTTCTCAAGCCCGGGGGAACACTGGTGCTGCTTGATCTGTTTGAACATGCAGACACAGCTTTCAGAGGTGTTCATGGAGATCTCTGGCCGGGCTTTTCCCCGGGTTCTGCAGCTGGATACTTCAGTAGAGCAGGGTTTTCTGTTACGGAAATAAATACATACGAAGGTGAAACCGTTCTTGCTGTGGCAGGATCGAAAGGAGACAGCAGATGAATTTCAAGGTAAGAGACATCTCTCTGGCGGATTTCGGCAGACGGGAAATTGAAATTGCAGAATATGAAATGCCCGGCCTTATGGCAGTTCGGAAAAAGTACGGACCGGATAAGCCTCTGAAGGGCCTGAGAGTTATGGGCTCTCTTCACATGACTGTTCAGACAGCAGTTCTGATTGAAACTCTCAGGGAACTTGGAGCAATTGTCAGGTGGGCGAGCTGCAATATTTTCAGCACACAGGATCATGCTGCTGCGGCAATGGCTGATGCCTGCGTTCCTGTTTTCGCCTGGAAAGGGGAAACTCTGGAGGAGTACTGGTGGTGTACCAGGCAGGCTCTCACATTTTCCCGAGGCAATGGTCCCAACCTGATTGTTGATGATGGCGGTGATGCAACACTGATGATTCACCTTGGAGTGGAACTGGAAAAGGAGTATGCTGAAACCGGTGTTCTCCCTGAAGCAGGCACCGGACCTGAGGACCTGGTAAGACTGAGAGAGAACATCATCTCAGGCATTCAGGAAGCTCCGGATTTCTGGCAGAATTCTGCAGCCGGAATGCTGGGTGTCAGTGAAGAGACCACCACCGGGGTTCACCGACTCTACCAGATGCTCAAAGAGGGGAAACTTCTCTTTCCTGCATACAATGTGAATGACTCAGTGACAAAGAGCAAGTTCGACAATCTTTACGGCTGCCGGGAATCTCTTGCTGACGGTATAAAAAGAGCCACAGATGTAATGGTGGCCGGCAAGACTGTTCTGGTGTGCGGCTATGGTGATGTTGGAAAGGGCTGTTGCCAGTCCATGCGCGGTTTTGGTGCCAGGGTCCTGGTGACTGAGATTGACCCTATCTGTGCCATGCAGGCGGCGATGGAAGGATACCAGGTTACAACAGTTGAAGATGCTCTGGCGGAAGCTGATATATGTATCACCACCACAGGGAACTGTCGCGTGATAACAGCAGATTACATGAGCAGAATGAAAGACCAGGCAATTGTATGCAACATCGGCCATTTCGATAACGAGATAGAGGTTGATGAGCTCGAGAAATGGCCTGGAGTTCAGAAGATTGAGATCAAACCTCAGGTTCACAGATTTCTCTTCCCCACCGGTAATTCAATCTACCTTCTCGCCGAGGGCAGGCTTGTTAATCTCGGTTGTGCTACAGGTCATCCCAGTTTTGTAATGAGCAACAGTTTCACCAACCAGTGTCTTGCACAGATTGCACTGGCGGAGGAGAGACCGGCTGTTGGTGTATACATGCTGCCTAAGATCCTGGATGAAGAGGTCGCCAGGCTTCACCTGAAGAGACTGGGAGTAAAACTCACAACCCTCTCCAGTGAGCAGGCTGATTACATAGGAGTACCGGTGGAAGGTCCCTACAAACCCGAGCATTACAGATACTGACGGAACCTGCCGGCAGATGGAAAAGCGCACTGTCTGTTCCACTCCTCCAGGTTGTCACAACGGTTGTGGGATAATTGTTACCGTGGAAGATGGGAGGGTCATCCGGGTCAAGGGTGATCCTTCCAACCCCTTCAACAACGGTTCCGTCTGCCCCAGGGGAGCTGCTCTGCCTGAAACGGTGTACAACAGTGAAAGAATACTGCATCCACTGAGGAAGACCTCTGCCGGGTGGAAACAGATTTCCTGGGAAAGTGCGCTGAATGAGATAGGTGAGAGATTCAACCTGGCAGCTGAGACTCACGGTCCGGAGTCTGTGATTTTCTGCAAGGGAACCGGCAGGGATATTGGGCCCTGGCTTTCAAGGCTGGCCTACGGATTCGGGAGTCCCGAGTATTATGCACTGGGTCCCGGAAGCGGCAGTGCCTGTCTGATGCCAAGGATGAGTGTGACAAATGCTCTTTTCGGCGGTTTCATCACTGCAGACTGCTCCCAGTACTCTCCCCTGAGGTATGATGATCCTGAGTGGGAGCTTCCCCGGTGTATTCTTGTCTGGGGTTCAAATCCTGTGGATTCCAATCCTGACGGGTTTCTGGGGCAGTGGATCGTGAGATGCATGCAGATGGGGTCAAAGCTTATCACCGTTGATCCCAGGAGAACATGGATGGCAAGAAGATCCCGGATTCATCTGGCGGTTAACCCGGGCACCGATGGAGCTCTGGCCATGGCATTCCTCAATGTTATCTTCCAGGCCGGTCTGGTGGATACAGAATTTACCGGAAGATGGATATCCGGTATGGAGGAAGTAAAGCAGCAGGTTTCCGCTTACACCCCGGAGTATGCGGAAAAGCTTTGCGGAGTACCGGCAGAGCTTATCAGAAAAGGTGCTCTTCTCTACGGAAATTCAAAACCATCTGCTCTTCACTGGGGAGTGTCTGTTGACATGTCACCCTCTGCTCTGGGTACTGCCCATGCTCTGTCCTCTCTGGTTGCACTCTCAGGGAATCTTGATGTTCCCGGGGGGAATGTTCTGGTTTCTGACCCTTATGGCATAAGCAGGAGAGGAGCAGACAGGAATGTATCCTCCCGGCTGCAGAATCTGAAAACAGGACTGAGTGAATATCCCATGACAGGCAGCGGCTATCCCTATGCCCATGCAGGAACTCTTCTGGACCAGATAGAGAAAGGGAGAGAGATCAAATGCGCCTGGTATCAGGGCACCGGGATCACCGCTAACGGTTTTGCCAATCCTTCCAGAGCCGGCAGACTGCTGAGACGCACAGGTTTCACTGTAGCAGTGGACATGTACATGACAAAAGCTTTTACTGATCTGGCAGATGTGTTCCTTCCGGTGTGCTCATGTCTTGAACGCCGGGGAATCAGAAACTGGTGGTATCAGCTTGCCGCCTTTGACAGAGTAATCGAACCCCTTGGGGAAAGTCGATCAGATATGGAAATAGTGCTGCAGGCCGGTAAGATGATTGCGCCGGATCACTTCCCATGGGACAATGTTACCGGCTGGTTTGATGAAGTTTTAAAACCATCAGGTCATTCCTGGGCTCAGCTGGTTGAAAAGGGCTGGCTCATGCCTGGAGCCAGGTACAGGAAACACTTGACAGAGGGTGGATTCAGAACCCCTTCAGGCCGTATAGAACTCCAGCCTGAGATTATGAAAAGGGCAGGTATTCTCCCTGCTCCATGGTATATCAAGCCGCCTTCAGAAAAAAAGTTTTCCGGATTCCCTCTGAAACTTACTACAGGAGCTCGTACCCCGTACTATTTCCACGGGGAGCATAAAAATGTTCCGTCACTGAGACGGTATGAACCCCGGCCTCTGGTTGAAGTTCATCCGGATGATCTCCCGGAGGGAATGGAGCCCGGTGACTGGGTTAAAATTGAATCACCCTGGGGAAGCTGCTGTCGAGTAGTGTCCAGACATCCTGCTGTGAGAAGCGGAGTGGTTTCCGCTGCTCACGGATGGAAAGGGAAGAGTCTGAATGTGAATCAGCTTCTGGATTCCCACATGGAGGGCAAAGGGGGGCTCGGTTATCCGTTCAGGTGTCTTCCGTGCAGATTGTCAGGACCGGTTCCTCCCCCGGAAGAATTTTCACCTGTTTCATTCCCCTCCTCAAAGGCAGGTCCGGTATTGTCTGTTGAAACCATATGGTGCACAGGATGCAGAGCATGCCAGATCTCCTGCAGGATGCATACCGGTTTGAATGGTATTGAAGTAACAGTGGAGAACGGGGAGTTTATCCCGGTTTTTACCTCCGCCTGCGTGAATTGCCTGGACCCGGTCTGTGTTGCAGCTTGCCATACAGGCTGTTTAAAGGGAGTCTTCTGTGTTTGAACGACTGGGTTTCAGAACTTCAGGCTTAAGACATCTTCCCATAAAGGAGGTTTTAAGAGGGATAAGCCATGCAGGATATCAGACTGTTGAGTTCTGTCTGGAGCACCCCGGCTCTTCCGGAGAGTCTCTCAAAAGTGTGGAAAAACATGGCCTTGAAGTCTCTGCCGTTAGTTATCACGGTAAAAGGGACCCCATGGATGTAAGGTTGAAACAGGGGCTGAGGGCGATTGAGCTTGCAGCGGAGCATGGGCTGGAAACTGTTGTTCTCGGTTCCCCACTTGCCGGTGAGGAAGGCTTTATTCAAGAGGCTGAAATGCTCTATGAACAGGCGAACCGAAAAGGTATCCGGCCTGCCTGGGAAACTGAACCGGGAACGATACTTGATTCACTGGAGGATTTCAGGTCGATGATTATTCCTCTGGGTACAGCTGCAGGGCTTAACCTGGACGCAGGTCATCTTCACCTTCAGGGCAGTTGTACAGCAGGTGAAATAGCTTCACTGAAAGACCGTATCCATCATGTTCATGTTGAGGGTATGACCTTCGGCACGCATGTACATCTGATTCCCGGAAAAGGAGATGTTAACTGGCCAGAGCTTTTTTCAGGGCTTATGCATGCTGGATATGACAAATCTCTTACCATTGATCTATTCGACATTCCTCCAGAGTGGGAATCATTTATTAGTCAGGCCAGGATTGCGCTGACATACATTATTTCCTATTATCTCAAGTCTATACAGTCAAATAAGAGGGGATAATCTTGAAATATTCTTTAGGTGTGGGGTTGACATCAGCCTGCACGTTTTCGTGCAGACATTGCTATTCAGGCGGCGGACAGACTCCTGTGGAGATGGACACAGAGCTTCTGTTCAGATTTCTTTCATCGTGTCCTGTTGATTCGATAAATCTCGGAACCGGTGAATCCTGTCTTCATCCGGAGTTTCACCAGGTACTTAAACGGTTTTATCGTATGGGTCTTCCAGTAGCAATTACAACTGCCGGTCCCAGTGTTCAGGCGCTTTCCGACCATGAACTCTCTTGTCTTCACGATGTTGATTTCTCTCTTGATTTTCCAGATCGTGATTCTCACGACAACTGGAGAGCAGAAGGTGCTTTCGACATGGTGCTCAATGGGATTGAACGATGCCGCACAATGGGGGTTACAGCCTCTGTGGCAATGTGTCTCATGGAACAGAATGCCGGTATGATGAAGAGAATGTGCTCACTCTGCAGGGATCTGGGGGTGTCATTGCGAGTTAACGTGTACAAGCCTGTTTTCACAGATATTTATCAGCCTTCATATGACGCTTTCTGGCAAGCTGTGAACGACTTCTTTGAAAGTTCTGATACAGCTGTCAGCTCTGAACCTGTGGTGAATGCAGCCCTTGCAGAAACTGCTGGAAATCCTGTGTTTGTCAGTCAGGGAAGCCCATGCGGTATTTCTTCTCTGAGGCTGAGACCCGGGGGAGAAATCCTTCCCTGTGTTTACTGGGACAGAAGTTCCGATACCATGCAGAGATTCGTGGCAGGTGAATGCTCACTGCCTGACGGTTGCAGAAACCCTGTTCCAGATGAATGCCGGGAGTGTCCTTATCTTGATCTATGCAGAGGCGGGTGCTCAGGCAGAAGACTGTATACGGGTCTTGAAAGACCGGATATCTACTGTTTTAGAATGCCCGGGAAAGAAATTCCACCTCTGCATGTTCCTGTTCCGCTCACAGGAGATGCTTACATTCATTCCTCATATCTCTGCACCATGATCGCAGAATTTCACTGATGAGCGGAGGATCACCTTTCCTCCACAGATATACGGTAAAAGGAAAAACCCTGTTCTTTCACTCGCTTACGCTTGGGCTGTTCAAGTCACCTGACCATGCTCCATCCCGGCAGGAAGAGGCCGACATTCTCATCCGTCTCAGGGAAAAAGTGAAAGAGGACAGTGGAATAATCATGGGAACACTGTTCCTTACAACCAGGTGTCCCAGAGATTGCAGCTACTGCTTCCTCCAGGGTATTCCCAGAGGGGATATGACAACAGATGAAATTGACAGTGTCATTGATCTCCTTGCAGAGGACCAGGCAGATCTTCTTCTTTACGGGGGAGAACCTCTTCTCAGACCTGACCTTGTTCAGCACACCCTTAACCGGATCAGTAACCGTGGAGGAAAAGTCAACCTGTCCATTGCAACAGGTGGACACCCCCTGGATCATGATCTTGCACGGAGCCTGGCAGACCTGAATACTTTCGCAATAGTTTCCATTGACGGGCCCCCATCGGTGCAGAACTCTGTGAGAGGATACACAGGAGAAGACTCCTTCAAAAGCGCCGAAAGAACCTTCCATGCGTTAAGAGATGCCGGTTGCAGGGTTGGCATATCAGTAACCCTCACCCGGTGGAATGTTCACAGGATGCCTGAGGATTTCAAGTGGCTCATGGATCGCTTTCAGCCTGACGACATGGGACTTAATCCCTGGCTTCATCCTCTTCAGGGCGGGGTTCCATGTCCCGGACAGGTCTCAGCAGAAGAAGCATTTGAAGCAGTTACCGTATGCATGGAGCATGCTATCAGTGCAGGGATGTACATAGAACAGCTGGCGAGAAGGGTGAGACCTTTCTGCAACCGAACTCCAAGATTGAAGGACTGTGCTTCTGCAGGAGGCAGACTGGTTGCGGTTCCCGGAGGGATTGCCGGAGGGTGCGACTGCATGACGGTCTGTGGCGACCATGGTGTTCCAGTTGGGGATACAAAGAAGATTTCAGAAATCCTGAGCAGCCTCAGAACACTCTCACCGGTTAATTCCCGGTCATGTCTTTCCTGCCCGGTTCTGGGCCTTTGCGGTGGCGGATGCAGGTATGACGGTTTTCATTCCTCAGGAAAGCTGGACGGTTACAGAGAGGAAAGATGCGGTTATGAGAGAAGATTTCTTCAGTGGATGATTGAAAGAACAATGGAGCATGGCAGAGAGTCTCTGATCCCCTCCGGAGGGTTTTCAGAAGAAGCCATGCCAATGCCTGTTGGCACACTTATAGGTGAGGGGCTGGTCCGGGAATGATATACAGGCACATGAATGTCTGGTTTGATCCGGTGTCATTAAGGATTTCAGTGGATGAACCACTTCAGGATACAGATGAATCTCCAAAGCTTCCTCCGGAAGTATCAACCACTGCTGTTCAGGCTGTTGTAACAAGAAAGTGCAATCTCAGGTGTGATTACTGCAATGTAAGGCTTTCCGGTGATCCCGGCGGGACAATGACAATGGACGTTGCGGAAAAAGTGATTCGGCTGGCGGAAGATGCACCTGCTGGAAGACTGCTGATGGTTACAGGGGGAGAGCCCCTTCTCACACCGGAAATCACATTCAGAATACTCAGTGAAACAGCTTCACCCAAGGTGCTTTTCACAAATGCCACCCTGGTTACCCGGGAAATTGCTGAAAGGCTGCGAGAACTTGATGTTTCACCTGTTGTTTCCCTTGATGGAATGAGAGAAAACCACGACAGTCAGAGGAGCGGATCATGGACCGCTGCAGCAGCTGGGCTGGACCTTCTGAGAGAGTCAGGTGTTTCCTGCGGCATTTCAACTGTGGTGAGCAGGTATAATCTGGAAACTGTGGGGCATGACTTCCCGATAATGTACAACCGGTTCAAACCTGCCGGGATGGGCTTCAACATTCTCCACTGGACCCGGTGCTGTTTTGATCCGCCGTCAGGGGAAGAGTATGCAGATGTTATGGAAGATGTATTCAGAACTGCCCTTAACAATGGAATTTTCGTGGATCAGATAGCCCGGCGGCTTGATCCTGTTGTTAAAGGAAGGTACAGATACAGAGACTGTTCTGCCATGGGAGGGAAGGTTGTTGTGCATCCTGACGGCTCTCTCTCTAACTGTATAAGTGGAAGGGAAATGGAAGACTGGTCCCGGCGGATACCTTTCTGGATGGAGTACTGCAAAAACTGTCATGCAGCTGGAATATGCGGAGGCGGATGTGCATGGGATGCAATGCATCTTGGCGGCGGAGATCTTCCGGATCAGAGACACTGTCTCTGGGTGAAGAGAATACTGGACCTGTTTCTTGAGGATGCAGGCAAGTATTATGGCAGTGGACCTGTTTCCACGGTTGAACTGATGGAAAGGTATTCCATGATGCTCACAAGAGGAACTTCTTCGCTGACAACATCGCTGGGACATGGCGGCTGATGGACAAGCGCAGGTGGTCCGGTGGTGAAATCCGGGATTACGCTGCCGAAAGAGCCTTTTCGGATGCAGACAGACATATCATCAGCATTCTGAAGCAGGCAAATCCCGATACGGTTCTTGAACTGGGGTGCGGTCCCGGTGTCATCTGCAACCGCAGTTCCTTTATAAAAAACTATATCTGCACCGACAAAGCTCATGATTTCCTGAAAATCACAAGTGCTCAATGCCCGAAAAGGGCTGTGGTCTGCTGCGATGCATGCGAACTGCCTTTCCCTGAGGAAAGTGCAGATTGCGTTCTGGCTATGGCCGTGCTCCATCACCTGGATTCCAATGCCCTGGCAAAAGCACTTCACCAGGTGCACAGAGTGCTGAAAGAAGGAGGGCAATTCATCCTTCTCGAAGACTGGTGCTTCTCCTCGGGAGAGACTGTTTTCGAAGAGGAAGCAAGAAAGATCAGATTCAAATACGGCACCTGCGAGAACCATCTTGCTTCAGGTACCTGGCTCTACCTTCTTGAAAGTTTCGGGTTCACCTGCTCTGATGAAGAGTGGGTGAGAAGACCCTTCCATTCATCTGATACTCGACTGCTCAGATGGCCTGAATCAGAGAGAACAGTAAGAATGTGCTGTTTCACCGGAGTGAAGAACCGGTGAATATTCTTCTTGTTCAGCCATGGCTGGGAAGACATCAGCATCCGGTTATGCCTCTGGGATTAGCTGTTCTGGCCGCAGGTCTTGCGGGAAACAGGGTTCGGATCCTGGATCTTAATCTGTATCCTGATCCTTTTGAAGTGCTTGAAAGCGAGCTTGCCAGGTTCAAGCCGGATGTAACTGGTTTCAGCCTTAGAAACTGCGATACAACATCTTCTCAGGATCCATTCAGTTATCTCCCTGCATTTCAAAGGCAGATAAAACTCACAAGGAAGCTATTCCCGGCAACCGGGATAATTGTGGGAGGAGCAGGATTCAGCATCTTCCCCGGGGAGATACTGGCCGGATGTCCTGAGATCAGCTTCGGTATTACCGGCCACGGTGAGGGAAACATCGCTGACATCATCAGGAGTAATGGAACTGGTGTGATCCCGGGCAGATCAGCCCTGGCTCTTAATCCTCTTTTCAACCTTCTTGATCTTCCTGGATATCTCCCCTTTCAGAAAAACCTTTCAGCAGGAGTAGAAGTGAACCGGGGCTGCAGAGAGAAGTGCCGGTACTGCTCATACCCTGCCATATCAGGCAGTGTTCTTCAGGAAAGACCCCTGAGGGATGTATACCAGGATATTGTTACCCTTTCTGATACCGGGGTCAGCCATTTTTTCTTTGTGGCTCCTGTGCTTAACTCCAGCAGAAAAAGGGGGCTTGATGTTGCTGATATGGCCCGCGTGATTCCAGCGGAATTTACATGGGAGTCATATCAAACTCCGGAAGGTTTTGACATGGAGTATGCCGGCAGACTTGCCGGGAGCGGATGTACTGCAGTGTCATTTTCTCCTGACGGAGGGACAGATGAGCAGCTTCAGCTCATGGGTAAAAGATACAGATCTTCCCATGTTGAAAAGGCAGTTGCTGCAGCACATGCCAATGGAATTCAAGTGTCACTGAACCTGTTCCCCTGGCACAGGGAAACAGGAGTAAAGGGAATGTTCATGGGGTTCAGAAATGGCTCACGGTGGGGCAGAACAGCCGGGAGCCATCTGAGAAGGCTTAGGTTCAGCCTGATAAGAAGGATGCCCGGCACACCGTACAGAGAAGCACAACCGTCTTTTTCAGATGGGATTCCACCCGGGCAGTTTGTCAGACCGTCACCTGCTGCCATGCCGGCTTTCCTGATTCTGAAACGACTCTTTGAAAGAAACATGATACAATGAGAGTGCTTCTGCCGGCTGCAGGGATCGGAAGCAGGCTTGGAGGTTCAGGGCCCAAGATTCTTACAGAAGTTGGGGGAAGAACCATTCTGCAGAGACACCTGGATTCACTGGACAGGCTGGGTGTCTCTCCCGGCAGTGTAACTGTTGTCACCGGTTTCTGTCGGGAGATCCTTGAAAGGGCCTGCCGGGATACAGGTATCACCTTCATTTTTAATCCCTGCTGGAGATTCCCCGGAACCCTGGGCTCATTTTTTGTGCTGCCTCCTTCAGACAGAGATCTTCTTGTGATACACGGAGATCTTCTATGGGAACCGGGTCTGATTTCTGAAATTATGAATAAAAAAGGTGATGTTGTTCTTCCTGTTGATCCTGCAGCAAGAGAGGACCTGGAGGGAATGAAAGCGGAAACCCGGGGCAGTTCTCTTCTGCATCTTTCGAAAACTCTTCCTTCTGAGAGATCATCAGGTGAGTCAATGGGGGTTTTTCTTATAAGAAGGCACAGGGAGCTTCACCGAATAGTTGAACCACTTGTTCATAAACCCCGGTGCGCTCTGGATGACGGTATTAATCTGGCAGCAGGGAGAATGAATATCCGTGTTCATTTCAGTTGCAGTAAGAGATGGGAAGAGGTGGACACACCCCAGGATCTGCAGAGAGCCAGGGAGGTGTTCTGTGGCACCTGGTGAATCCTGGGAGACTGTCTGGTCCCGTGAAAATCCCTCAGGTTTTCTGCATAATGTCGGTGTTTTTCTTGCCAGGTACGGTGATCTCCAGAGAATTACCTTTACCGCCCTGAAGAGAACCGGAAAACTGGAAGGAACCCCTGCAGTTCTGGAGGTTGGATGCGGTACAGCACCTGTTCCGGGAATGCTTGAAAAGTACTCCGGCAGTCTATTCGGTGTAGATGTTTCTCTTTCTTCAGCTGTAAGGTCCAGGGAGAAATGTCTTTCTGCAGTTGCTGACGGGAGAACCCTTCCTTTTGCTGACAGTTCTTTTGACATTGTTTTCAGCTCAGGGGTAATGGACATGTTTGATGACAGCAATGCTGCTCTTTTCCTGGAGGAAATGAACAGGGTTTTGAAACCTTCAGGAAGAATAGTGGCGGTCAATGCCCGCACCGGGTGCAGGCTTCACAGGGTGATAATGGAACACCTGGAGAAGCGTAACAGATGGAGATACGGGAAGAAGAGAACTTTTTCCTCTCTTTCCGGAATTCTCCCGGATAAGTTGAAGATCGTCCGGGAAAATGGCAGAGGAGCAGTATTTCAGTTGCGGTTTGTTTCATATCTGTTTGAGAACAGGGAACTGCTTAGAAGATTGTATCATCTCGTCTTTCTTTTATTTTCCCTGATTCTGTATCCTCTGAACAGTTTACCTGGAGCAGTATTAGTTACAGAGATGGAGAAAATGTGAACAGAAACCCTGGAATTAAGGAGATCAGAGAAAAGTGCCAGCCGCCTGATCTTGACATCTGCCTCTGGAGAAAGTTTTTTGCAAGAAAACTTTCAGCCTGGCTCACCTGGGTATTCATCAGACTCGGGATATCAGCGAACGCTGTTTCAGTGCTGAAAGGCATAATTGCCTGTTCCGGTGCTATGATGTTTGTTCCTGGTGATCCAGCTCTGGCAGTTACAGGAGCACTTCTTCTCCAGCTGTCATTCATACTGGATGCCTGTGACGGTGAGGTGGCAAGATACACCGGCTCCTGCAGCCGTGCAGGAGGAGAGTACGTTGACAAGCTGGGGGATGCTCTTTCAAAGGGTCTGTTCTTTGGAGCATGGGGTTTTGCACTGTTTCACAGGACAGGCTTTTCCGCTCCTCTGATTGCAGGAACAGTAATGGCAGGAAGCTGGCTTGTTGTAAGATTCTGTCTGGTGGAAACCCTTCTGGAAAGCCTCTCACACCATCCCGATTCTGAACCGGGAGTTGAGGAAAAAGTGGCGCTTGGCAGGCTTTTCGTAAGAAATCCTGAATCCGGAAGAGTTGAGTATTTCCTGTCAGCTGTGGTTCATCCGTGGCTGAACATCGCTCTTCCTGCTGCTGTCAGTTTGTTTCTGTCCGATCTGTTCATGCTGGGGTTTTTCTCGCTGTACGTTCTGTTCTGGACCGCGAATACTGTACGAAAGCTGAAGAGCGGATTCGTCATAAGCAATTTCAGGAGACCTGAAAGACGATTGAAATAACCGGTTCTGTGCTGGCAGGGGGGATGTTCCTGAGAATGCGGTTCAGGAGAACAACCCCTTATCAGAGCAGAATACAGCAAATGCTGCAGTTACTGTAGATATTGATGCAGACATGAGTTCTTACGAAAAAGCAGCATTCCTGTCAGAGATCGATGCAGAATATCTCATCTCCGATGTTTTCTTGAATGGAGCAACTGAAAGTTTTAAGGTTGTATAACTGAATCAGTTCCGCCAATTTTTCTTCACGAGGGTTATTTTCAGAGGCAGAGTCAATGTGATTATATTCACAGTAAAAGTGTAACTGTATGCCCGGCTGTTCACTCTGCTATTCAGCAGGTGATAATATTTCCCTTAACATACACTTGACATGATTGGTTTCCTTTTGTCTTATTGGGTTGGTTACAGAATTTCAGTACAAAATTCTTTATCATATTAGTGCAGTATAATGCTATTAAACAGAAAAGAGGCTGAAAAATGGCAGACAAGATACGAGTCCTGCTGGTCGATGACGATCCTGATTTCATCGAAGCCAACAGCATCATCCTTGAAGCCAGTGGATTTGAGGTGCTTTCCGCCGCAAGCGGTGCCGAGGGTCTTAAGAAGGTTGAAGAGGAAAAACCCGATGTTGTTGTTCTGGACGTAATGATGGAAAACACAGACGAGGGGTTTGCTGTAGCAAGAAATATTCGAAGAAAACTGCACAGCGATGTGCCTATAGTAATGCTTACATCTGTAGCGCAGGCAACAGGTTATACATTTAAGCCGGAAGAACATCCCGACTTTTTCCCAGTGGACATGTTCCTGGAAAAGCCTGTTCCTCCAACAACCCTTGTTCGAAAGATCAGAGAAGCCCTGGGGAAGGGAGAATGACCGTGGCAAGGAATCCCAGAGAGATAGTGAAAGAAGGACTTTCGGAGTTTGGAAACGGCAGAGAGGCCATCATGCAGCTTCTCACAAAGGTTAATGAAGAACTGAGTTGGGTTCCAGAGGAAGCAATCCTTGAAATAGCTTCTGCCACGAAGGTGAAGGCAGTTGAAGTTTACGGAGTCGTAAGTTTTTACAGTTTTTTCAGTCTTGTTCCCCGTGGCCGTAATATTGTTCGGCTATGCAACACCATAAGCTGTGCAATGGCCGGCCAGGGTGATGTTCTTGAAGCTCTTATTGACGAATTCGAGATACAGCCGTTTGAAACTACCGAAGATGGCCGACTCACATTGGAAACTACACCCTGCATAGGCCTCTGTGATCAGGCTCCAGCAATGCTGGTTAACGGCAATCCTTATGTAAAACTTACACCCGAAAAGGCGTGCGAGATCGTACGCGGACTGGAATAGGAGGCACCATGGAACGGAAAGTGCTGCTTGCCGAAAAACAGCCCGAGTTCGGTGCCGGACTCGAGAAAGCCCTTACCCTGGAACCGGCTGATGTAGTTTATGCAATTCGTGATTCCGGTATCCGAGGTCGCGGCGGAGCTGGTTTTCCAACAGGAGTGAAGTGGAACCTTGCCGGTGCCTCGTTCTCCGACGTGAAGTACGTGGTCTGCAATGCAGACGAGGGAGAACCGGGTACATTCAAAGACCGCATTCTTATTGAAAAATATTCCGAAAGACTTATTGAGGGTATGGCCATAGGCGGTTATGCAATTGGCAGTTCCAACGGCATCATCTACCTGAGAGCAGAGTATCCCTACCTTGTTCCTGCCCTGAAGAAAGCGCGTAATAGTTTTTTTGAAAAAGGTCTTCTCGGTGAAAACATAAAAGGAAGAGATTTCAGTTTCGATGTGGAGATCCGGAGCGGCTCTGGAGCCTATGTGTGCGGAGAAGAAACGGCTCTAATCGAAAGCCTGGAGGGCAAAGGCGGAATGCCCAGAAACAAACCTCCGTACCCTGTGAACAGCGGTTATCTTAACAAGCCAACAATTGTCAACAACGTAGAGACCTTCTGCGCTGTTCCCCACATTGTTCTAAACGGACCCCAATGGTATGCAGATCTTGGAATAGGAGATTCTTCAGGTACCAAGCTCTTCAGTATTTCAGGCGATGTTGAAAGACCGGGAGTGTACGAGCTCCCAATGGGTGCTTCCCTCCGCAGTCTTCTTGAGCTTGCCGGTGCAACTGATATACAGGCTGTGCAGGTTGGCGGAGCCAGCGGAAGAACGGTTCCGCCTTCTGAAATAGACAGAGCCCTTTCCTTCAAAGATCTTCCTCCAGGCGGTTCTGTTATAGTGTTTAACAATACGGTGAACATGCTGGAGGTTCTGGAGAACTTCATGGGGTTCTTCGTTCACGAATCCTGTGGTCAGTGCACCCCCTGTCGCGAGGGTACAGTTCAGCTGCAGCACGCTGTGGATCTTATTATGTCAGGAGAAATTTGCTGCAGGGAAGAATTGGATCCTTACTTCAAACTCGCCGAAACCATGAGGCTGACAAGTAAGTGCGGACTTGGACAGACTGCTTTCAACTGCTTTGTAGACATTATTAACCACTTTGTGGATTTTGCTTCTGGACATTCAGATGAAGAATGCTGCTGTTGTGATGGAGGTGATCAGTAATGCATAAAATTTCTGTGATAATAAATGGCAAAGAAGCAAATGTAATTGAGGGTTCCACCATTATGGAAGCCTGTGAACTGATTGGGATTAAAATCCCGAGTCTCTGCTATCATCCCAAACTGGAAATTTGTGGAAATTGCCGTGTTTGTGTTGTGGAAGTTGAAGGTTGGAAAACGTTGCTTCCTGCCTGCTCGACTCCCATAACTCCCAATATGGTTATAAAAACCCACAGCGAGAAGGTTCTGGAGTCAAGAAAAATAATTGTTGAACTTCTTCTCGCGGCCCATAACTGCGATTGCCTGGTATGCGACATGGCAGGCAACTGTGAACTGCAGGATCTTGCCTATGAACTCGGTCTGGATAAACGCTCAAGGCGATTCGAGAACATTTCAATTCCAGTTGAGGAGATTGATAGTTCATCGCCTGTTTTACAGTATGATCCTTCAAAATGCATTATGTGTTCCAGATGCGTAAGAGCCTGCAGAGACATTCAGGGCAAGGGAATCATAGCAGTTCTTTACAGGGGTGCAGGAATAAAAATCGGCACAGGAATTCGGGAATGGGATGCTTCTGCATGTGATGGTTGCGGAGAATGTGTTCAGCTTTGTCCTACAGGTGCAATCTCTGAGAAGAAGTCTCCGGGTGTACGCTCATGGGAGGTTGAAAAAACCCGCACCAGCTGTGCTTATTGCGGTGTTGGATGTCAGCTTGATATGTGGACACACGACAACAAGTTGGTAAAAGTTACCGGTGCTGATGTAATTCCCAATTTCGGTTCTACCTGTGTAAAGGGTCGTTTCGGACACAATTTCATTAACAGAGAAGACAGGCTGAAGACTCCTCTTATTAAGCGCAACGGTGTGTTCGCCGAAGCTTCCTGGGAAGAAGCAATTGCCTTTATCGCCGAGAAACTCGGAGCAATAAAGAAGGAGTTCGGATCTGACGCAATTGCAGGTCTGTCTTCAGCACGGGTAAGCAATGAAGAAAACTATCTCTTTCAGAAGATGATCCGTGCAGCAGTGGGGACAAACAATGTTGATCACTGTGCCAGGCTGTGTCATGCATCAACTGTTGCTGGACTGGCAGCTGCTTTCGGTTCAGGTGCCATGACCAATTCCATTGCCGAGCTTGAGAATGCCCGGTGTATTCTTGTTACCGGTTCGAACACTACGGAAACACATCCGGTAATAGGTACACTGATCAGGCGTGCTGTACAGAAGCATGGAGCCAAGCTCATCGTAGTTGATCCCAGAAGGATTGATCTTGTGGATGATGCAACGCTCTGGCTCAGACAGAAGAACGGTACAGACGTTGCATGGATGAATGGAATGATGAATGTAATCATTGAAGAGAATCTTCAGGATGAAAAATTCATCAGTGAAAGAACAGAAGACTTTGAGGAACTTCGTAAGATTGTCAAAGAGTTTACTCCGGAAAGAGTCCAGGAGATTACAACTATTCCTGCAGAGAAAATCAGAGAAGCTGCAAGAATTTTTGCCACATCAGAAACATCTTCCATTGTCTACTCCATGGGCATCACTCAGCACACTACAGGTACGGACAATGTTCTCTCAACAGCCAATCTGGCCATGATAACAGGCAATCTGGGTAAAGCGTCTACAGGTGTTAATCCTCTTCGAGGTCAGAACAATGTTCAGGGCGCGTGTGATCTGGGCGCACTGCCGAATGTTTATTCAGGGTACCAGAAGGTGGCTGATCAGGAAGTTCAGGCCAAGTTCGAAAAGGCCTGGGGAACAAAACTTTCTTCTGAAAATGGTCTTACAGTTGTTGAGATCATCAATGCCCTGGGAACAGGAGCTGTCAAGGGACTTGTTATAATGGGAGAGAACCCCATGGTTTCAGATCCGAATCTGAATCATGTTGAAGAGGTTCTGGACAACGCCGGCTTTCTGGCAGTGGTTGATATCTTCATGACAGAAACAGCACAGAAAGCTGATGTTGTGCTTCCTGCGGCTTCCTTCGCTGAAAAGGAGGGAACCTTCACTAACACTGAAAGAAGGATCATTCTTCTCAGGAAGGTTATTGATGCACCGGGTGAAGCCCTGCCTGACTGGAAGATCATCTGTGATCTTTCCACTGCATTGGGGTATCCCATGAGTTATTCAAACGCCGCTGAGATTATGGATGAGATTGCTGAGGTTACTCCGATTTATGGAGGAATACATCACAGCAGAATCCAGGAGATTGGTCTGCAATGGCCCTGTCCCGATGACTCTCATTCCGGAACAAAGTATCTGCACAAGGGAAAATTCAGTCGGGGAAGGGGTAAGTTCCACCCTGTGGATTTCATTCCACCTGCAGAATTACCCGACAAGGAGTATCCATTTATACTGTCTACGGGCCGACTTCTCTTCCATTACCACACTGGAAGCATGTCCAGGCGCGTGGACGCCCTGAATGAATATGTCTCAGGCGGGTATGCAGAGATTCATCCCGAGGATGCAGCTCGATTGGGCCTTGTGAACGGTGGACAGGTTAAGGTTACTTCAAGAAGAGGTCAGATAGTTACTGAAGTCATGATTACAGAAAGGGTTGCAATCGGATCGGTTTTTGTTCCATTCCATTTCGCCGAGGCTGCTGCGAACAGGCTTACAAATGATGCCCTGGATCCCAAGGCGAAAATTCCAGAGTTTAAAGTTGCTGCTTGTCAAATTGAAAAAGTCAACTAGAAGGAGGATTGTTAATGAGTGTAAACTGTAACTCGCCAGCAACAGTAGCCGAGGCACTGGCAAATACTGTTGGTGTTGCAAAAACCAAAGCAAGTTTTTCGTATCTACTTATCATGGGTATATTTGCGGGAGTCTACATTGCTTTTGGAGCACAGCTGGCAACAATCGTCGGGCATGATATCCCCGCTTATCTCGGTGTGGGTATTACTAAACTTATCTTTGGCGGAGTATTCAGTGTTGGTCTGATGCTGGTGGTCATCGCCGGCGCTGAACTGTTTACAGGGAACAATCTTATAATGCTCTCTGTTCTGAATAAGAAAGCCTCTTTAGGATCAATGCTGAGGAATTGGGGAATAGTGTATTTTGCCAATCTTCTGGGCTCACTCCTGATTGTTGTTCTCGTTCACTATTCGGGTCTCCTGGGTGTAAATGGCGGGGCTGTTGGAGCCAAGGCCGTTGGAATTGCTGCTGCCAAGGTGAATCTTGCATTTCTTCCAGCATTTGCAAGGGCGATTCTCTGTAATTGGCTTGTTTGTCTTGCTGTCTGGCTGGCGGTTGCGGCTAAAACAGTAATAGGAAAAATATTTGCATGTTTCTTTCCCATTATGGCCTTCGTAGCAAGTGGTTTCGAGCATAGCGTAGCGAACATGTACTTCATTCCCATCGGAATGATCAACAAAGGTATGGCTGCAACAGGTCTGGATGTTTCCAACCTGAATTTGTCCGGATTTATCGGGAACCTTATTCCTGTTACTCTTGGAAACATAGTTGGTGGTGCGTTCTTCGTTTCCACTCTTTATTACTTTGTTTTCCTGAAGAACAAAAAAGACTAGCAGCAGAAAAGAGTAAGGGCTGCCTTTCCGGCAGCCCTTATTTCTTTGCAGGGAAGCACAAATGGATTTAACCGTAGAAAAGTCCGTAGTTACCATAAAGGCCGGGCAGGTAGAAGAACGGGCAGATACTCTCATTCAGCAGATTACTTACAGTCTTGAAATTAACGGGATACCGGAGTTTTCTTCCGTTTGCTGTCCGGGTGATCTGCTGCCGCTTGCTTACGGATATCTGTTAACACAGGGGTATATGCCTGTCTCGGGGAAACCTCCATCTGCACTGCAGAACGGAAACGTTGTTCAGATAACCATGCAGAATTCAAATCGCATGAAGGAGGTGAAGCCTGTTCAGTCGGCCTATACGCTCACACCGGAAGCAATATTGAGCAGGGTCGTTGAATTTGTTAAAGCAGGTGTGGTTTTCAAAGAGACTGGAGCCACCCATTCAGCAGCAATCGGTACAGAAACTGATTTCGGTTGCTATGTCGAGGATATAAGCAGATCAGCTGCTCTTGAAAAAGTAATTGGTGAAGCTTACATGAATAACATACTCTTCAATAACTCCTTCATTACTCTCTCTTCAAGGGTTCCCGAGGGGTTTGTCAAACGGATTGCAAGGGTAGGTATACCTGTTATTGCTGCAATATCAGCACCAACAGTTCAGGCGGTTCTCGCTGCAGAGAAGCTTGGTATCTGCCTGTGCGGTTTTGTTCGCGGAAACAGGATGAATGTTTACAGCGGGAAATGGCGCCTGGGTCTTTAATGTTTACCGATGCTTCTCTTCTTATCCTTGCCGGGGGTGAATCAAAGAGAATGGGTACTCCGAAGCATCTTATGACTGTGCACGGAGAGAACATCATCGACTTTGTTGTAAACCGCCTTGGTAAAATGTTCGATGAAGTGATTGTTGCAGGCAGGGGTATTCAACTCACGAGAACAGATGTCAGAGTTCTTGACGATGTTCTCAGAGAAAGAACTCCCCTGGCCGGACTCCTCACAGCAACTCTGGCATCCGGGAACAGTAATGTGTTCGCTATGGGCTGCGATATGCCATTTGTCCGACCTTCACTGATAAAGTGCCTTCTTTCACAAAAAACCACCGCAGATGATATTGTGGTTCCTTTTGTCGGGGGATATTATGAACCTCTGTGTGCAGTTTACAGCTGCAGCATTTCCAGCTCCCTGAGAGAATACATTGAAAACGGAGGAAGAAAGATAACAGATTACTATCAGCTGGTGAATGTAAAAAGAGTTATGGACAGAGAGATAGAAAAGATTGACCCTCAGTTTGAATCCTTCATCAATCTCAACACCCCTTCGGATTTTGAAAGATATAATTCGTCAATTCTGACAACTGTGAAATAAATCACAACCTGGATAAATAAAACAATAGCAGCGTGCACACTGTGGTTAAATGTCTTACAGAGATTTGCATGTCATTTCTCAAATCGTTATAGTACCACAAGATATGGGGATATGTCAAGAAGACATAACGCCCCTGTTAACAACAAGGCAGAAAAATGGAAAGGGCTGAAACATGGCAGGCAAGATTAGAGTTCTTCTTGTTGATGATGATCCTGATTTCATTGAAGCCAACAGCATCATTCTTGACGCCAGCGGATTTGAGGTGCTTACTGCATCAAGCGGAGCCGAGGGTCTTAAGAGGGTTGAAGAAGAAAAACCGGATGTTGTTGTTCTCGATGTAATGATGGAAAACACAGATGAGGGATTCTCGGTTGCGCGTAAAATACGTAGACAACTTAACAGCAAAGTTCCCATCATTATGCTTACATCGCTCGCTCAGGCAACAGGATACACATTCCTACCGGAAGAGCACGCG
Source organism: uncultured bacterium (assembly GCA_964386635.1). Lineage (GTDB taxonomy): Bacteria > Fermentibacterota > Fermentibacteria > Fermentibacterales > JCC-6 > Sabulitectum. The sequence continues at coordinate 9,833 of CAYLRO010000021.1, read as the reverse complement.
GACTTCTTTCCGGTAAACCAGTTTCTTGAGAAGCCTGTTCCCCCCACAATTCTTGTTCAGAAGATCAGGGAAGCACTGGAGAAAGGGAAGTAACTGTTATGGCAAGAAATCCGGAAGTTATTGTTCAGGAAGGTATTCAGCAGTACGGGAGTGGCAGGGAAGCCATCATGCAGCTCCTTGCAAAGGTTAACGCCGAACTGAGCTGGGTGCCTGAAGAAGCCATCATCGCTATTGCTGAAGCTACCGATGTCAGTGCCGCTGAGGTTTACAGTGTTGTCAGCTTCTACAGTTTCTTCAGCTCCACTCCCAGAGGCAGGAACATTGTCAGAGTCTGCAGCACAATAAGCTGTGCCATGGCCGGCCAGGGTGATGTGCTGAAGGCACTTATTGATGAATTTGAAATAGAGCCGTTCAAGACCACAGATGACGGAAGACTTACCATTGAGACAACACCATGCATTGGTCTCTGCGATCAGGCTCCAGCCATGCTTGTGAACGGTGAACCGTATGTGAAACTTACACCTGAAAAGGCGTGCGAGATAGTGCGCGGACTGGAATAGGGGCATCATGGAAAAAAAAGTGCTGCTTGCTGAAGATCAGCCCGAGTTCGGTGCAGGGCTTGAAAAAGCCCTTACAATGGAGCCCGCGGATGTTGTATACGCCGTAAGGGACTCCGGCATCAAGGGTCGGGGTGGTGCAGGTTTTCCAACAGGAGTGAAGTGGAATCTCGCCGGAGCTGCTTCATCCCATGTGAAATACGTTCTCTGCAACGCTGATGAAGGAGAACCGGGAACATTCAAAGACAGAGTTCTTATAGAGAAATACGCAGAAAGACTTCTTGAGGGCATGGCTATCGGCGGATACGCCATTGGCGGGTCAAAAGGTATCATCTACCTTCGTGCCGAGTACCTTTATCTCATTCCGGCAATTGAGAAGGCAAGAACCAGTCTTAAGAGCAGGGGACTCCTGGGTGAGAACATCAGGGGAAGAGGTTTCGACTTTGATGTTAATGTACGTTCCGGTGCCGGAGCATATGTCTGCGGAGAAGAGACCTCCCTTATAGAGAGTCTTGAGGGCAAAAGGGGAGAACCCAGAAACAAACCTCCTTACCCTGTGAACAGCGGTTACCTGAACAAACCCACTATTGTGAACAATGTAGAGACCTTCTGTGCGGTTCCTCATATTGTTCTGGGCGGACCTGAATGGTATGCAGAGCTTGGTCAGGGTGATTGCTCAGGAACAAAGCTTTTCAGCATATCAGGTGATGTTGAGAGACCAGGGGTCTACGAGCTTCCTATGGGAGCTCCCCTTAAGGATCTGCTTGATCTCGCCGGAACATCAGATATGCAGGCTGTTCAGGTAGGCGGTGCCAGCGGAAGAACAATTCCTGCTTCAGAGATCAACCGGAAACTTTCTTTTGCTGATCTTCCTCCCGGCGGTTCAGTAATTGTGTTTAACAACTCGGTGAATATGGTCGAGGTCCTTGAGAACTTCATGGATTTCTTTGTTCACGAATCCTGTGGTCAATGCACTCCCTGCCGGGAGGGTAACCTGCGTCTAATGCACGCTGCTCAGGACATTATCTCCGGTGACATTACATGCAAAGACTGTCTTACTCCGTTCTTCGAACTTGCAGAGGTCATGAAATCTGCAAGCAAATGCGGTCTTGGTCAGACATCTGCCAACTGCTTCGTTGACATAATCAGCAATTTCGTGGAACTTTCTGATGAATGTCACTGCGGAGAGTGCAGCTGCGAAGGAGGTGATGAGTAATGCACAGCGTTACCGTCAATATCAACGGACGAGATTACAGTGTAAAAGAAGGATCAACGATTCTGGAATCCTGCAGAGAGACAGGAATTGATGTTCCAACACTCTGCTACCACCCTGACCTATCCGTTGCCGGCAACTGCAGGATCTGTGTTGTAGAGGTTCAGGGCTGGAGGACTCTTGTTCCAGCCTGCGTTACTCCTGTTACCCCGAACATGGTTGTCAAAACTGACAGCCCGAAAGTTCGTAAAACCAGAAAACTTCTTCTGGAGCTTATTCTTGCAAATCACAACAACAATTGTCCCGAGTGCGAGAGAAACGGGAATTGTGAGCTTCAGAGCCTTGCTGAAAGGTACAATATCAGACTTAACAGGTTCCAGACCGATTACAAACCGGAGAGCGTGGTACAGGTCAGTGCAGGAGTTTCCAGAGACAACAGCAAGTGCATCATGTGCACCAGGTGCGTAAGAACCTGTGAAGAGTATCAGAGCGTTGCTGTGATCAAACCTGTAGGGAGAAGCGCTGAGGTTCATATAGGCACTCTGGAGGAAAAGGGACTTGACCAGGTTGCATGCACTCAGTGTGGACAGTGCATAAATCGCTGCCCTACGGGAGCTCTCTTTGAAACTGATGAAACTGCATCAGTATGGGCCGCCCTTGAAGATCCTGAGAAAGTTGTTGTTGTACAGACTGCCCCTGCCGTTCGTGTTGGTCTTGAAGAAGCCCTTGGTCTTCCCACTGACCATAATACAGGCAAAATGGCTGCAGCGCTCAGGAGACTTGGATTTGACAGGGTCCTGGACACTGACTTTACCGCAGACCTTACAATAATGGAGGAGGGTCACGAGCTGCTCTTCCGTCTGAAGGATGCTCTTGTTGAGAAGAAGCCCGTTGCTCTTCCGATGATCACCAGCTGCTCACCGGGATGGATCAAGTTCATCGAGCACAAGCACAGTGATCTTCTGGATAACCTTTCAACATGCAAGAGCCCTCAGCAGATGTTCGGCCCACTGGCCAAAACATATCTTGCTGAGAAAGAGGGATTTGATCCTGCGAAAATGGTGAGTGTTTCTGTTATGCCCTGCACAGCCAAGAAGTTCGAAAAGAACAGGCCTGAAATGCGGGACAGCGGATATCAGGATGTGGATCACGTAATCACAACCAGAGAGCTTGCCAGAATGATAAGTGAAGCCGGTCTTGATTTTGAACATCTTCCCTGTGAGAAATTTGACAGCCTGATGGGTGCATCCACAGGAGCAGCTGTGATCTTCGGAACCACCGGTGGTGTTATGGAAGCAGCGCTGAGGACCGCGTACGAGGTTGTTACCGGAAAAGAGATACCGTTCAAGGGACTGAATGTTTGTCCTGTGCGGGGTTTTGAAGGCATCAAGGAAGCTTCAGTGGTTATGCCTGAAGATATGGCTGCAGGCTGGGAGTTCCTGGCAGGTGCAACCCTCAAGGTTGCCGTTGCTCATGGACTCTCCAATGCTGACAGGCTTCTTAAAGCTGTTAAGGCTGGAGAGGTTGAGTATCACTTTATAGAGATCATGGCCTGTCCCGGCGGCTGTCTCGGCGGAGGCGGCCAGCCAATTCCTACAGATCTTGCAAAAAGAATGGAGCGCATGAAGGCAATTTATGCAGAAGATGCGTGCCTTCCCATCAGGAAATCTCATGAGAATCCTGAAGTGCAGCTTCTTTATGCAGAATTCCTTAAGGAACCTCTGGGACACAAGTCTCACCAACTGCTTCACACGAAGTACACCAGGAGGAACAAATTCTAGCGTGACCTGTGCGACAAGTCAGGGGCGTCGCTTTCCGCGGCGCCCTTTTCATAATATCTTTCTTCCGGGTGTTTCACAAAGGGGGAGATCATGGGATTATCAATTTTACATGTTGTTCTTGTTCTGATTCATGCAGAGCCGGATGTTCTCTGGTCAGCTGTAACAAGCGGAGGTGTTTACTGCTCCACTGAGATGGGAGATCTTAACGGGGATGGGGTTCCGGATGCAGCTTGCGGTGTGTACTATTTCGACAACGAACCAACTGTATGGGCAGTCTCCGGTGCTGACGGTTCCACTATCTGGACCAGCAGCAGTTACAACGGCATCTACCAGAACGAGGGGTTCAGGGGAATACCTGACATTACCGGAGACGGAAAAAAAGAGCTCCTGATTGCCACACCAGGAGGTTATGCCCCTCCGGGCAGGTGCCTGTATCTTGTTTCCGGTTCTGATGGCAGCACAATCTGGGAGTGGGCAGCCTGCCAGGTTATGCCTTCATACACAGGATGGGGATACGCCTGCTGTTCAGTGGATGACATGACAGGAGACGGTGTACCTGAATGCATTGGAGGATTCGGAACATCAGGTTCTTCCGGGACAGGTCTTGCAGCCTGTATTAACGGTTCCACCGGAGACAGCCTCTGGACTGTATGGCAGCCGGACGCAGTTGAAACACTGTGCAGTTACCAGGACGTAAATAATGACAGCTATGCAGACATTCTGGTTGGAATTGGCGGTAATCACTACACCGCTAACACTGCAAGACTGCTCAGCGGAGCCGACGGCTCAATTCTCTGGGAGAAGAATCCCGGTGGAGACTGCATGTCCATAGGGCTTGTGGAGAAAGCAGATACCTGGCCATTCCCGGTGTTCTGTACCTTTGACGGAACTGCTGTGTGCTACGATGGAGGTGGAACGCAGCAGTGGGATTACTCCGGTTCCGGGATGTACCTTGATGTGCAGGGTGGACCGGATGTTAACGGAGATGGAACAGGAGACATTGCACTTGCAGCGGATAACGGAGGGGTTGTATGTCTCTCCGGAGAAGACGGTACTGTACTGTGGACTTATCCTTCCGGTACCAACACCTGGTCAGTAGACTGGGCTACCGATGTGATCCTGCAGGGTACACCGGTGCATTGTGTTGCAGCAGGTTCAGTGAATGGCAGGGTGGTTACACTGGTAAATGCCGTTACAGGGTTACAGGTGTGGGAGATGCCGTTTACGGAAAGAGTGTACGATGTTTCTGTTATGGATCTGGGGTATCCGTCTCCCGTTGTCATTGCAGGTCTGCAGGATCAGGAAAGTCTTCCTTATCATGCATGGGCTCTGGCTACATCTCTTGAGACAGGTATAGAGAGTGCTGTTTCCAACGGTCTGATCAGTGTTGTCAACCCTGTTCACGGGGCTGTGCAATTCAGAGTGCTGTCTGACACAGGAGTATCGGTTGTGTGTTTCAACCTGTCAGGCAGAATGGTGTTTCAGGGAAATTACGCCAGCGAGACAAGCTTCTCTTCTCCTCCTCTCAGCGCCGGTATGTACCTGCTTAAGATTGATTCTGGCGGTGAAATTGAAACTCTGAGGGTTACTGTTCTTTAACAAAAAAAGGGGGGGCTGTCCGCCCCCCCTCTTATCTTGTCTTATTAGAACCTGTCAAGCGGGCTGAGAACCCTGAGAGGTGTGCGATTCTTGGCAAGTTTGAGATAGGGTGTGATCATGGAAGGGGTGGCAATACCAAGAAGTTTCTGCACCATCTTCCTGTCAACACCATCTTCAAGAAGGTGAACTGCAAAGCTGTGCCTGAGCCAGCCAAGGGTTGCCTTTTTATCGATGCCGGCCTCGGCAAGAGCATCTGTAAATGCCCTCTGTATTGTTCTTGCTGAAACGAAACTGGTTCTGCCTCTGCCAGGGAAGAGATAGGGGGACGGATCAGTTCTCAGGTCGAGATACTGAGCCAGAATTCTTCCTGTGGTCTTAGCGAGAATAGTGTCTCTGAGGAATGTTCCATCAGGATCGTAGACATGAATGATGTTTTTCTCAAGATCCACATGATCAATCTTCATTATTGCAGTTTCACTGACCCTGAGGCCGCTTGAGTAGATGAACATCAGGGAAAGACGATACTTCAGGTCATGAACGTGCTGGAAAACCTCGGCGATCTCATCTCTGGTGAAAACTCCGTGAAGAGGAACCTTTTTTGCTATAATACCTGGTCCGGGAAGAGGATTATCCTTCTTGAGCACCTGGGAATAAAGGTATCTGATAGCACTCTGAGCCTGGTTGATGTAAGAGAGAGACTTTCCCTCGCTTACAAGGCTTTCAAGGTAATCACGCAGATCGTTCTTGTGGAGATCTCCTGTCTGATCGCCGAAATGATTCACAAGACGTCTGAGATGGGAAATATAGCTGTTAGCCGTTTTCGGGCTGCGCCCTGAAGCTTCCAGCATCTTTCTGGTTTCTTCTACATAGTCCATCAATTCAACCCCTTTCTGCAAGGTTGTTTTGGAAAGTAACAACTGTAGCAAAGAAATAATAAATCGCATCTATAGATTTGTCAACCTCTATTGTGTATTGTGCATGAATAAAGAAAGTGTTATTCTTTTATCAGTGTAAGTGATTCCATTTCCCGCATAACAAGGAGGTTTTGTTTGACACGCCAAAGAGACGCGTCAGGAAAAACCAGGTTCTATGTCCCTTTCATGCTTGCATTTCTGGTATTCTCTGCCGTTCTTGCAACCGAATTCCTGATAATCAGAGAGCTGCTTGATGATGCATATCAGGAGCAAACCGCAGGATATCATGCTATAAGTAGTCGAATTATCAGGGGACACGAACTATTTCCATATGTCACTGCAGACTCTCTTTTTACAGAGGATGTCCTCTCTTCCTGGATAGAAGGATCAGCAGGGGTGGCAGATTGGGAAGCGCATATTATGAGAGATTCTCTGCAACTTCAAGGGTATACTGATTCAATTCTTGTATCAGCTTCCCTCTGGCAGGGTTTTGATCTGGAAAACCGGATTATTGAAACATCAGTTGCTAAAACGACAGATGGTGAGATGATCACTATACAGATAATTAGCACGGTGAATAAGCAAATAAAAACATTCAATGATATGCTGATAGCACTGATTATTATATTGATAGTGATGGTAATTTTTGCCCTGGTGCCTGGAGGTCTCATGATAGAGTCTTTCTGGAGAAGGCGGAAAATGACGGGACCTGTTAGAAGCTCCAGAAGCACGCTCATGGGCGAATCTGTTATGGAAGCACTTGGAGACTCTTCTGAAGTGGGAATCATGGTTGTTTCTTCCTCAGGTGATATTGTCACAATGAACTCTCTCTGCAGAGAAATTCTTGAAGTTCACGGTTCAGGAACCGGCAGCGCTCTGATTTCAATAACTTCGCTTCCTGATTCTGTAAGATTGCCTCAGACGCAGCCGGAAGAGCGGATTCCTCCCCGGATTATCAGAATCAATTCAATGACAGGAAAGAAGCGTGAAGTATTCCTTGAGGTTTATCCCTGTAACAAAGAAATTGATCTGAAAACCATTGTTTACACCTTTGTTCCCATAATGGAGAGCAGAGTAACGTCAGCTGACGGCGGAAGAAACCTTGCAGGCATGCAGGATTCACAGGCTGTAGTGCAGTCGGATACGAGGCTGATCAGCTCCATAATTCATGATATGCGGAATCACCTGTCCGGAATAATGGGCACTGCATCCATTCAGCTTGATCAGCAGGGAGAAACAAATCAGTCGAAAGGCTATTCTGCAATTCTCAGTTCCACGGAGAAGCTGACTACACTCTGCAGCGATATTCAGAATCTTGTGGCTGGAGGGGATTCGTCCGAGTTGAAAAACCCTGTCAGTGAAGTGAATATGATTTCAGAGGTACTCAAACGAATTCTTCCCTCAGGTGTAAAATTTCAGGTTACAGGCAGCAGCGGAAAACTCATTTCAGTTTCAAGGGAGCTTCTGAGAGAATTCATATACAACCTTGCTCTGAATTCAACTGAAACCATGAATGGAGAGGGTCGGATTCGAATTGATGTTTCTGAAAGGATCCCTGCAGGAGCCAGCGGTATAGGCAGCATTTCTCCTGACAGCATGATCTGTATCAGATACTCGGATGGATTTATAATGCCCGTTGGTTTGAGAGATATTCTTTCAAGCAGGAAGTATTCACCGGGAGATGTGGAGAGACAGTTCGGCACCACACTGGGTACGCTATACAGGGTGGCAAATGAAATGGAGGGAAGAATTCTGTTTGAGCGCGGTACGGGAGAAACAGTTCTCTGTCTTCTGCTTCAGGCAGTGGATACGGAAACTTCCTCCAATACAGATTCAGCGGGAAGGTCCACTGCTCCGGAAGTAAAGGGACTGTCAGTGCTTGTTGCTGATGAAGTTGAGATTGTTCGTCATTCCACAAGTGAATATCTTGAACATTGCGGGATGACCACAACATCTGTTTCAGATGGTGACAGTGCAATGGAACTTCTGAAAAGTGAATTATTCGATGTGGCAGTTCTTGATCTGAATATGCCGGGTACTCCCACAACAGGGATTGTAAGATACTGTCAGACAAGTTTGCCTGGAATGGCAGTGATAATCACCACTGGATACGGTATTTCAAGTTCATTAAGAGGGCTTATGCAGTTTCCTTCCACCGATTGTATCAACAAACCTCACCGGCCGGAAGTGCTGGTTGAAACCATACACTCCACACTTAAAAGGATTCATGAAGGGGAGGGAACATGACCTGGACCGATCTGCTGTTTCGAATGATATCAGCACTGATAGCAGGAGGATTAATCGGACTGGAAAGGCAGGTACACGGAAGACCTGCAGGTTTAAGAACCCATATCCTGGTCAGTACCGGAGCATGTATTGCGGTAACAGCCGGGATTGCTGCCACACGCCTTCTCCCTGGTATTTCTGTTGATGTGGGTCGAATTGCAGCAGGAATTATTACCGGAGTGGGTTTTCTCGGCGCCGGTACCATTGTTCACTATCGTGAGGGTGTGGGAGGCCTGACTACTGCAGCATGTATCTGGTTTACAGCAATGACCGGTTTGCTCAGTGGTTTTGGATTTCTTCTGTTTGCCGGACTCGCTTCTATTTTCGCTCTTCTTGTTCTGGTAATTCTTGAACTTATTGAAGACAAGCTCCCGGCTGCTTCCTACTGGAGATTGAAGATCAGGCTGGCAAACTGTGAATCTTCCCAGACCATTGAGGCCTGCAGGAAAGTTATCATGGAGAACAAATTTCATGTAAAAAGCTCTACTTTGAACATCTCCAACGGCACACCTGTCTATGCATTCACTCTCCGGAGCAGATTCAGAAAAGACTACACTGAAATGGTTCTGGACATGAACAGAATACCTGGAGTAGAGGGTGTTACCTGGGCTCACAGAACTGAGGAAGTGTGAAGCTGGGGCTTGCTCTTGGCGGAGGCGGGGCCAGAGGCTATGCACATTTCGGTGTACTTCACGCTCTTGAACGGTGTGGAATTGGAATTGACTGTGTTGCCGGTACCAGCATTGGAGCTGCTGTTGGAGCTCTCTGGGCTACAGATCAGCATATCGCCTGCCACAGGGAACTCAAAAAACTTACCAAACCGGGCATAATGGATTACATGGACCCTGAGATTCCAGTTGTATCGGGAATACTTAAAGGAGAGAAGATCTACCGGGTTCTCCAGAGCTGGTTCAAGGGCTACCGGATAGAGCACCTGATGAAGGAATTCTGTGCCAATGCAGTTGATCTGGATACAGGTGTTGAGAAAACCTTTACTTCCGGGTCTCTCTCTGATGTAATCAGGGCCAGTGTATCTCTTCCAGTGATCTTCGCCCCATGGCAGATCGGACGAAGTAGATTTCTCGATGGAGGGGTAGTAAATCCTCTTCCGATCAGACAGTGTCTGGAGATGGGAGCAGATATGGTGATTGCCGTGGACCTGCTGGGAGTAGTGAAAAAACCTGTCGATCTGGCTGAAAGAGGAGAGCCCAGTACACATGAGGATCATTTCAATCTTGCCCAGGACTTTCAGTACCTGAAAAAACTCTTTACACCGGTAATACCTGATATTGCTCTCAAGTCCATTTTCATTTCGCAGAAAGCCCTTATAGATTCGAATCTGGGTAGATGGAAACCGACCTTTCTTATCAGGCCGGATCTCAGCGGATACACAGGAAGCGAATTTCATCTTGTGGAAGAAATAAGTGCAAAAGGACTTGCCGCGGCTGAGAAGGTGCTGCCGGATATCCTGGATAAACTCGCC
>CAYLRO010000020.1:39317-49396 GCA_964386635.1 uncultured bacterium | reverse complement strand
ATAATAGTGGAAAGGAAGATACAATGCCTGATCTAACACTGTACAAGCTGACTAGGTACAGAACTCCAATAGTTAAATGGCTTGGCCCCAATAGCGGCCCTGACGGGTATACATTAGATGTTTCTAGTTCGATACCGGACTCCTGGGTCTACGCTTATGATTCTGAACGTAAACCTGTCATGGCATTCAAACCAGGAGGAAGTGGAGAGGATGGAACGCTTCTACTTTCTATTGACGGGGCTCCATCACTCATAGCAACTCTACTACATGCCGAGGATGACGAACCAAGGAAATACTACTTCGCTACAGATGGGAACCACGTCGAAAATGTACTGAAGCGTCCAGCTTTCATATTGAAGTGTGAAGGCTATAGCGATTGCCCTGTTCAAGAGCAAGCGCAGTTTTTTGTGATGATTGTTAAGCCCTAGGATCTATTCGATGTCCCCCAGCAACCAATAGTGAGTCGAAACGAATTTCTGAACTACTCTCTAATGTTCTAAGAGTGTTCACTACGGGGTGCCAAACTGTAAGTTCTTTCAGTCACTGTAACTTATTCCAGTGCAGTTCGAAACGTATCCATTGGGGGGATTCCAATACTAAGTGGTCTAAGCTATTCCAACAGCCAGAATCAGTAATTCAGTTCTGTCCAGCAGTTCAAGCACTTTGAATACTGGGAGTATGGAGATCTAAACTCAGTTTTTCTAATGAACAGGACTGTGCTTTCATCATTGAGTCAGGAATAACCGGTTTCAGTATTACTGCTCCCAATCATCGGGATTATCCGGTGTCCAGTTGCCGTTACTGTCCACATAGAGACTCCCCGGTCGAGATACGAAATCCCGTTGCTCATAATTCCAGGTCGTCTTCTCGAACAGAACAGTTGAATCATTCTTCCAGAATGAATTCCAGGGTCCCCATGGAACGGCAAGGTCCTCGAATTCAATCGTAAAACCTTCTGGACAGGCTCTCCATATCTGCAGACCGTTTGCGGTGAAGCATCCCGTTATATCGCGATGACAGCAAAGAAGACGCATACCGTCGGGGCTGAGTTGGGGAACTGAGATAACCGTATCCACTTGACCGGTGATTCCGTTCACAATTCGCCAGCTTCCGCAATCGTATCCATCGAACTTCACTACCCAGCAGTTGATCCTGTCAAGGTAATCAACTGCGCTGTAGAGGGCCATCTTATCCGGCATGAAACCATGCAAGCTGTTACCGGAACAGTCTTGAAAAAACACCGAATCACCTTCTGTGGAAACTATGCAGAGAGTGAGAGGATCGGGTCTGAATATCCGGTCGCCATAAGTATTAAGCAGAGCTTCCTCCGGTGTGTCTGCATCAGCGCAGACAGAGAACATGATAATGCTGAGAAGCAAAATTCTCACTTGGAAATCCTCTTTCGCCTTCATATTTGCATCAACATTCCATTCAATGGTCAGTTGACAGATTATTACAGGTTTGCAGCTCAGGTCTAATCGGAAAAGAAGGGATCTGCCACTTCTCCACTGTTGAAATCGTATTCCAGGTACAGTGCTCCGATACCTTCAGTGTATTCAAGGAACACCCGGCTCGTCCAGGAAATCAACAGGATATCACCGTTTTCCTGAAGGGTTATCACTGCCACAGGCTGGAAAACAAGCATCTCACTTTGGTCATACTGCGGTTTCCATGAATAGACCAGATCCCAGCTTTCATCCCGGACATCAGTTCCGTATCTGAAAACCTCAATGATTCCCTGGGAACCGGAATTGTACATCCTGAAGTACATAACCGCTTCGCCGGCTGCACCAGTCTTTCTGCAGAAAGCTCTGTCGATTATCTCAACACCAGCCGGATCCTCTGGAAAACCGGTAGATAAGGCTTCGAATCCGATAAGTACTAAGGCAGTTAAAACTCCCAACATAAATACCTCCACCTGTAAATATCTCTCTGTTTCCCTGGTATCATAATGCTCGGCCGTTGTCCAGGACTAGGGGAGATTGCCACTTGTCCCTGATAGTCAAGAGTATCAGGAACGTCGAGGTTTCCGGCAGGGCAGTGATGAAAATGTTCTCATCTGTAGAGAACTGTTCCCGAATCATTGTTGAAACTCATCCTCTCCAGTGAAAAGAGAGCCCTGGAGAATAGCTGTTAACTACCGTGGAGCAGGTGGCTGACCTCCCTGAGGTGGTCCTCCGGGTCCTGCTGTACCAAGAGCGTTTACAAGCTCAGCTTCGGTGACACCAAGTTCCTCAGCAGCTGCCTGAAAATCAGGAGGCCCCTGGTCGGGATCGCCCATTGCCGACATCAGGGCATTTTCTGAAATACCCAGTTCTTCTGCAGCAGCGGCCAGATCAGGCATGCCCTGTGGTACTCCCTGCTCTCCGCCTGCCTGTGAACCATTCGGATGCTGGTTGTCAGGGTGTCCGGCCTCCCCGGGGGTGCCGCCTTCCGGTCCGCCTCTGTTTCCAGCGTTTCCAGTGTCACCGTCTTCAAAAACCACTACCCGGTCAGGGTTTACTGTGGAAGGATCACCTTCCGGGGTTTTTGTAACATTACCTCCACGCACCAGTCGCACATAGTTGTAACGGTGAATTTCGGGATCCTGTTCTGTAAAATTCTCTTCCGATTTGGGGCAGAAAACAACTGAGCCAGCACCATGCAGGTCGTAACCATCCGGGTCTGTGTTGTAACCGGCAGCCAGTGCCCAGGCATAAACAGAACCCTCAGCTACTTCACCATCGCTGCCTTCCACCGGGTTGGAAGTGCTTGACCAGTAAAACGGATAATCGGTCTGACCTTTTATATTCGTGAGCTCTGTAAGATTGAACACGCTTGTATCAATGGCAGGGAAGGTGCCGGAGTAATCTGCAATGCTCTGCAGTTCCTTGATATTGGGCAGACGCCAGTCATCGTAGCCGGCAACGGTGCCGTTTTCAGCATAGGCCAGAGCCACTTCCCAGTTTATTGCTTCACCGTTGTCATTCTGCGACCACATCAAACCGGTGGCATTGTCGGTTACAGTACCGTCGCCATTGTCAACAAAGTCGTTAATGCCATATGCGGTGTTGCCGCGGACAGCGCGTACGAATCTGTTACCGCTCATCGCTTTGATGTGTCCGGTCCAGTCGTTAACAATGAATGCGGGACTTCCAATTACCTGTTCGTTCTGATATTCGTCTTCAACAAGGTAGAGATTACTCGACCATGAATGATGCTGGCGTTGATCCGAACCATCGCCAACCAGATAAAAGTAGTCGGTATCTACCCATGGCCAGCCTTGTGAAAAGTTCCTGATGGACCACAGCTCTTTCACAGTAGGCAGACGCCAATCATCGTAACCGCCAGTTGTGAGAGACTCGCAATAGCTTGAAGCGTCAGACCAGGGCATGGAATAACTTGACAGATCCTGGGTCCACACAAGCCCTGTAACATTGTCTGTTACCGTACCATCGCCATTGTCGGTATAGCTGGGCACATTACCGGTGTACTGTGCATCCTGCCCATAGAAAGCTTCTCCTTCGGCGGGGGCTTCAATGCTTTCACTGCTGTTGTAGCAAAGCCCCTGATTGGTATCCACAACAGGATAAGTTAAGCCCCGGCCGGTTACAGCTTCGGCAGTCTCTTCTTCTGATGTGTTTCCGCTGTCGTTACAGGCAAAACAGCCGAAGAGAAAAACTCCCAGCAGTAATGCAATCCCTGTTTTGTTTCTCATTTTCTTCCCCTTTGCTGCATAGTTACTTATCCGGGTTTATTACAAAGGAGATTATGATCAACCGCCTTGCATGAAGTAAGAACAAAAGGTTACAGATTGTTTCAAACTGAAATCTCTCTTCTTCTGGAAGCAGTAAGTACAGTTGCATCATCTCCTCATCCGGGAGTTGATCACTGTAAGGTATTACAGTCACCATTTCTTCTCTACGCATATGCATCTCAGGGCTTCCTGGATCCAGAAACAAAGGCGGTTTCTGGAGAAAAAAGCATTCCGATGCGGAAAACCGTGTTCTAAAACGCTCCACCAGAGAACATACTGAATTTCATCAGGATCAATCCCGGACACAACACAATCAGCGTCTGTATTTCAAAATACCTTACAAACTGGAATAAACTATGCAGCCTCACACCTGCAAACCCCATCTGGCTGAAAGTATCGGCTGGAAACGATGTCGTCTGAAGTTATCACTGCTCCTTTTGGTGTTTTTGAGAGTTATTGACCCCAATTACAGTAATTCACATACTAAAAGCATAAATAGGAATACCAAGGCACTCTAGAAGAGCATAATTTGAAAAAGAACATTGGAGGTTTGAATGCTGATTTCATACTTTCTGGTTCCGGCTCTCCTGTCAGCAACCGGTGTCAGTATATCAGAGCCTGTAGATGGTGAAACATATAATGGTGACTGGTTGCCGCTGCGGGTAATCGTTGAGAACGAGAATGAATTGCCTGATTCTGTTCAATACACACTTAACGGGCAGGCCGTTGTTCAGATACCCAGGCTCAATACCGATTGGCCTACCTATATGCAGAACTATCAGAACCACGGATATTCAGAAGCGCCAGCTCCTCATGATAATACCATTCTATGGGCAGCTCCGGTAACCGGGTACATTCACGAATTTCCAACTCCAGTCGTAGTAGATGGAATTGTCTATTACCCTCAGAACAGGACAGGGGATTCTCTCTTTGCACTCAATGCAGCCACTGGAGAATGTATCTGGAAATACAAGGTTGGTGATACAGATGATGCCGCCACAGTAGTAGATGAAAGGCTTTATGTCGCAAGCGACTCTCTTTTTTGCCTTGATGCTTTAACGGGAGAAAGAATTTGGGCAACCAGCGAGGCTGACTGGGTCGGAAGCACACCTATCGTTGTGGGAAACAGAGTGTTTGCAGGGCGGCGAGAAGACCCTCCTCCATATGGTGGAGTAGTCAGTTGTTTTGATACTTCTTCCGGCGAGATGCTCTGGTCGACCTTTCTTCTGGATGGCTCATTAATAAGCTGTATGGGGCTCTGGAACAATAATCTGATTATTCCAACTTACCACAACAATTATTATGCCTCAATCTATTTACTGGATTCAAACACCGGATCTATCATTTGGGAAAACACTGATGCCTACGAAGGATATCGGGATTCATCTCCAGTTATTGTTGATAATTGTATGTATATCGGAGGTGAAGATGGAGCGCTAAGAGCTATTGATTGTGCATCCGGCAACACAATCTGGGTGTCTGAAACATTTACACAGGACGATTTCATCGCAGCAACTCCGGCATTTCATCTGAACAGGTTGTATTTTGCCGATCAAGTAGCTTCATTTCATTGTGTGGACGCACTGACAGGCAGCTCCTTGTGGTCAGTTTCAGGCACTCAGCACGGTTCATCGGCAGTTGCGGATGACAAAGTCTTCTTCGGAGAGTGTCCTTATCTGGAAGACAGTGCCAGTGTTGTTGCTCTTGATATTGCCACAGGAGCAGAAGTATGGAGCTACCGTACAGCCTGCAGCCTTTATGGATTTCAGGGCAGTCCTTCAGTTACCGACGGGGTAATGTACTATCCCTGCACTGATGGATTTCTCTATGCATTCGGAACAGGATTGAAATACACTTACCAAGAGGATTTCTTCTATGCGGAAGTGGGGGCAAATGATCTCATTGTTACATCATATGACGATGGGGCTGTCGTTGCAGCTGATACCATATCCTTTACCGTGACTCAGACTGGAATCAACCTGGAGCCATCCAGAGTATTCAAGCTTTCTGCAAGCCCGAATCCGTTCAGAAGCAGTTCAGCCATCACTTTTGAATTGCGTGAACAAGGCACTGTTTCACTGCAGGTTTTTGATCTTACTGGAAGGGAGGTTGTATCCCTTGTGGATCAGGAAGTGCTTCAGGGAGAGCATTCCGTTCAGTGGGATGGCTGTTCCGAGAACAGGCAACCGGTTTCAGCCGGGCTTTACCTTTGCAGAATAGAATCAGGCTGTGTTGTTGAGACAACCGGGCTTTGTTTATTGAGATAGAACTATTGCGAAGAAGAGGCAGGTGGTTAGAACGCTGCCACTGTGTTTACCTGTGCAGTACTGTCAGTTACCCGGCAGAACCTTAATCGGGGCAAAAGTATCTGCATCAAAGTGGACCTGCTGTTTTCCAAGCATTTCGCTTTGGGCCGAGTAACAGGAATCTCGATTTCAGGAACATCATTCTGCACTTCTTGAAATTAACCGATTCGCAGTAACCTGTTGGTAATCATGATGAAAATGTATAGAATACTGAAGAAAGCAAGCTCAATATGGTAGTCTACCAGACAGGTACATGGCTGAATTTTAAAGGCCTGGTATTAATGTGAAAACAAAATATTCAGATTCATTAGTGCCTCTTGGAATAGGTTCCAGCTTTATCTCTTTGCTCCTTTTCATGCTCTTTACAGGAGCAATTGTTGGATTGTGCTGTGAAAGTACACGCACCTTCAAGCAGCTGGGCGGTATCCCTCTTCTGCTTGTGTTTTTGATTCTTCTGGTGGGACCGTTGTTTTACAACAGGAAAATTTCCCGTTTCGAGAAAGGTCAAAAGACAGTTATTTCTTTTAAATTCTTTGGCGAAATCCAGGGACTGCGGGGTACTTTCATCAAGCTTCTGGTTTATGAAGAAGGCATAGAAATTCGAGCCTTCTATCATCGATATTACCTTCCATTTACAAGCATTATTTCCATATCTGCAGATCCGGTGTTTTCTGGTAAAAAGCTGAATATTGCATCGGAAATAGAGGGGACTCCGAATTACATCGTTTCATCTGAGGCAGAGTTTCCAGATATAGCAGCGCTTATTGAAACAAAATTCATATCCAGTAAGGAATCAGACTATCCTGGACATGTATAGACGCTGCAGCAAAGTCTATCAGTGAAGAGTAGGTGAAGTTACAGAAATTCAGGGCAGCCTGTGAAAATGCTTCTCGATTCGTCTCTACTCAGGATAATCCGGAAGCGTGTAACTGACATTGTAGAGGATCGCCGCGATGTTCCCGGCTACGGTGAAGGTAGAAGGAATGAACTCTTCGTTTCTATCCTTAAGGTTCGAAAGAACGACAATGAACCTTTCATCCTGTGTATAGCTGTGTGTACTGCATCGAAAACCGTTGATACTTCCACCACACCGGAAAACATTCACAGAATTCGAGCCAAGGTTTTCACTGTACCCATCAAAGAAGAGCATGAATTCCAGCAGACTCGGGGTAACCAGTATTCCTTCTCGCAGTGCCCTGTCCCACAGAAACAGGTCAAGCGAAGTGGAGAGGAGATGACCGTAACCGAATACGAACGACATATCAAGGTATGGTGCGTTGATTATGCCCGTCTCCGGATAGTAGTGATAACCTGATGCACGGTGTTCGATCAATTCGCTGTTCTGATCTGGAATCGTAGCTGTCATCCCCGCAGGTTCACAGATTCTCTCTTCGAGCAGTTCAGCATAGCTATGACCACTGGCTCTCTCCAGTATAACTCCCAGCAGGAAGTAACCGAAGTTGGAGTAACCCTTTTGCTCTCCCGGTTGAAACTGCAGTTCGTACCCCTCTATGTGGTGAAGAAGGTCTTCCTTTGTCCAGCTGTGACGTTCAATATCATCAAGATCCTGAACTGCACTCTCGCCGGCAATTCCGGAGCTGTGAGTGAGCAGCTGTTGAACGGTGATTTCATTCCCGCCGGGACCGGAGTATTCAGGAATGTAATCAGTGATTGTTCCATTAAGGTCAATGATACCTTCGTCGTACAACTGAAAGACAAGTATCATCGTGAACCTCTTTGAAATAGATGCAATCCGGAAGCGTGTGTCCGGTGTATTTGGTACCATCCATTCCCGATCAGCATAACCGTATGCGCTTTCGAAGATGACTTCACCATGCTCAGCCACCAGAACCGTTCCGCTGAAAAGACCATTCTCCGCGTAGTAAGTCATAAGCTCATTAATCAGTTCTACTCTGTCTTCGGCTGACTGCGAAAATGAATTTCCTGCAAGCAGTAATGCGATAATCAGAACAGTTATCCTCATAGAAAACCCCCTCGATCTTAGATATCTGATAAACTCCAGTGACGGCACCATTAAGGGTATACGAAATGTGAAGATATTCAAGACCACTTGTATTAGAAAATAATAATTTTGCTGTTGAAGCGCATACTCAATTAGACAAAGGCTTTACAGAGAACCATTTACAGAGTGAAGCCAGGCAGACACTGAAATACCCGACAGAATTGCCGGTTGTACCGGATGCTTGACTGTTTAAAAAACTCCTCGATCTCTGTGAAGACCCATGTGCTTCAGAATTCGCCTGATTACCGGCGGATCTTCAATAAAGGAGATAACCTGCATCTTTCCATGGCACCCCGGGCATTCGAGAGCATTGATATCCCAGACCTTCTTGAAAAGTTTTCCAGATGTGCAGCAGGCACAAGGAGTATAGTAGTGGTACCAGGATTTTAATCGAGCCCTTTTCCTGGAAACAGAGTGAAATGATCAGGAAGAACAGTGAATGTCATATAGCAACCGTAGATTGAAATAATGATATGATGAAGATGTCACAGGAACTAAAATGTAAAGACATACCAATCTCAGATGAATATCCAGTAGTACCACCTGATATGAAC
This sequence comes from uncultured bacterium, assembly GCA_964386635.1. Classification (GTDB taxonomy): domain Bacteria; phylum Fermentibacterota; class Fermentibacteria; order Fermentibacterales; family JCC-6; genus Sabulitectum. The sequence continues at coordinate 40,777 of CAYLRO010000020.1, read as the reverse complement.
TACAGGTATTTTGAAAATGCAAAATACATACCCATTCAGGTTAAGGAAGTAGACTATTCACCTGTTAATGCATGGTGGTTTTCTGAGTGCTCATTCTTATCATATGCTCATCCCGGTTTTGCAAGAATGGCCTATCTGCTTGCCGGATTTGAAAACTTCAAACACTTTTACAATGATTACATAAATTGTATGATTGTCTGGGATGAAGACTGTATTATAGTAACATTCAGGGGTAGTGAATTAAATAATATATCAGCATTACATAATTTTAACAGTAATATGGACATAAAGCCTGTTACATGTGATCAGGGTGGTAGAGTACATCAGGGATTCTTTAAAGCTCTGAACAAAGTGTGGGAGAAGCCGATTGGAGTCAAATCATTTTTGGACCAATTACTGGAAGAAAATCCACAGAGAAATCTCTGGTTTACCGGGCATAGTCTCGGTGGTGCTCTTGCAGGTATTGCATTTTCTCTTTATCCGAAAAGTTTTGGTTTGTATACATTTGGTTCTCCTCGCTTTGGTGACGAGGAATTTGTAACAGACTTAACAAAGAGACCTGTCTGGCGAATAGTAAACTATGATGATCCAATTCCTCTTTTACCACCGGATTTACCAAAAATCAAATTTAATTTTAAACATTCGGGAAGTCTGATTTACCTGAGAGATGATGGTAAGGTAATCATAAACAAGGAAGAGTTTGACCTGACAAATCAAACCAGGATTGCGAAAAAAACAATACTAGGTCAATTTAGAAGATTCGGACGCATTTCAAGAAAATTCAAAAAGCTGAAGCGACATTCCAGCATATTCTCAAGGATTAATATTTTCAGGAAAAACACGAAGGTTGCATACTCTCAAATTTCTGAAAACGTCAGTCTCTCTTTTTCAGAGTGGAAGGATTACGCAAACAATTTCAGCGATCTTACAAGCATTAAAGTAGAAAATCATATGCCAATATACTATTGCTGCAAATTATGGAATACAATGGTTGAAATGAGAAATGAGGGTGCACAAAAAAACATGGAAAATAAAAGCAATATAAATCGGATGTAAACCATTTCACATCAGGTAATTAATAGCTTTTTGACCAATCCCGACTTCCTGTTCATCAGTTGGATCTCTGGAAAATCTGCCAATCGCGTTCTCGATTGAATTCCTACTTCTTCATGGCTTTGGGAAGTACCGAGAATAGACACCAGATTCCTGCAAGAGCAATAACGATATAGATGATGTTAGCAACATCCTGGCCTAACTTGAAGACACCATTGATCAGTTCCCGGTCCAGTACAACCAGGATTCCCCAATTCAGAGCTCCTATGCTGGCGAGGATCAGGGCAAGGCTGTCAAACAACTTTGTGTTTGCGCTTTTCATGATAACTCCTTTCATTTTGGATTCACTTACAATAACTATATAAGCAAAAATGCAAACTATAACCAATTAGCAATTATAGAAATAT
>CAYLRO010000020.1:0-39217 GCA_964386635.1 uncultured bacterium | reverse complement strand
CTGCTTTCCTGCTCACTTCACCATAGTCTCCTGTGAAAAGGATGAAGTCTGTTCCTGCTGCTTTTGCTGCAGGTTCATCACTTGTTGTGCTGTCTCCGATGAAAATCGTTTCTTCAGCAGTTACTCCAAGTGTTTTCATGGCAATTCTCAGAATATCAGGATCCGGTTTTGCAATCCCCATGTCTCTGCTGTAGAAACGGTGGGGGAAGAACTGTGCCAGTCCTGCCATTTCCAGCCTGGGGTTTTGAACCTCTCCAGGGCCGTTGGAGACAACAGCCAGTTTTACTTTGCCCTTAAGGAATTTCAGCAGTCCTTTTACTCCGGGGATGAGAATACCCTGCTTTGAGAGCTTCATGAAGTAATCACAGAGAAATTCAGCAGGATCAGCTTCTATACCGTGTAATTCAAACACCTTTTTCATTTCTGATGATTCAGGAAGAGGAACTCCCCGGGATTCATAACCCTGAACCTCCAGGGAGTTTACAAGTCTGTACAGCGATTCGTTATGGTCTGTGGCATTCTTCTGGGCCTGTTTGTAGTTCAGAAGGGTTCCGTCCAGATCAAAAAGAACTGCTTTGTGTTTCATCAGAACTGGTCAAGAACACTCTCGTCGGCTATTTCAGGAATTGTCACCTTCATCAGGGGCTCTGCCTTCATTGCCTGCTTAACTGCCCAGATGGCACCGTCATTCCTTGCCCAGCTTCTTCTTGCAAGGCCGTTGCTGACATCCCAGGAGAGCATGGCTTTTGCCCTTCTGTCTGTGTCAGCAGAGCCGTCCAGAACCATTCCGAAACCACCGTTGACAACTTCACCCCAGCCTACACCGCCTCCGTTGTGTATGCTTACCCAGGTTGCTCCTCTGAAAGAATCACCTATTACATTCTGAACCGCCATATCCGCTGTGAACATGGAACCGTCTCTGATGTTTGCCGTTTCCCTGTAAGGGCTGTCAGTGCCTGATACATCGTGGTGATCACGACCGAGAACGATTGGAGCTGAAATCTTTCCAGTTGCCACTGCTCTGTTGAATTCAAGAGCAAGGGCGATCCGCCCTGTCCAGTCGGTGTAGAGAATTCTTGCCTGAGAGCCTACAACCAGTTTGTTCTCGCCTGCATGTCTGATCCATCTGAGGTTGTCCAGAAGCTGCTGACGGTTTTCATCAGATGCTTCTTCAGCCATCTTTTCCAGAACTTCAGCTGCAATCTGATCGGTTTTCTGGAGATCTTCAGGTTTGCCTGAAGTACAGACCCATCTGAAGGGGCCGAAGCCGTAGTCAAAGCAGACCGGGCCCATTATGTCCTCTACATAGGAAGGGTATGAGAAGGTGCCGTCTTCCTTGAGAATACCTTCTGCTCCTGCTCTGGAAGCTTCCAGCAGGAAAGCATTGCCGTAGTCCCAGAAGTGCATGCCTCTGTCACACATCCGGTTAACCGCTTTTACATGTCTTCTCAGGGATTCCCTGACCTTTTCCTTGAAAGTTTCAGGGTTCTCAACCATCATCCGGTTGCTCTCTTCAAGGGTTAATCCTGCAGGATAGTATCCGCCCATCCAGGGGTTGTGGAGGCTTGTCTGATCACTGCCCAGTTCAATGTGCACGTTTTCCTTGACCAGCTTCTCCCAGAGGTCAACAATGTTTCCAAGGTATCCAAGAGAGAGAGGCTTTTTCTCTTCTTTAGCCTGTATTATCCGCTGGATAAGTTTATCAGGATCGTCTTCCACTTCCTGAAGCCATCCCTGCTGGAATCTGGCCTGGAGGGCTTTGGGATTTATCTCAGCCACAACGCCTATTGCCCCGGCAATTACTGCGGCTTTAGCCTGTGCGCCGCTCATGCCGCCGAGACCACTGGTTACGAAAACCTTGCCTGCAAGACCTTCCTCGCCTGTCTTCAGATACTTTCTGCCGGCATTCAGCAGGGTGATCGTAGTACCGTGAACTATTCCCTGAGGTCCTATGTACATGAAACTGCCTGCGGTCATCTGTCCGTAGGATGTTACACCCAGTGCTGCCATTTTAGTGTAGTCGTCCTGGCTGCTGTAGTTGGGAATTACCATTCCGTTGGTTACCACGACTCTTGGAGCATCCCTGTGCGAGGGGAAAAGCCCCAGGGGATGCCCGGAATAGAGAACCAGCGTCTGTTCCTCTGTTATCTCTGAGAGATACCTCATTGTAATGAGATACTGAGCCCAGTTCTGGAATACAGTTCCATTTCCGCCGTATGTGATTAGTTCTTCCGGGTGTTGTGCCACTGCCTTGTCCAGGTTGTTCTGGATCATGAGCATGATTGCCGCTGCCTGAGGTGTTTTTGCCGGATACTCGTGAATTGGCCTGGCCTTCATCTCATATGTCGGCCTGAACCTGTACATATAGATCCTGCCGGTGTTTTTCAGCTCTTCAGCAAATTCAGGGGCGAGAGTGCTGTGCCATTCTTTCGGGAAGTATCTGAGAGCGTTCTTCAGAGCAAGCTTCTTCTCATTTTCCGAGAGAATATCCGGTCTGGCAGGTGCTCTGTTTACTCCTTCCTCTGATTCAGGCATTGATGGGATTCTCGCAGGGATACCCTGGATTATCTGTTCTTTGAAGGTTGTCATAAGGTCCTCCATTGATTCTGTTTTCTGTGTTTTACCGATAGGGCAAAGATACAAAAATCAGTCTGATTCCGCCTGTTTTTCAGATTGCTTTGGTAAGCGTCTTTGTTTATAACAGTTACATTATTCCGTACATACTCTTTTTCAGGAGGCATGATTTGAGAAATATTTTGTTAATGCTTGCCATCCCTGCAGTTATGCTGGCTGGTGAAATCTATTCCCTTATGAATTTCACTCCCTTATCGGATCAGCAGAGTGAAATGTTTTCAAGACTGGGTTTTGATGTTGTTCAGGTTTACCGGGACGGATCTGTGGATTTTGTAGCCAACTCAACTGACAGAAGGATTCTGCTTGATAACGGTCTTATGGCTGATACCAGGATTGCAGACATGGAAGGCTACTACAGAGCACTCAATGGAGATGCCAAGTCCATGGGAGGGTTTTACACCTGGACTGAGATAGACTCCTGGATAGATTCTCTTACAGCAGCCAATCCATCAATAACAAGTGTTCAGTCAATAGGAGACACATATGAAGGTCGTCCACAGAGAGTGGTGAAGCTTTCTGTGAACAATTCCTTCAGCGATGACGATCCCTCAATGGCCAATGCCTGGTACGACGGCCTTATTCATGCCCGAGAAGGCGCAGCTATGAGGAATGTCAGGTACTGGATGATGTGGCTCTGCAGCAATTACCAGAGAAACGGCTTCTGCGGCTATCAGGCCACATGGCTTCTTGAAAACCGTGAGATCTGGTGCCTTCCCTGCAACAATGTTGACGGCTGGGTGTACAATGAAAGTACAAATCCAACCGGTAACGGCATGCACAGGAAAAACATGAACTGGTCTGCCGGTGGAGACGGAATCGACCTGAACAGGAACTGGGCAGTTGGCTGGGGCGGCGCTGGATCAAGTGGCGATCCCGGTTCCACTACCTACAGGGGTACAGCTCCTCTTTCAGAGCCTGAATCCAGTAACATAGACGCATTCTGGCAGGGGCATGTACCGGCACAGATGCACTCCACACACAGTTACAGCAATGCACTGATATACCCATGGGGATGGACAGACGATCCCACCACCCACTCAGTTCAGTACACAACCCAGGGTGAGATGATGGTTCTGTGGGGAACAGGTGAAGAGCACTACCCTTCAGCTCAGTTCTACTATGCAAGCGGAAATACCCGTGATCACTCATATGGTCTTTATGGTGCCATGAGCTGGAATCATGAAACCGGTGCATCATTTGCAGGATTCTGGCCTTCCGCAACTGAGGTTGTGAAGCTTTCCAGGAGAAACCTCAGAAGTTATCTGGTAACAGCCTGTCTTGCAGGCTGCCCATACGATCCCCATGAACCAGGGGTGCCGGTAGTTGACCCTGTTGGTTCTGTTACACCTCCTTTCACAGTTGACTGGAGCGATGTGTCCGGTGCTGATTACTACACCCTGCAGAGACTTGACAGCTATCAGGTTCTTGTTGATGACAACGGCGACAGCGGCCCCTTTGACAAGGTTAGCTGGATAATGACAACCTCTCAGCACCACAGTGGGACACACAGTTATGTATCCAACGGAACCGGCTCCATGACATGGCAGGAAACAGTGACCGTTCCTGCAATCGGAGGGGCAAGAATAAGCTTCTGGTCCATGCAGGACATCACTCCTGAAAGTTATCAGGGAGCGTTCTCATACAGCCCTGACGGCGGAACAAACTGGTATTATCTGCAGACATTCGGCAGAGACGACATGACATGGCGGCACAACATCCATGAACTGGACGAGTTCCAGGGTCAGACACTGATGTTCAGATGGGAAAGCTACGGCAGCAGTTCAAGCTGCAAGCTCTACATTGATGACATCAAGATCGATGTGTGGGGTGCAAACACCATCCAGGCCGACAACATCTCGTCATCTCAGTATTCCGTTACCGGAGTTGCAGATGGAGACCGCTGGTTCAGAGTATGGGCAGTGGACAGCGAATTCGGTCCCGGATGGCCTTCGGAGCCGCAGCTTGCACAGATCAGCGGCTCAGCAGTTGAGGATTTCGCCGGTGGAATTATACCTCAGGTTTCAACTCTCGGGCTGGTTACACCAAACCCTGTGATCTCATCTGCAGTTATCCCGGTGAACATTGCTGCAAATGATCTTGGTGGAGCCTCTCTCAGAGTACTTGATCTTTCAGGAAGAGTCATTGCAGATCTCTCCGGAGACCTCCCGGGAAACGGCTTTGGAAACATGGTCTGGAATGTTGAGAATGTTCCTGCAGGAGTTCACTTCATAAGACTTGATACCCCGTCAGGCATAACCACCAGGAGAGTGGTTATTGCCCGGAGGTAGCCGTTGAGAGTTGTGATCAGCAACTCCAGGATAACCTGGCGCGGCGGTGAGAACTGGAGTCTCACCGCCGCTTCCAGTCTTTCAGATCGCGGACACTCTGTAACGGTTGTCTGCAGGCCGGAAAGTGAACTGCAGAAACGAGCGGCAGCAGCAGGCTTGAATGTTTATCCGGTTCAGCTTCGCGGGGATCTCAATCCTGTAGCAATTCTCAGGCTTGTTGAGTTTTTCAGGAAGTTCAGACCCGAGGTCATTGTCTGCAATGTTGACCGTGAGGTCAGGTCACTTGGGGTTGCAGCCAGGCTTTCCGGCAGAATTCCGTTTGTAAGAAGGCGGGGGAGCGACTATGCATTCAAGAATGCTCTTCGTTACCGGTTGTCTTACAGATACCTTGTGGACAGGGTGTTGGTTAACAGCATGTCTACAATGAACACAATTCTGTCAGGGAACACCTGGATGCCACGGAAGAAGTTGAGAATGATCTACAACGGTATTGATGATTCATCCTTTTTCCCTGACAGAGCTTCCGGAGAAGCTGTTCGAGCTGATCTGAATATTCCCCGGGAAGCCTTTGTTGCCGGAATGATGGGTTCCTTTCTTCCAAGGAAAGAGCATGCCACCCTTATCAGCGCGGCCCGGTCAATACCCTCAATGCACCTTATCCTTGCCGGCCCTGCCCCGAATAAAGAATTTATGAATTCTCTGATTGAGTCGGCAGTTCCTCTGGGGGAAAGGGTGCACTTCACAGGGCCTGTAACAGCGGTGAACGATTTCTACAACGCCATGGATGTGTTTGTAATGCCATCTTCCAACGAGGGATTCGGGTACGCTGCTGCTGAAGCAATGTGTTCAGGGATACCTGTTGTAGTCAGCGATGCAACCAGCCTGCCGGAAGTTGCCGGTGATGCCGGTATTGTACTTGCGGCAGGTGATTATGGCGCACTGGCTTCAGTTCTGAAAAAGATGATATTTGGAGAAGTGGATCTGAAGGCCATGTCCATTGCAGGAAGGAAAAGAGTTCTGGAGAAGTTTACACTGTCCAGAATGACTGATGATCTGGAAGCATTTCTGGAGGAGGTACTCAGCCTTTGAAACTGAAGTGTACACAGTGCGGGGCATACATTGCCGTAACTTCTCCTGATGCTTACGTAACATGCGCTTACTGCGGAGCCAGAGCCGTTGTCTCAGGCTTTACCGGCCAGAGTTTCCTTCATCGCAAAGTTCTCTCCAGGGAGGACGTTACCAGGCTTTTTCCACCCGGTGCTGTTTCGTCTGCTTCGGTGTACTGGTTTCCATATGATCCCGGGACTCTGGAAAGAGTGTTCACACAGCCCTACTCGGAAATGGAAGACTATTCCCCTCCATCTGCAGACAGACGCATCTGGAACGAGAGTGAGATATCCGACACCATTATTCCTGTTGATCCGGACCTGATAGGTGAACAGGGTGTTATCTATCATCCTTTCTGGGTTGTGATCAACTCTTCCACAGGCCAGGGCACAATCGTTGACGGTGTGAGCGGTACTGTGGTGGGTAACCCGGAAAAACCTTCCGGCAGTTCCGGTTTCAATCCCTACAGAGAATCTGTCAAGGCTTTTACCACAGGAATTATTCCTGCTGTACTTATCTTTTTCCTTCTGAAAGGTGTATCCATCTTCTGGGCTTCAGTTCTGGGAATGGCTGCTGCCGTTTTTGCTCCTTCTATTCTGGACAGGATCAAGGAGCGGAAATCATGAGCGATCTTCTTACCCTGTCCTGTCCTTCCTGTGCAGGTCTGCTTCAGATAAGTGAGGGCAGCACCAACACTGTCTGCTCACACTGTGATACGCCGATTCTTCTTCATGGCGTTGTAAACAGGTACATCGTGGACTCTACTGTAGATTCAACTTCAGCGCTGCGGTCTGTGAGAAAGAAACTGGAAGAGAATTCCGGCGGTGTGTTCAGTATGTGCAGGGTAAGAAAGCCGTTTCTGGCCTATGTACCGTTCTGGCTCCTCTCCAGCAGAGTTGATGGATACGTGTTCGGCGTAAAGCCTGTGATAAAGGAGAAGAAGATAAGATCTGTCACTGAAAGAGATGACGGTGGGCAGGGATTTGCTGTTAGAACCATTAAGCATCGGAAGGGTGTCAGGGCTGAAGAGCACCAGATCAGCAACGGGATAAATATGATTGTAAGTGCTGCCAGGCTCGAACCTCTTGGAATCCCCTCTCTCGGTATAAATTCCCAAATGGGGCTTGCCGGTATGGCCCTGGGCAGAAAAGGCTCCAGACTTCCCCTGCGTGTATTCGATTCTTCAAACCTTCCAGCTGAGGCCCATGTTGTTGATCCTTCAATTCCTATCGTAGCAGTCAGGGAAGAAGCTGAAGAGTTTGTCTCAAAACTTTGCGAAGGTGCAGGTGCAGGGCTGGAGCAGCGCTATATGTATCTTGCTGTAACCGGCACAAGAGAGAGAATGGTTCATTATCCTCTGTGGATTGTTGACTATGTACTGAACAGACGGGTTTTCAGAATTGTTGTGGACGGGTGTACCGGAGAAGTTCTCAAGGGAACATTTCCGGCAGATTCAGAGCACTGGAAAAAGATTTGCCGTCTGCTTGGAAGCATCTGGGCAGGTCTGACTCCTGTTTTTCTACTGATATTGTTTTCCGGATTGTTAAGAATGGGGCCATTCCCCATTTATTTCCTTCTGGTTATCTGGGGCATGGGTGCTGTTTCTGTCAGATTTCTGAAAATGGCTGAAAAGAGTGCCGGAATGGACAGCTACATATGAGAGTGACGAGACTGGTTTGCAGCAGATGCGGAGCACCTCTGTCCGGTCTCAGGACAGACAGATTGTTCATCTGCAGAAACTGCGGAGCAGGATGGGCTGATTCTGCAGAGGGACTTGAGCAGGTGGAGGTTGAGCACAGGGCTCCAGGGATGTCTGAACTGCCGCTTCCTTTCTGGAAACTCAGAGCTTCAGTACACGTTTTAAAAAGAACTGTCAGAAATGAGTTTACTTCAACTATTCTCAGGTTAGGCAGCAAATTTGATTCGGAAGCAATGCCTGGAAAACTCAGGGCTTCAGAGGGATCGTCAGAGAGAAGAACATTCCTGTTCCCTGCATTTTATGTCAACGGGTTGCCTGGGCTGGGCGTCAGCCTTTCAAGATGCATCTCTTCTCTTCCTCCGCTTATTGAGGAGAGCTCCGGTTTCCCCTATGTCTGCGGTGGTTCCATTGTTCCATCTGATGCCCGGGTGCTTGGCCGGTGTGTTGCAGTTGGCCAGGAAACCGAGAAGTCTGACTGGCTTGCTGAGATAGAGCTTGTGCTTTCATCAGTGAAGGCTTCTCTGGTAATTCTTCCCTGCCGTTCCGAGGTTGAAAAGGTTCACATTGCAGAAACAGGTCTTTCATTTTTCAGAAGATCAGCTCCCAGGTGGGCCACTCTCATGGAACACAGAAGTTCCATTACTTGACCACGCACCCCATTATTTCTAAACTACAGCAGTTGGAAAAACTCATAAAAAAGGAGATTTGAATGTCCGGACACAATAAATGGAGTACCATAAAACACAAAAAGGGCAAGGCAGATGCCGCCCGTGGCAAGATCTTCAGCAGACTGGTGAAAGAAATTTCTGTTGCTGCAAGGCAGGGCGGCGGTGACGCTGAAATGAACCCCAGACTTCGACTGGCCATTGATACAGCCAGAAGTCAGAACATGCCCAATGAAAACATTGAAAGAGCTATCAAGCGCGGAACCGGAGAGCTTGAGGGTGTTACCTATGAGGAAATGGTCTATGAAGCTTACGGTCCCGGAGGAGTGGCAATAATTATCGAGGTACTCACAGACAACAAGAACCGGTCTGCTGCTGAGATTCGCCACATGCTTACCAAGGGCGGTGGAAGCCTTGGCTCCAAGAACAGTGTGGCATATCTGTTCAGCAAGCAGGGCCAGATCACCATTGACGGTAGCTCCCATACTGAGGATGAAGTTCTTGAAGCCGGACTTGAAGCAGGCCTTGAGGATGTAATGGTGATGGACGATACCATTGTGGCAACAACTCTGCCGGAAGAAGTGTTCGAAGTGGTAAAAGCCCTTGAAACAGCAGGGATCTCAGTTGACTCTGCAGAGGTGACAAAAGTTCCATCCAACACAGTGATGCTTGCAGGCAAGGATGCCGACAAGGCAATGAAGCTCCTTGAAGCCCTTGAGGATCATGATGATGTTCAGGCGCTGCATTCCAACTTCGACATGGAGTAGCCGTTGCCGGAGAAGATCATTCTCGGTGTTGATCCCGGGTTGAACATTACAGGTTACGGAGTTCTTAAAGCTGAGGGCTCTGCCATAAAGCTTCTTGATGCCGGAACAATCAGAACAAAAGCCTCTGATCCCCTGACCCCCAGGCTTTCAGAGCTGTTCCGGGGTATTGAAGAGGTTATAAGAATCTGGGCACCGGAGGTTATGGGGCTTGAGAAGATCTATTCTCACTACAGACATCCGGCTACAGCTATAATAATGGGGCATGCCCGTGGTGTTCTCTGTCTCGCTGCAGGCTTGAAAGGGATTAGAGTGGAATCTCTTCCTGCAAGCAGGGTTAAGAAAGCTGTTACCGGTAACGGAAGAGCCAGCAAACAGCAGGTGAACGGCATGGTCCGCAGGATCTTCGGTATAAAGGAAGAAGTGAAACCGATGGATGTCAGCGATGCAATAGCTGTTGCACTGGCACTTTTCGAGGAGGAAAAGTTTGCTTGACAGTATTATCGGAACTGTTACAGGCACTGAAGGAACCAGTATTTTCCTGGAAACAGGACCGGTTGTTCTTAATCTTCTTGCTCCGGGGTACTTCCTCAGGCATGTTAATACTGGAGAGAAAGTAAGGCTCTACCTTCTTTTCCAGATACAGAATGAAGGTAACAGAGGCATTCCCATTGCAGTTGCTTTTCCCACCACTTCTGACAGGGATTTTTTCACCAGATTCATAAGCGTTTCAGGGATTGGACTGAGGGCAGCCGCCAGGGCCATGGTCATACCCCCCTCCGAACTTGCAGGAGCAATTACCTCCGGAGATGTGAAGATTCTTACCTCGCTGCCTGGAATAGGAAACTCCAGGGCAAAGCAGATTATAGCAAAACTACAGGATTCACTGTCGAAACTGGATTATTTCCCCTCTGTAACAGCAGAGCCGGGAAATGCTGCTGATGCCAGAGCAATACTTGAACAACTGGGTGTTCCATCATCCGAGGCAGCATCACTGATAGGAGAAGCTGTGGACCTTATTGGAGCAGACTCGTCTTCAACAGACCTTGTCAGAGCTGCAATGAAGGCGAGGAGCTGATATGGCCCTTGAGTCCATTGTTCGAGGGGAAGAAAACGGAAACGAGGAGAGAGAGTTCACTTCCCTCAGGCCGGGTAATTTTCAGGAATACATTGGTCAGAAAAGGGTTATTGAGAATCTGAAAATAGCTGTTCAGGCTGCCAGAGAGAGGGGAGAACCGCTGGATCATCTTCTTTTTCACGGCCCTCCAGGCCTGGGAAAAACAACCCTTGCTTACGTAATCGCAGCTGAAATGGAAGCGAATATCGTATGTACATCAGGTCCGGCACTTGAACGGCCGGCGGATCTTGTGGGAATACTGACAAATCTGTCAAGAGGTGATGTGCTGTTCATAGACGAGATACACAGACTTCCCAGGATAGTGGAAGAATACATCTATCCCGCCATGGAGGATTTCGAGATTGACATGGTGATTGATCCGGGGCCTCATGCCAGGTCCGTAAAACTTGAGTTGAGTCATTTCACAATTGTTGGTGCCACCACCAGAGCGGGGCTGATTACCGGCCCGTTAAGAGACAGATTCGGTTTTTCCATGCATCTGGAATTTTACAATGATAACGAGCTCTGTACCATAATCAGGCGTTCTGCCGGTATTCTCGACACGGATATTACCTCAGAAGGTTCCAGATCTGTTGCCCTTCGATCAAGGGGAACTCCCCGGATAGCCAACAGGCTTCTCAAAAGAGTCAGAGACTATGCCCAGGTAATGCGAAGAGAGACCATCGATGAGGAAACATCTGTTGAAGCAATGGATATTAACGGAGTGGATGAGGCAGGTCTCGACAGACTTGACAGAAGCTACCTGACTGTGATCATCAGGCAGTATTCAGGTGGGCCGGTAGGCGTCTCCGCCCTGGCTGCAACTCTCAATGAGGAAAGAGACACACTGATAGATGTTGTTGAGCCTTTTCTGCTTGCCAGAGGTTTCCTGAACAGAACCAGCAGGGGGAGAATGGCAACTGCAACTGCATACCGGCATATGGGTTACACGAAGGCAGGTCAGGAGGAGCTTCCTCTGTGAACAAAGATATTCTTCTGCACATCTGCTGTGCTCCGTGTGCAACTTCAGTTCTCGTCAAGCTTCGAGAAGCAGGATACTCTGTTTTCGGTTACTTCTATAATCCATCAATTCATCCCTGGAAGGAGTTGCAAAGAAGGCTTGATGCCCTGAAATCATGGGCCCCCCAGGTGGATCTGCCGGTTGTGTATAGAGACGACTACGAGCCTGAAAAAAATATCAGAATGCTTCTGGATGCACACAACAGATGTCAGGCGTGTTTTAATGACAGACTTCTTGCCACTGCCTGTGAAACGGCGCGTCAGGGTAAAAAAAAGTTCACAACCACCCTTACTGTCAGTCCCTATCAGAATCAGGAAATGATCCTGAAGGCAGGGAATGAAGCAGCGGAACAAACCGGGACCGAATTTGTATTATATGACTTCAGGGATTTTTACAGGAGATCGATCGAGATATCCAGAGAATTCGGTCTTTACCGTCAGCCGTATTGCGGATGTATTTTCAGCGAACGTGACAGATATATGAAGAGGAAATCACCCGGGCAGAAGTAACCCAAATCGGGTATTGACTCCTGGGATAGATGATACAATACTTTGCACCGTATACGTACGCCTTCACAAAAGGGGGATTTATCTATGAGAATACTTTTGTTTGTTATGATGCTGTTCTTTTCTTTCTCTGCCATGGCTGAGAGTGAGACCCAGTCAGACTGGCAGGGAGGCCCTGGAGTTATGGGTCCTGTTACCGACTGGGGTGACTCTTTCTACATTTCCGGAGACATGGACTGGGATACGGAACCCGGTCAGTTGAAACTGATTGTTAACAGATCTGAGAACCAGATTGCCTCTACTGATAACCCTGTTTACGTTATCAGTATTGATATGGACTTTGACGGAGACCTGGATGCCGTCAGCTGCTCATATACAAACGGAGAGGTGTTCTGGTCGGAGAACAACGGACCTGGAACCTCTTTTATCAAGCACTCTATTGGTTCCGTCACCAGTCCCAGATTTGTAACTGCTGCAGACTACGATAATAACGGCCTCAGGGATGTGGCTGTTTCAAGTGGAGCTGACGACAAGATCGTTGCTTTCATGCACACCCCCTCGGGATGGGCTTCAGGTACTGCTATAGTCACCGACTTCGATGCCAGGCAGATTCGAAGTGATGATATTAACGGAGACGACCTGATCGACATCGTGGGAGTATCCAGCTATTCAGGAGATGTCTGCTGGTGGAGGAATAACGGGTCCACGTCTTCCTGGGATAAGAACTACATAGATGGTGCCCTTATCGGCGCCTACACCTGCGATGTGGGTGACTTCAATAATGACGGGCATCCTGATGTTGTTGCTGCTAGTAATTCCGCAAACGATATCTGCGCTTATATTTCAAAGTCACCATACGGTTACAGCTGGACCAGATATAACATCGAAACTTCTTACAACAACCCGGTATCAATTTCAGCAGCGGATTTCAACAATGACGGAAACGATGATTTCGCAATTGCATCATCTTACAGTGATGGAAATCTGAGATGGTACGACTTCCTGGATACTCAGAGCAGCTGGACCTATCATGAAATGAACGGTGCCGAAGGTTCAGGAATCTACGACATCGTTGCTCATGACATGGACGGAGACGGTTATCCTGATTTAACAGCAGCCAGCTCAGGGGATAACAGGATTGTCTGGTGCAAGAACAGAGAGTATCTTGGCGAGGACTGGGAGACTTTCGCTGTTTCGGAATATTTCGGCGGAGCCCTGGGAGTTTCAGTTGGAGACATGGACGGAGACGGAGTTCCGGACGTACTGGGCTGTGCATACAACGGCGACAAAGTCAGCTGGTGGAGAGTTAGTGGATTCACCACACCCAGTATCCTGACAAGCTCAATAGTTAATATCGAGCCTCCTGATCCCGGTATGGTTAACTGGGACTACATTCACTGGGCATACACACTTCCTGATGAGACAAGTATCATGTTCAGACTGAGAACCTCTTACAATTCTTCCAACATGGGCACCTACAGCAGTTGGCTCACTGAAGCCAGCAACCTTGGTTCAGTGGTTGCTCAGGGTGGTCAGTATGTTCAGTACCAGGCCAGACTTGCTACGAACAATCCAAATGTTACTCCTTCTCTGAAGGACATTACCGTTCTCTGGAACGGATACGGCATTGAGGATGAAACATCAGCACCTATTGACGGAAGAAAAGTATGGCTGTCTTCCGGCAATCCTGTTTCCGGAGCATTTTCAGTTGGATACAGAATTGAGCAGGCCGGTCCTGTGAACATTGCTGTTTACGATGTAACCGGACGCACGGTATTCCAGATCGGCCAGGGTGAGATGGCAGCAGGTGAATACTCTGCTATGGTATCAGACCTTCCTGCAGGATCATATGCAGTGGTTATGCAGTCTGAAGAAGGCATGGCTTCCCAGAGAGTGGTTGTCATACCGTAAAGGCAGCACATGAATAGAAAAAGCCCCGGCGTAATGCCGGGGCTTTTTACATCAGTCAGTTATCTGGGGGCTGTAAGGTTCTCGGGAACCACTGCAGTAACTCGTTCACAGTAGTGACACCTGTATGTGAGGCCTTCACTGTCCTCCAGTGTGAAATGTCGTTCAGCACCCAGTTTATTTGTGGCACAGTTGGGGTTGGGGCACTGCATTACTCCATGGATAATAGATGGACTGGATATCTTCCGTTTTTCACTTACTTTGCCATCTCTGATAATGTTAATGGTTGCATCCGGTGCAATCAGAGCAATAGTGTCTGTTTCACTCTCAAGCAGGATCCTGTTTTCTATCTTGACTATATCCTTGCCTCCAGGGTGACTTTTCGACTGGAAACCCACGCCTATGGTAAAGATGCCCTCATTTCCAATACCAAGTATCTCAACAACTTTCAGCGCCAGAGGTGTTGGTATATGATCAATTACCGTTCCGTTATCAATGGCGTAAACCTTGTATGCTCTGTCCATCAGTTGATCCCTCCCGTCACCAGTCCCAGCAGAGCCTGTCTTGTGGGTACACCATTGTGCGCCTGGGTGAAGTATATGGCATTTGGTGTAGGGTCCACTTCCTCGGCTATCTCATCCACCCTTGGCAGGGGATGCATAATTCTGACCTTGTCACCCAGTACTTTGATTGTTTCGCAGTCAATCCTGTAACTGTGAGCGACATTCTTGTATTCCTGAGGGTCTCCGAATCTTTCCTTCTGGATCCGGGTTACATAAAGTATGTCCAGATCCATATTTGCTGCGTCCTCTGGAGAGGTTGCAGTTTTGTATGAAATATTATTTTCTTCAAGTTCTGAGAGAATGGCGTCAGGCATTTGAAGAGAAGGCGGAGAGATGAAGATCATTTTCGCATTGAACATGGACATTGCGTGGGTCAGGGAGTGAACAGTTCTTCCATATTTAAGATCGCCCATGATCCCGATGTTCAGGTCTTCCAGTCTTCCGAATTCCTCATAGATAGTGAAAAGGTCCAGGAATGTCTGAGTGGGGTGCTGATTCGCTCCATCTCCCGCATTTACTACAGGAACTGTTGCAGTTTCGCTTGCAAGTCTGCCGGCTCCCTCAACAGGATGCCTGATGATCATTGCATCACAGTAGCCTGTTACCGTTCTTATGGCATCTGCAAAGGATTCTCCCTTTTTCTGTGATGAAGCTCCGGGATCGGCGAATCCGAAGACCTGCCCTCCGCTTTTCAGAACAGCAGACTCGAATGAAAGGCGTGTTCTTGTGGAGGGCTCGAAGAAAAGTGAGGCGATAGTCTTGCCCTTAAGGCAGTCGATGTGTCTGCCCTCTTTCATCTCCCCGGCTTTGTGGACGATTGTCCACAGGTCATCAATGGTCATATCCCGCAGAGATACAATGTCTCTTCCTTTAAATGAACTCACTCTTCCTCCATTCAGTTCTTTACGCTTGAACTGATTACTTCCAGTTCTCTCTCATGAACAGCATCCAGCGCTTCCTCCTCTGTTTCAGAGGCAAGAAGCTTTTCTATAAAGTCTTCACTTCTCAACAGTCTGTTAATCCGTGCAAGTATGTGAACATGTCTGTGGGGATCAGGAAAGAGCAGAAGGAAAAACAGGGACGTGAGCCTTCCTGATGACTCTCCGAATGGAATGGGATGAGGGGGGATCATAAGCAGAAGAAGCTCATTTTCCACATAAAGTCTGCTGATTTCAAGAGGGTGAATAAGGGCCGCACCGCACTTGAGAGCTGTTGAAACTACTTTTTCTCTCTGCTCAAGCTGATCTCTCAGCTCAACGTGATCATAGACTGCTCCCAGCTCAACCGCCTTCTGAGAAAGACATCTGAAGACAGAAGCTTTTGTTGATGTTTTCTCAGGGAAGTACAATCTTTCTCCCATGAGAAGCTGAGTGAGCCCGCAGGTAAACGGATCAAGTCCGCCGTGGTCCCCGGATGCCACATCCGCCTTCATGAGTCTTTCACTGGTCAAAGAACTGAAATCTTCGGAGATCCAGTTCATCACTTCATCTCTGGGAAAAACCATTCGGCCCTGTCGCTGAATTGCTCTGAGATTGCTTCCCTTCAGGTATTTACCTGTGTCAGGTATGCTTAACCCCAGGAATCTTGCGATGTCCTTTTCAGTGAGAAAACGATCCATGCTTCTGTTAAATCCCCTCCGTGACTGATACTGTCTCAGGCAATTATACTACCCCGGTATTAAGCTATGAAAGGAGTCATCATGAATTCATTGACCGAGAGATTTGTACGGTATGCCAGGGTCTTTACAACTTCAGATCCGGACGGGGTTGAAAGTCCCACCTCAGCCCGGCAGTTCGATCTTCTGCGGATACTGAAGAAGGAACTTGAACAGATGGGCATGGAAAATATTTTCCTTTCTGTTGAAGGGGTTCTCTATGCCGGAGTACCTGGAGGTGAAGGGCAGGAAACCCTGGGTCTGATTGCCCATGTGGACACATCACCTGAATCGCCGGGAGAGAATGTGAATCCCATTTTTCACAGCAACTGGGATGGTGGCAGTATAGAACTAAAGGAAGGGGTGGTGATAGATCCTGCAGAATGTGCAGACATGAATCGCTACATTGGCGGAACTGTTATTACCTCTGATGGAGCAACTCTTCTTGGCGCTGACGACAAGGCTGGAGTTGCCATTATCATGGAAACATGCAGGTGGCTTACGGAGAACCCTGAAATTAAGAGACCACCTGTTGTTGTAGCTTTCACCCCGGATGAAGAGGTTGGTAAAGGGGTAAACAATTTCGATGTTGAAAGATTCGGAGCTGATTTTGCCTATACAGTTGATGGCGGTGAGGTTTGCGAGATCGCATCTGAAACCTTCAATGCATGGTCAGCCGACTGGAAGATAGCCGGCAGGGAGGTTCACCCGGGAAGTGCTTCAGGAAGCATGGTGAATGCTGTAAGGATTGCCGGCGAGCTTATTTCCATGATGAAATCCGAGGAAATGCCTGAGAACAGCAGTGGCCGTCAGGGTTATGACTATCCCCTTTATGTAAGGGGAACTACCGGTTCAGCTGAAGTGAAGACCATTCTCAGGGATTTCACTACTGAGGGTATTGTTAAGAGAAAGCAGAGAATGGAAGCCATAAGAGACTGCCTGGCTGCACTCTTTCCAGGAGCTTCTGTTGACCTTGTAATGAAGGAGCAGTACAGCAATCCCGGAGAGATATTGAAGAAGGACCGAAGGCTTGTTGATTATGCTCTCCAGGGATTCAGCAGGTGCGGAATTGATCCCATTGAGGGTTCTATCAGGGGTGGAACAGATGGTTCCAGACTGAGCTTCATGGGAGTACCTACTGCAAATCTGCCAACTGGAGGTGAACTGTTTCACTCAAGAAGAGAGTGGGTTGCTGTTCAGGGTCTGGAGATAGCACTTCAGGGCTTGAAAAATGTACTGACAGTGTGGGGCGAGAACCTTTAACAGACCCCCTTGCGTCACGGACATCCTTTCTCTATTTTGCTTGTGGGCAGCATGTCGGAAGTGGGGATTTATGAAATGCAGGGCTTTACTGGCAGTTTTGCTGGTATTTTCCGGGATCGCTTTCTCGGATGATGCAGAGGCAGATTCATTGATTCGTTCCGGAATTAGTGTTTTTATGACGGCTCTCCAGTCCGGAGACGGCGTTACAGCTTCAGATATGTTTTCTTCTCAAGCAATGACCCAGGTAGACGCAATGCTTAACACAATAAAGCAGAACATCGACAGAGATCCTGAAGGAACAGTGAGGAGACTCCTGTCTGCAGGTTATGATGTGGATAGCGATGGAGCTGAACAGTGGTCATCAGCAGATTACCTTGCTCAGACCCTTTCACTGCCTATGATAAGCGCCAGGTATACGCCGTATGAACTTGAAATTGACAATGTGGCGATTGACGGCAGATCGGCAACTGTAGAATTGATTTTCAGAACAGCTTCCGGTAACGAGATCCCGCAACAGGCTCTCATGGCATATGAGGATGATGTCTGGAAGGTCGCAAGCTTCATGGGAATAACCGCGTTCCCCTAGTTGTCAGGATCGGCTTTTTGTTACCTCAACCGTTCTCATTGTTATTTCAGGGCAGACGGCACAGTTGTCTTCTTCCTGGAATTTTCCCTGCCTTAACCTTTCGTAGGTTGCTCCCTGCCAGATCTCGGCAAAACCGTCTCTGATGTTGCCCAGTGGTTTTTCCGTATTCCAGTAGGGACAGGGGAAGATTGATCCATCAGGATCAATGTAAACCGTATCAGAGAGATAGGGGCAGGGATGCGCCGATTTTCCCCTTGAAACATCTTCTGACAGGTTGAAGTCTATCCCAAGTTCCTGTGCTCTTCTCCTGGCTGAATTGATAATGGATCTTACATTCTCGTCCGAAGTGTTCAGCACTCTGTCCAGAGTGTTTAATCCCAGATACGGTACCAGGGGTACAAAACCGGATGAAACTGCGCCGGTTTTTGCAGCCAGAGTTACAATTTCCACCATTTCATCAAGATTGTCACGCTGAAGTGTTGTGCTGAAACAGAGCATGGGAAACAACCTTCTTCCCCTGAGAGAAACAAGCCTTTTCAGCATTTCAATTGTTTTTGACAGATCTGCTCCGTCCCTTATTGCACCGTGGGTTCTGTCCGTTGCTCCGTCAATTGAAACAGACAGAGTTGTGGGAGGATAACGGAGTATTGCACTGATCCATTCATCGTTGAGCAGTGTACCGTTGGTAACCATCTCTCTGTAGGGCACCCCGCTTTTGTAAAGTTCCCTGAGCTGCTCCGGGAATCCCGGGTTTGTCAGGGGTTCAGCACCGCAGGAGATACCCACTGTTCTGGCTATGGGAAAGACTTCCTGCCTGATTTTCCGGAACACATCAGGGCTCATGTGATGCCACTTTCTTTCAGGGTCTCCGTCTGAAAGGCGCATGGGGCACATTGAACATCTCAGATTACAGTGATTTGTGGTGTCCATCCTGACAGTGAGTTTTCTGGAGGGACTTACAGATCTGAACCAGGGGAATCTGTTCTTCCTGGCAATAAGTTTATGCAAAAGGAACTCCCTTCTCTGGAGAAGTATGATACATAAGCGGGAGGAATGTTGCAATTGCCTTCATGGCTCTGTTATTGTTACCATAAATATTGTTCTGGAAGGGAATGAAATCTGTGAACAAAACTCTTCTTATTCTTGACTATTCAGTTGACGGCAAATCCGGGGCAAATATCAGCCGGTGGTTTGACATTCCATTAACAGTAGTAAAGGTAAATCCTGACCGGGAGTTTCCAAAGCTGAATCCCAGTGGTTACATTGCGGCAATACATTCCGGCTCAGCCCTTTCCATTGTTGATGATCCAGTGTTTACACCAGGAGCAGTTTCCTTCGTCAAGGACTGTTCAGGCAGCGGAGTTCCTCAGATGGGCATCTGCTATGGCCACCAGCTGCTGGCAAAGGTGTTCTGCGGTTCTGGGGGAGTCGGCAGAGCTGATTCAATAGAGATCGGATGGCTTCCTGTGGATTTTCTTCCCCAGTGGCCGGTACCTGGTATTACCGGAGCAAAAAGGGTCTGGCAGTCGCATTACGACTGCGTGTTGCAGCTGCCTGAAGGTTCCATTATTACTGCAACAAATCCTCACACACGGATACAGGCTTTTGTTAACATGGAAATGAAGTTGATGGGAACACAATTCCATCCTGAATTTGACAGAATAACCGGGAATCGGTGTTACAGTGATGATCCTGAGATATTCAGCAGGAACGGTATAAGCCTTGAAGATACGATTTCTCAGGGACCTGACTTGAATACAGGAGAAGTGATCTTCGGACACTTTCTAAAAACCTTTGAACAGGAGATGTGATGTTCCCACCTGAGCTGACCAGCAAACCAGTATGGAAATTCTTCAAGGATCTCTGTGCGATTCCGCACACCAGCGGGAATGAAGCCGCTGTTTCCAGTTATCTCACGGGTTTTGCCAGAGAGAGGAACCTGGAGGTTTTAACAGACAGCCAGATGAATGTTCTCATCCGAAAGCCCGGGAAGGGTGAAACTGTTGCTCTGCAGGCTCACATGGATATGGTGGGAGAGAAGATATCCGGAAGCCTCCACGATTTCATGAGAGATCCGATTTCATCTGAGGTTGAGAACGGGACTCTTGTTGCCAGAGAAACAACACTGGGAGCTGACAATGGTATCGGTGTTGCTGTTATGCTTGAGCTTCTTCACGGGAGTTATCCGGAGTTGTGCCCCCTTGAGTGTCTTTTCACCGTGGACGAGGAACGGGGTCTTGTAGGGGCTCTGGGATTTCCTCCTGAGTGGATTACAGCGAAGCAGCTGATAAATCTGGATTCCGAAGCGCTGGGTGTTGTTACAATTGGCTGCGCAGGCGGCAGGGATGTTCGAATCTCACTTCCTGTTCAGATGGAGAAGTTTGATGGGGCAGGTGTTCGTATAACTGTTGATGGCCTTAACGGAGGCCACTCTGGAATAGAGATCAATTCTGATAATGCCAACGGAGTAAAACTGACAGCCAGGATCTGCAGACAGCTGGAGGAGCTTCTTGACGCAAGGCTGGTGAGCTTCTCAGGCGGTACAAAGCACAATGCCATTCCAAGACAGGCAGAGGCAACTCTTGCTGTTGATAATGCTGCAAGAGCAAGAACTCTCTGCTCTATTCTGAAAAAGGATTTCCAGGAGGAGTTCGCAGGTATAGAGAATTCCATCACAGTGGAATGCGAAGAAATTTCTGTAACCGAACAACTCACTGAAAAATCATCTTCGATTATTGTTGATGTTCTGCTGGCGCTGCCTCACGGCGTGGAGAAGATGAGTGGTGTGGTAGATGATCTTGTAGAGACTTCCTGCAATCTTGCAAGAGTAAAGTGGGAAAATGACAGGGCAGAGATACTGCTCAGTATCAGAAGCGCTGTTGAATCAGGCAAGAATGCACATGTGGATTCAATTGCCGCCATCGGAAGGCTTGCCGGTGCCACTGTCACATCAGGTGACGGATACCCCGGCTGGACTCCTGACGCCTCCAGCGATCTGCTTGAGGCTGCCTGTGCTTCAGTTAGACGGTGTCTTGGTACCGAGCCTGCTATCGAGGCAATACATGCAGGTCTTGAGTGCGGCATTATCGGCGAGAGAGTAGGGGGCCTGGATATGATCAGCGTTGGCCCTGATATCAGCGATGTTCATGTCCCTGGAGAATCAGTCAATATAGAATCTGTTGATTCCTTCCTGCTTTTCCTTATTGATCTGCTGGGAAACAGGTAAGTTGAAAAGGAAACTTCTGATTCTTCAGGAACCTGGTATTTCTCCGGCAAAGACTAAAATTGCTGCTTCCCGGATACTGCCCGGGTGGAAGATAGAGGGCGGAAATCAACCCAACGGGCACTCCGGTCTTATAACTGTCAGAAGGCCGGTTGACAGAGAGATGATGAAGTTTCTCCTGGGTGGCATTGTTTCCGTGGCATTCACAGGATATGACCATATTGATATCTCATCTGCCAGAGAATACGGGATAGCCGTGAGTAATGTTCCCGGTTATTCCACCAGAAGTGTTTCCGAGCTTGCCTTTGCCCTTACTGTGAAGTCTCTGCGGGACCCAAGAAGAAAGCACGGTATTGAGCTCTGTGAAAAGACTGTTGGTATCCTGGGTACCGGTGAGATAGGCATACAGACAGCCGAATTGTTCAAAGCGGCGGGATGCAGGATCATAGGCTGGAGCAGATCAAAGAGAAAGAGATTTCCCGGGAGCTATGAGGATCTGAATACGGTGCTCAGGGAATCCGACATACTCTCTCTGCATCTCCCTCTCAATGAAACAACCAGGGGATTCATGAACAGCAGAAGACTGCACATGATGAAGGAGGGAGCAGTACTGGTGAACACCGCAAGAGGAGATATTGTGGATCAGTCAATGCTTCTGAAATTGCTTATGGACGGTTTTCTCGGTGGCGCTGCTCTCGATGTCACAAGCCCTGAGCCTCTTCCCGGTGACCATCCTCTCAGAAAACTGCCTGGAGTTATAATCTCGCCTCACATGGGTTACAACACAGCAGAGGCACTGCAGCGCAGAACTTCTGAAGCACTTATGAATATTGCCGCATGGCAAAGGGGCGAGAGGCGGAACAGAGTTGACTGATATTCTCCGGAAGGCCGGTAATTTCTGTGATTTGTTCCAGACCTCCCCTGACATTAAAGCTGCTGTTCACCGCAGACTTACCCGGGAGGAGATCCTTGCAGTTGAAAGCAGAGGATCTGTCTGCAGAGACTGGACCCGGGTCAGGATCACTGAAGAAACCAACCTGAACCTGATCAGATCATGCATCTTTGCAGGTGATGTGCTCATACACCTTCCATCAGGTGAATTGTCCGATTCCCGGATTACAGGATGTACTCTGAACGGACCTCTTGCAGTAAGATCATGCAGCCTGATAAAGGGTTATTCCCTGATGCCCGGCTGTACTGTGGAGTTCAGCGGTGTTATCACCTGGGAAAACAGTGACGAGTTCCTTCCCGGAGTGATACAGGCCGGCCTTGAAACCGGAGAAAGATCCATACCCATCATTCCTGAGATGACCCATCTTGATGCAGCATTCCTGGCATCCGGAGAGGGGAGAGAGCTTTCCCGCAGAGCATCTCTTCTGATTGGAGATCAAGTCGATGCTGTCAGAGGTATCATTGGTGAAGATGTGGTTTTATCATGCTGTCCTTTTATTCGCGGGTGTGTTTTCCTTCAAGGATCCAGAGCAGAAGCTTCGGGACCCATGAGAGGTTCACTGCTCATGTCAGGGGCGGCGGCAAAGGATGGAGCCCAGCTTCACGGAAGCGTTCTGCAGTGGAATGCAGAGGTGTCTTCTCTTGCGGTTGTTAAAGACTCAGTAGTGGGTGAATGCTCCACAGTGGAGAAGCATGGCGTACTGACATGCTCTTTTCTCGGGGCAGACAGCGTACTCGGCCAGGGGGAGATTACCGCTTCTGTTGCTGGTCCTCTCACGGCAATGCACCACCAGTCCCTTCTTATTGCTGCGCTCTGGCCAGGTGGCCGGGGAAATGTAGGCTACGGAGCCAATGTGGGAAGCAACCATACATCCAGGGTTCCAGATCAGGAGATACGACCGGGAACCGGGCTGTTTTTCGGGCTGAGCACCGCTGTTAAGTATCCCGCTGATCTGAGCAGAAGCCCTTATTCGGTAATTGCTACAGGGGTTACCACTCTTTCCCAGAAGGTTGAATACCCGTTCTCGCTTATTGTATCCTCCGGTGATGCTCCTGAGGGAACCCCGGCAGGATGGTGCAGACTTGTGCCAGGATGGATGCTTCATTCCAATCTCTACTCAGTATTACGAAATCAATGGAAATACAGTAACAGAACCAGAGCTGTGCACACTCCTGTGGAGACGAAAGTGTTTACAGATGAGGTTTTGTCCATGGTCCGGACTGCACTGGGAAGGCTGGAATCCGGCTCAACTGAAGGAGCAGGCCGGAATTTCATTACGGAAGATGACCGTCTCAGTGGAATACAGGTTTACAGAAAATGTCTCAGAACATTTGAACTGGATGAAGAGCTCAAATCCGGAGAGATCACCCGGTGTGATGCCGGCGAGTTTCTTGACCTGATTGAACAGATAAGAGAGAGCGCACTATCTTCGAGAATGAAAGATTTCAATCGAGGTGGAGAAATAATAGATGACTATCTCGATGTACGCCTCCCGCTTGAGGAAGATCCATTCATAAGTGTGCTTCTGAAGAAAACTGTCGGGATTGAGGAAACACTTCACAAAGTCATGGGGCAGACCCGCCTCTGCTGATCCAATTACAACCGGTGGAACTTGCTGAACAGATTTTTGTATTCTATATTTGAATAGATGTTCAAACATTGCTTATAACTTGAAGGAGTAAAATGGAGTTCCTGATCAGATTGATTGAAGCTGTCTGGGCAACAGGCATTGCCCTGGCGCCATCACTGCTTATTGGACTTCTTGTTGCAGGTGTTCTTCATGTTTTCGTAAAAAGGGACCGGATATTCAAGCATCTTGGGAAACCGGGCCCTGGAAGTGTTGTAAAGGCAAGCCTCATAGGTGTTCCCCTGCCTCTCTGCTCCTGCGGTGTTCTTCCCGCTGCTCTTTCCTTGAGGAATGACGGGGCCAGCAAAGGTGCTGCAGTGAGTTTCCTCTCCAGCACACCTCAGACTGGAGTTGATTCCATTCTTCCCACATGGGCCATGCTGGGATGGCAGGTTGCTCTTGCAAAAGTGATAGCTGCTTTCTCTGCAGGGATAATCAGCGGAACAATAACAGATCATCTGGATAAGGATGACAGCACCGCCAGGCCTGCTGAAGCGAACTCTGAAACTGAGACAGGGTCAGTACCAGGGAGAATATGGAGGTATGCATTCGGAACCCTTTTCAGGGACATATACCTGTGGCTTCTGATAGGAATACTTGTATCCGCTCTGATTACTCTCTTCATAGAACCCGGGCAGCTTGCCCGGTATCCGTTACTGAATGGGCCTCTGGGAACTGTGGCTGCACTGGCTATTGGCATCCCCATGTATGTCTGTTCCGTATCCTCCATACCAATTGCCGCTGCACTGGTTTATGCAGGATTTCCTGTAGGAAGTGCTCTTGTTTTCCTCATGGCCGGTCCTGTGACCAATGCAGCCACCATGGGTGCTGTAAGGAAGAAGATGGGAAAAGTTTCATTCTACAGCTACATAATAACAGTAATAGTTATCAGTCTGGTTGCAGGGTTGTTACTGAACGACCTTGATATCTCAGGAGTTTCTGCAACTCATTTACACAGCGGTTCATCTCCTGTCCAGACAACTTCAGCTGCTCTTCTCTTTCTGGGAATTCTTTACTGGTCTGTCAGGGAACTGAGAGTGAAACTGTTTCGGAGAGTTGACTCCAGCGGCATTCAGGGTATTGTTTACAATGTTAGCGGCATGTCCTGTGGAAACTGTGTTAAAAAGGTGCAGGACTCACTGGTTGCTTTACCGGGCATTTCTGCTGCACAGGTGTCTCTGGATAGTGGTACAGCTACTGTTGTTCCAGCTTCAGCTTATTCGGAGGCAGAAGTCCTGGCTGTTCTTGAAAAGGCCGGATACTCAGGCGAAAAACATATTGCAGTGAACGAAGGGTGTGAGTGTGGAGAATGTGAACGCCGGTGAAATAGAAGCTCTGTCAGAACTGTTCAGACTGGCTTCAGATCCCACCAGGTTGAAAATGCTGATTCTTCTCAGTGACAGCGAGCTTTGCGTCTGCAGCATTGCTGAGGAACTGGGTGTCTCAGTCTCTGCAGTTTCGCATCAGTTGAGAGTTCTAAGGAGTGGGAAACTTGTTTCCAGAAGACGCCAGGGGCGTCATATCTACTATACGCTGGCTGATCATCACATCGAGACACTGATCGCTGTCGGGATGGAACACGCACGGGAATAGGAAGAGCGCATGGAGACCAGAGAGATTCAGGATACCAGTGGTATGCTCAGAGAGGTTCTTGATGCTGTTCCAATGTGTATTTACTGGAGAGATTCATCTCTGAAAATTCAGGGAGCAAACAAAGCATTTCTTCAGGAGTTTCAGATAATTTCAATTCAGGAACTGAAACCCGGTGTACCTGATCCGGAGATTGACCGGCAGGTTCTTGAAACCGGTAAACCTTTCACATCTGAAGAAGAGACACTGGTATTGCGCCATGGCAGAACTGTCTCGGTGAACTTCATGCGTGTGCCGCTGTATACCGCTGACGGCAGGATCAGCGGAGTGCTTGGAACCTGGATGGATGTATCGGAGAATGTTCATTTCCGGGATCAGCTTCGACAGAGGAAGAACTTCCTGGCCAGGCTGGTGGAGGCTCTGCCGGTTGGGTTCTTTGCCAAAGATCCGTCTTCCGGCTTTTCCTATCGCATCTGGAACAGGAAGATGGAGGATATCTTCGGGTATTCAGCTGAAGCCGCTGTTGACAGCAGAGACTGGAACCTGTTCGGGGCACTTGCCGCCCAGCAGCTTGAAAAAGATGACAGGGAGGTTCTTGCTGATCCTGAAAGCGGAACTGGAACAAAGCTCTACAAGCTCCCTGGAAAGAACGGAATGAAAACTGTTACTGTTGTCCGGGTTCCTCTCTTTGATGATCTCCTTGATACCACTCTGGTTGCAGGTGTGGTGGATGATGTCACAAGAGAGAATCAGCTTGAGGAGCAGCTGCTTCAGGCCCAGAAAATGGAAGCCATCGGAAGGCTTGCCGGTGGAGTGGCTCATGATTTTAATAACCTTCTACAGGTTATAATGGGAGCTGCGGAGATAGGCTCCTCATCGCAGGATGAAGGAAAGAGCTGCTTTGAGCAGGTGCTCAAAGCTGGTGAGAAGGCAATGTTTCTTACAAGACAGCTTCTTTCTTTCAGCAGGGAGGAACCGTTTAACAGAAGAGTATTTCAGGTAGACCCCAGAGTTGGGGATTTCATAGATATGGTGCAGCGTATTGTTGAGGAAAACATCAAACTGGAATTTCTGCCTGGAGCTTCAGGACTGTTTGTGAACGGAGATCCGTTCCAGCTTGAGCAGGTTCTGATGAACCTGATCGTAAATGCCAGAGATGCTCTGGAAACCAGTCTTAATGGCGTTATTACCGTATCCACAGGAATCAGAAAGGTTACCTGCAGGGCTGGAAGCCAGCCGGAGAACTGTGTGGTGATTTCCGTCTCTGACAACGGTGAGGGTATTCCCGGTGAGATAATGAGCAGGATATTTGAACCTTTCTTCACAACAAAGAGTGAAACCAAAGGCACTGGTCTTGGCCTTGCCAGCAGTTATGCCATCATCACAAAACACAAAGGAACCATAAGAGCGGAGAGTCTTCCAGGAGAAGGAAGCAGATTTGATGTCTACATCCCTGTCTGGAAAGGGCTTACTGATACTGAAGGAGAAAACTCCAGTTCAGACCATTCAGGTGTTCAGAGGAGACAGCTGACAATACTTCTTGCTGAGGATGAGGATATGGTGAGGGATGTTGCCAGAACAATTCTTGAAAGAGCCGGGCACATTGTTCTGGAAACGGTTGACGGAGAAAGTGCTGTGGAGTTGTACAGAAAACGCTGTGATGAGATAGACCTTCTTCTTTTTGATGCTATGATGCCCAGAATGAGCGGCAAAGAAGCTTTCCAGATCATACATGCTGATTCACCTGAATTACCTTGTGTTTTCTGTACCGGATACAGTGGAGACAGTCTAATGGGTCTGTTCAGAGGAAAAGCGAAGGTTTCAGTGCTTCAGAAACCATACTCCACAGCCAGGCTGCTGGAAGTGGTTGAGGATATCACTTCGGGAAAGTAGCATATTACCCACCATGAAAACAGGCATAAGATCCATTCAGGGCCGTACCATCACAGATGCAGTGGCTGAAATTTACATACAGGCGTGCACCGTTCCGGACCCTCTGGTTGAGAAGCTTCTCAGGAATGCTCTGGACATGGAGCAGGAAGGCCCGGGCATGAAGGCTCTGCTCATCGAGCTTGAGAACCTGAAGGTGGCTGGAGAGACTTCTCTTCCAATTTGTCAGGATACAGGAACAGCTGTTGTCTTCGCTGAAATAGGGAATCTTGTCTGCATTGAGGACGGTCCTCTTGCTCATTTCGTAAATCTGGGCATTGAAAAAGCCTGCGAAACTGTTTATCTGAGACCATCACAGGTTTACCCGCCTCTATCCACAAGAAAAAACACAGGGAAAAACGCACCTGCAGTGCTGTACATCCAGCAGGTGAAGGGTTCCGGACTTAAATTTTCAGTTCTTGCCAAAGGTGCCGGTTGCGAGAATGTATCCAGGTCTGAGATGCTCCCGCCGCTTGCCGGTGAAGACGGTGTCATGAACCTTGCAGAACAGTGCGTAAAGGGGGGCGCTTCCAGGGCGTGTCCGCCGGTGATTCTGGGGATAGGTATAGGAGGTACTCTGGAAACAAGCGGTATCCTTGCGAAAAAAGCTCTCCTGAGAGAGCCGGGAGAGCGAAACCAGGATGAGGAACTCGCTATCCTTGAGACAGGAATTACGGAACGCCTTAACAGATCAGGTATCGGAGCTCAGGGTTTTGGAGGAAAGACAACAGTGCTGGAAACTCGAATCATGCAGCTGCCGTGTCATATGGCATCTCTTCCTGTAACTGTTTGTGTTGAATGCCATGTTCACAGGACTGCCTCATGCACCATCTGATACTTCCTTCCGGTCTGCAGAATCTTTCTCAACTGAGAGCAGGAGATCTGCTGGAGCTTTCCGGAACTGTCGCAGCAGCCAGGGACGCAGCCCACAGGCTCATGACAGAGACAGGTATCATACCCTTTGACATTAAAACGATTCCCGTGTTTTACACTGGCCCCACCCCGGCCCCTCCTGGAATGGCTTCCGGTTCCTGTGGTCCCACCACATCATCCAGAATGGAACCGTTTATTCCGGAGATGCTTCAAAGGGGTATGAAACTGGTTATTGGAAAAGGGAACATGAGTGAAACAACCAGGGAGCTTTTTCAGAAGTATCAGGCGGTATATCTGGCTGCTCCAGGCGGAGCAGGAGCCCTTTCAGCAACAAAAGCAGTATCCAGAGAAGTGATCGCCTGGGAGCATCTCGGTCCTGAAGCGGTATCTCTGATAAAATTTCACAGACTTCCAGTGTTTGTAGCCTGGGATCTGCACGGCGGTAGCATTTACAGAATCAGCGGGAGAGGGAAATGACACCATCTGATGCTCTCAGAGAGTTAAGGGAAAGACTTCCGGAAGAAAAAAGGGATCAGGCCTCAACAGAATTTCTCTACAGGCTGTCAATGGACGCACACAGACATCATCACGGTAAAATGATGACAATCCCTCTGGTGGACCAGGTGGACGATGGCTGGCTGGAAGTGTGGTACACTCCTGGAGTTTCATCTGTTTCAAGATCCATAAGAGACGAGAATTCAGTCTCATTTTCACACACAGGCAGAGGAAGAACAGTTGCTGTGATCAGCGATTCCACAAGAGTTCTGGGTGATGGAGATGTCACCCCTCCAGGTGGAATGGGTGTGATGGAGGGCAAGGCCCTGCTCATGAAGCTCCTGGGAGGTTTTGATGCCGTTCCCCTGTGTCTTGATATCAAGGGTGACGCAGGCAGGCTTGTGGATACAGTGAATGCCCTGGCGCCTTCATTCGGAGCTGTAAACCTTGAAGATATTGCTCAGCCCAGGTGCTATACAGTACTGAGAGAGCTTCAGAAATCCTGTTCCATTCCAGTGTGGCATGACGATGCTCAGGGAACCGCATGTGTGGTTCTTGCAGCACTTATCAATTCACTGAAGATAGTTGGAAAGAAGATACAGGAAGTTAAGATAGTTTTCTTCGGTGCAGGTGCCTCCAATTCAACTGCCGCAAGGTTGATGATGGAAGCAGGTGCCAGGTCTGAAAACATGATTCTGTTCAACTCCAGAGGCGGACTTCATCTGGATAGTCTGGATCTGTTCGCCGGAGAAGAATGGGCATGGCACAGGGAGTTGTGCAGAACAACCAACCCAGGGAAGATCGACGATGTTCGGGAAGCCCTCAAGGGAGCGGATGTGCTGGTTGCTGCTTCCAGACCCGGTCCTGATGTTATTCATCCTGCCTGGATCAGGAAAATGGCAGAGGGATCAATCGTTTTTGCCTGCGCCAATCCCGTTCCGGAGATATATCCTTCTGATGCACTTGCAGCCGGAGTTGCCATTGTGGCCACAGGAAGAGGAGACTACCCCAATCAGGTGAACAACTCGCTGGGTTTCCCTGGAATACTCAAGGGTGTTCTGCTTACCGGTGCCACATCCATCACCGACAAAATGGCAGTCGCTGCAGCCAGGGCCATAGCTGAGTACGGAGTGCAGGGAATAATCGGAAGTGGAAGAATCCTTCCCACCATGACTGATACAGGGCTTTTCCCTCATGTTGCGGCAAAGGTGGCTGCTGCTGCTCAGTCTGAAGGTGTTGCACGACTCTTTCCCACTATGGAAGAAGTTTACTCAGCTGCCTCTGCAGACATGGAGAGTGCAAGAGAAGCCTGGGCTGCTGTTACAGAATCGTCCGCTGTGAAGCCCTATCCTTCTGAGAAACTGCGAGAGATACTGGAAGAGGTTGCAGCTGAGTATCAGTAGAGATCGTATCTGGCCAGTCTTCCGTCCAGACCGCCTGATGACAGTTCTTTACGCCAGGTTGATCTCAGGCCGACCTTCTTCAGAAGTTTGGTGTCTCCCAGGAATATGTATGCTTCCGATCCGCTGCACTTCTGCTTGAGGAAGTCTCCGAACTCTGTTATGAGAGCTCCTGCAGTTTCTTCGAATATCCGGATACCGTGTGGGGGATTGGTGAAAATCACCCTGTTTTTGTATCCAGGAGCGGTATGCCAGTCGATTTGATCTATTTTCACCAGGTTTCCCTGTCTGAAAGTTCCCAGATTTGCCCTTGCAGCCTTTACCGCCTGATGGGAGAGGTCGCTTCCTGAAAGAAGTTTCTCGGGAAGTGAGATTATAAGGTCATCAGCCTGGGCCTTTACTTTCTTCCACTCCAGCTTGGAGTATCCTTCCATGCGGAAAAATCCCCAACTGGTTCTGTGAAAACCTGCAGGGATCCTGCAGTATCGCATCAGGGCCTCACAGAGGAGTGTTCCCGAGCCGCACATGGGGTCAACAAGGGGTTTTTCCCCATTCCAGCCTGTCATTTCCAGAGCAGCAGCTGCAATGGTCTCTCTCATGGGTGCTTTAACCGTTTCCTGCCTGTAACCTCTTCTGTGCAGTGCACCACCTGAAAGATCGAGACGGACCTCACCATTACTTCCCCTGATACGCAGATCCAGTTTGACATCAGCATCATGTCTGTCAACAGAGGGTCTTTTCCCGCAGATCTCTCTGAAGTGATCCGCTATGGCATCCTTAAGTTTCAGAGCCGCCCATTTGGAGTGTTTTACCTTTCCGCCTGAAACAGCGGCTGATATGGAGAATGTGGACTCAACTCCGAAAATATTCTCCCAGGGGTATCTTTTCGCTTTGTTGTAAAGCTGATCTGACGAATGGCACGGGAAGGAGAATACTGTAAGCAGAAAACGGTCGAATAGCCTGGAGCAGTAATTCATCCGCATTGCTCCTGCTGTGTCGGTTTCGAAGAACACGCCTCTGAAAACCGTGCTTACAGACTTCGCGCCCAGCCGTTCAAGCTCAGCTGCACCGAGTTCTTCCAGCCCTGTTGATATTTGTCCAAGAACCTTCATAGGGTAAACTCCAGTATTCTATCAGCAGTTTCCACCGGGCACTGCCAGGGGAAACCATGTCCTGTTTCCATTATTTCCAGTTTTGAACAGGGCAGGCAAGAGTGCAGTGCTTCAGCATGCACCACAGGAGTAATAATATCGTAAAATCCTGCCAGGATCAGAACAGGAGTGTGCACTTTCTCAAGTTTTTCTGTGCACCCGCCCCAGTCATGGATGGCGTTGCTCTGAATTATAAGTCTTTCACCGGGAATGGGGTTTTTCACTCTTGGAAAGAACTCGCTGACATCAGGATGTGCTGCCAGCCAGTCAGGAGTGAACATCATCTCCAGCATCTTTGATGACCATCTTCCACGGCCGTCTGAGAAGTCATGAGCGTCTTCAGGAGCAGGCGGATACTTGTTTCCAGCAGGCGATGCCAGAAGAACAGCTTTGGATGCCGCTTCCGGGTTCACTGCAAGTATTTCCTGCACAACTGCTGCCCCCATGGAAAAACCAATGATAAGATCAGGAGGGTCGTCCGGCATGAGTACTTCAGCGAACTCAGGGATCGTTGAACCTGAAAATGGGAGCGCTGTACTTGTGATGCTGTAAACCGAACCGAGCCTTCCAAGAAACAGGTCTGACCAGCAGTCAGCAGTTCCTCCAAGCCCTGGAATCAATAAGGCTGTTTTCACTTCACCAGTCTTTCCCTGATTGCTTCCATGGGGTGTTCAACCTGTTTTACCGGTATCAGAACCGCGGTGGCGGAAGCAAGTATTGTGCCGTTCAATTCGATTTTCCCTGAAGTAGTAATGGATCTTCCCCTGTTCTCATCTATCCACCCTGTAATCGTTACAGATAAACCGGTTGGAACAGGTTTATGGAATTTGACCTGAATGGAACCTGTAACGGTGAAGATACCGGTAGATGTACAGGCGTAGACCATTGTTTCATCAAGCAGAGTTGTTATGATCCCGCCATGGGCAGCGCCCTTCCATCCATTGAAATGATCTGCAATTACCTTTTCGCACACAGCAATCCCTGAACCGGGTTCAATCCGGAACTTAAGCTTCAAACCGACAGGATTGCCTGTTCCGCAGGCAAAACAGTTTCCGTCATCGATCAGTATTTTTTCCAGGTCTCCCATCTGCTTTCGCCTTTCAGATTTCGGTGAGCACGATTCTAACAGGTGAGTAAATTCAAGACAAGTCAGCACTTGCCCTTTTACAGCTGGTATCTGTATTTATCCTTATTGTCCTTTGGGCACAGCTGCTTTTACCGGAGAAGGGGAACAGATGGAATCAGAACTGAAAATATCCTGCAGAACTACCATGGACGAGGCTGCGGAAACAGCATTCAGACTGGCTGAGATAACAGGTGATATAAGAAGACAGAAGTGGTACGGTCTTGCGCTGACTCCGGTGTTTTTCGTTGTGCTGTTCTTTATTCTTGATAATGCAGCTCAGCAATACATGCTCGGCGGGTTTCTCTCGCTCCTCTGGATACCCTGGTTTCTTCTCACTTATAAAAAGCAGGCAATGCGACTGTTGAAGAAGAGCCTTACAAGAGCATACGGATCGGATGCACCTGTTCTCTGCCGGTATCACCTGAGTGAAGATGCCATCACGTTTATTCAGACAGGCCAGGAAGTGTCCTTCAAGTGGAGTAATGTCAGGCAGATGAATCAGACTGATAATGCACTGGAGCTTGTCATGGAACCTGCAGCTGTGATAAGGATACCAGTGAGAGTGTTCACGGAACCTGGAATGCTTGATAAGTGGAAAGCTTTTATCAGTTCAAGGATAGAGTATATTAAAACATGACCAACACTTCTATCACAATGGGGTTGCAGCATGGCTGATTGTGAAAACGGAATTCATCTATGGACTGCCAGGTTTTACCGGAACGGTTCCCTGGCATTCTGGTTCTGCAGCCGGTGCGGCGAGACCGACCGGGATGTAGAACACCTTGAAAATCCTCTGGAAGACCTTTCCGGGGGGCATGTTTCAACTGAACCGATAACAATTGAGGGAGAGAAACCACTCCCGGATAATCGTGTCTGGCGTTTGTCCGACGGTTCTATCCTGAAAGAGACTGAACCGGCATCCAATGTTTTCAGAGGTTATCCGATTGCCGGGCTCTCTGCTTCCAACAGTTACATCCTCAGAGCCTCGGCAACCGGTGAAGTCAGAGAGTTCGTTCCTGCAAGGGATCGAGCTTCAGCAGTTGAGGGCTGTTACATTCTCACCCGGTACTGTGTTGAGAATAACAAACTCATCAAGTATCGAATTCACTGCAGTGAAGACCAGTACAGTGGAGAGATACGAATAGATGAACCGGTAGGTATATCAATTCTTTCAGATCTCACACCTGTGCAATGACCACCGCCATTGTCTCAGCAGTGTCTCTTGCGGCACTGCTGGGAATCACAGGGCTTCTGATCACAGGGCATAAAATCGGTTCAGGAATAAGGCAGAGCCGGTTTCCCCTTCTGATAATTCCAGCTTTGCTGCCCTTCATCCTTCTCAATGTTATCCTTGCTGTCTATTTTACCGGAATGGCAAAGGACGCCGGATCGGGCAGCGTTGACTCAACCGGTGAAGCAGTCATGTACATATGGGCTGTTCCTGCTGCTGCTGCAGTTCTTTCAGTTCTGTGGTTCCTGTTCCTTGAGGTCCGAGCGATCATCAGGAGAAATTGAATGCCGATACTGCCTCTTGTAGGTATAAGCGCCTGCCTTATGGGAGAGAATCTCAGATACAACGGATCAGGCAAACTGAACAGATTCATCGTTGATCACCTTAAAGGCAGAGTAAGGTTTCTTCCCCTTTGTGCTGAAGTGGAGTGCGGCATGTCCGTCCCCAGAGAACCAATGGATCTGTTTCACACACCGGAAGGAATCAGGCTGATTACAGTTGACAGTCACAGGGATCTTACAGAGTTGATCTCCAGCTGGGCATTGAGGAAAACCGTGGAACTTGCAGAAAGTGGTTTGTCCGGGTTTATATTCAAGTCCCGCTCACCCTCCTGCGGTCTTGGTTCTGCAAGGCTTCACAGGAAAGATGAGCTGATGAATACAGGAACTGGTCTGTTTGCCGGAATTCTGAAAACGCATTTTCCTGGAATTCCGGCAGTTGAGGAAACAGAACTGACCAACGGGGATGAAATCAACGGATTTCTTGATGAGATCAGGCAATATGAAAGGGGTATCCTGTGCTGAGAGTGGAAAATCTTACAAAGGTTTTCAAAGGAAAAAGCCGCACCGGGGCAGGAGAAACCATTGCTGTAAAGAACCTGTCTTTCCAGTGCGCTCCAGGTGAGGTTTACGGTCTGCTCGGTCCGAACGGTGCCGGTAAAACCACTACCCTCAGATGTCTTTCCACTTTGATCAAGCCAACTTCAGGAAATGCATGGATAGATCAGTACAACGTTCTTGAGCACGGCCAGATTTTCAGATCAAAGATAGGGTTTCTGACTTCAGACATGAAGCTGGACGGATATTTTACACCTGATTACATGCTGAACTGGTTCGGACAGCTGAACAAGATGGAAGACTCTGCTATTCAGATCAGGAAGAAAACACTTTTTCATGACCTCCAGATGGAGGATTTTGTTCACAAGCGTATTGATGACCTTTCCACAGGAATGAAACAGAAAACTGCAGTTGCAATCAGCCTGGTTCATGACCCTGAGGTTATAATTTTCGATGAGCCTACAAACGGTCTTGATATTGTTACTTCCAAAGCTGTTACCGATTTTCTTAGAAATTACGCTGACTCAGGAAAAACAGTGATTATTTCAACCCATATCATGACCATTGCTGAAAAGCTATGCGACAGATTCGGTATTCTTGTCAGCGGTGAATTGCAAGAAGAGGGATCGCTGAACGACATCATAGGGAAAAGCTCCTGGGACAACCTGGAGGATGTGTTTTTCAGCTACATTCTTCCAGGGGAGGTGAAAAATGCTTAAGGACAGCATGATAATCCTGAAAAAAGAACTCAGGAGGATTTTCACTGATAGAAAGCTGCTCTTCATGCTTGTAGTCCTTCCTCTTGTAATGCTTCCCCTTATGTATTCATTCATGGGACGAGCCAGCAAATCCAGGAGAAATGATATTGCAGAGTACCATTCCAGAATTGCTGTACTGGTAAACGAGAACTCCGTGGACTGTGCAGATATGCTTTTTACCGCCCTTGAGCCCATGAACACTCTCCTCTTTCTTATAGAGGAAGCGCAGATGGATTCCGTATCACAACTGGTGACTGAAGGGGATATGGAAGCAATCCTGGTGGTACCTGAGGGTGCAGACAGCCATCTTGGATCAGGGCTCCCGGTTGAGCTTTCCGTTTACCACAACTCCACAGCTGACTACTCTGAGTCAGCCCTTCAGCAGCTTTTCATGTTTATCGGTATGCTGAATGAATCCCTGGTAGCCGAAAGGATATCAGAGGCGGGTCTGTCACCTGATGTACTCACAGCTGTTTCAATGAATTCAGGAACAGATCCCGGGGTTTACGACCTTGCAGGGGAGGGGAGTCTTACAGGCAAAATTATAGGAATGATGGTTCCCTTCTTCATTGTGATCTACCTGTTTGCCAATTCCATGAAAGTGGGGCTGGACAGCGTTGCCGGAGAGAAAGAACGGGGAACCCTGGCAATTCTTCTGGTGAATCAAGTAGGAAGGCTTTCTATCGTTCTCGGTAAAATGCTTTCTGTGATGACAGCAGCCATTGCGGGAGCAGTCAGTTCAGCCATCGGTCTGAAAATTGCGTCCGGATACCTTATCGATATGACCAGTGACGGCAGTGGATCGGTAAGCGAATTCACCATGGGAACAACGGACTTCCTGCAGTTCGGTATCATCGTGATTCCTCTGGCCATTCTCATTTCAAGCATTGTTCTTCTGGTTTCCACCTTTGCCAGGAATGTGAAGGAAGGGCAGGGTATGATAATGCCGGTGTATGTGGCTGTAATGGTTATGGGCATAACAACCATGCAGTCCGGTGACATACCTCCCGGGTGGATGCGGATCGCCCCGATCTTCAACTCACTGGTTGTCATGAAGGATGTGTTTCTGAACAATGCCATCTGGCAGAATATCCTCTTTTCCACCGGCACAAGCCTGGTATTCTCTGCCTTACTGATTTTCATAACACTGAGAATGTTCAATAACGAGCGGATTCTTTTCAGAGTGTGATATGAGCAGCTGTGAAGGGTGTTGAAATGCGG
The DNA here is from genome assembly GCA_964386635.1 of uncultured bacterium. GTDB lineage: Bacteria > Fermentibacterota > Fermentibacteria > Fermentibacterales > JCC-6 > Sabulitectum. Next base: position 3,030 of record CAYLRO010000020.1, on the reverse strand, counting down.
TATTCAATTATCTGTGCGATCTTTGTTTTTTCAGTAATGGCCCAGCCGGGCAGTTTTTCTTACTACAACTGTTTTCAGGATGACCCGGGTCTCAGCGGGGCCTATGTGGACGGTACAGTGTTTTCAGGCCCATTCAGGGCCAACGGACCGGTGAGGATTACAAGTGAAAGTTCCGGAAGAGACAACGACCCTTATTTTTACATCTTCACCCTGTCATCTGACTACTACATCTACGGATGGGGAACTGTTCAATCCGCCGTACCTCATGTGGATGACCTGTGGATAGAGCCATACGAACTGATGGAACTGGGGCCTCCATGGTTCAACCTGGGCGTGGATCCTCTTCCCTTCGGGCCTGATCATGTGGACTGGCAGACAGTGAGGACTACTGCAGTTACTTCAGGTCTTTATCTTACCGACGCTGAAGTTGCAGACGGAAGTCGCATTCTGATTGAAGACGGTCTGCTGCATATTCTCCAGACAGAGTACGGAGCAGAGGAGATTTACGACCTTGCAACTTTACAGGAGCCTGTAGTCTGGATCGATAACGATGCCGGTGACAGGATTTTCGTGAAGAGTTCACCTGGAAGCGGCGGTTTCTCGGAAGAACTGACTCTCGGTGCCCTGGGAAGCATCTATCTTGCAGGTCCACTGGAGTACCATGAAACATCTCCGGGAATGCTGGGGCTTATCTCTGTGTACGGTGACTGTCTCATTGCTGATGACCCTCTGACCAGTGACTGGCCTTCTCCCTTTGACATTGTAACGGATCAGGATTTTACAGTCAGTGCTTCAATTCTGCTGCTGGACGGAGACATCTTCTCTGAGAATTTCATCCACCCGACACCTGTAGCGAATCTTACTCTGTTCGGGGGAATTCAGATGCTGAAGCAAGGATGGACAAGCACCGGTTCCTCCGGTTTCAATCTGCAGTTCAGCTACGACGACAGACTTCTCACTGAAAGTCCTCCATGGTATCCGCAGTACCAGTCTGAGTCTGTTGAAGAGGAATCCGGGAGTGCGGATGAGCCATTCATTGAGGTTCTAGAGAACCCCTTCTCAGGCAGTCTGATTGTCCAGATACTGGAGGAGACAGTTTTTCAGGTTTACGATCAGTCAGGAAGAATTGTCCAGCAGGATTTATCATCCTCTCCACCGGGTGTTTACCTTGTCAGGGCAGTTACTCCTGAAGGTTGTACAGAAACTGTCCGGGTGGTTAAGATACAGTAACTGGAATTGAATCCTGAAGGGGAGAACATGGAACGAGTATCACCGGAAAAACTTACTGTTAATGCAGTTGACCTCTGGAAGAACAAGTGGCTGCTGCTTACTGCTGGAACAATGGATGACTGCAACATGATGACAGTAGCCTGGGGAAGCATCGGATGCATGTGGAACAGACCTTTTGCCCAGGTTGTGGTCAGGCCTCAGAGGCACACACTGAAGTACATGGAAGCGTCTGACAGTTTCACACTGTGTGCCTTTCCAGACCGGTATCACAAAGACCTCCAGCATCTGGGAACTGTTTCCGGCAGAGACTGCAACAAGCTTGAAGGAACCGGGCTGACACTCAGGTCATCAGAACTTGTGCTCTCTCCCGGATTCAATGAAGCTTCTCTCATTCTGGAATGCAGAAAGATGTACCGTCAGCCAATGAACCCTGAGGGATTCATCACAGATGCCGGTGAAAAAGTTTATCCGGAGAAGGATTATCATGTAATCTTCTTCGGTGAGATCGTTGCAGCGTTCAAGGAGTAGGTCCACCTGTTCCGGATGCTTTCACCGGTTGTATCTTACTGATATGCTTCATCACCTGACTATTCTGCTTTCACTGCAGTTCCGGGCATTTGCCGGGGGCATTGCTGAGGAGTGGGAAACCAACAGGCTGAAACTGATTGCAGGGGCTGTTACTCTAGGGGTTATGGCTGTTGGTTTCTATCATATGTTCAAGGGGCTTTTCGGCTACCTTGCATCTCTTGATGCAGACCTTTTCGGTTTCGGAACCGCTCTGGCTACACGCCTGTTCGGTATGGCTCTTCTTGCATTCGGTGTTTTTGTTGGCGTTTCATCTCTTATCACAGGCAATTCCTCTCTTTACAGGTCATCCCGGACTACTCTTCTTCTTGCTTCCTCGGTGAATCATTCTTCACTGGCAGTTTCCTCTGTAATGGAGAGCTGGTTCAACGCAGGATGGACAATGCTTCTAATGGGCTATCCCATACTACTGGCATTTGCCAGAGGGCTTGCGTTCAATGAGGTGCATCTCACTCTGGGATTTCTTCTTTATCCACTGATGCTTCTTGTCTGGATATCAATTGGCACCATTGTCACGGTTCTTCTAAGCAGAATTGGCGGAACAGGAGGCTGGAAGCTCTTTGGAGGGATAGCGCTTATCGCAGGAAGCGGAGCTCTTTTCTTTTTTGCAAGCGGTACAAGTTCGGATCTTGTGGTTGAAGAAGGCCCCGGGATGGAGCTTGGAGGGCTTCAGCAGTTCGTTTCAGGCCTTCCAGGGCAGACAGGAGGATACTGGCCGCATTCACTCTTTCTTCAGGCTATGGTGGACGGGAATGCAGAATCGGCTTTGTTTCTTGCAGGCGAGGCTCTTCTCGTATCCTTTCTTGCTCTTTTCCTGGCATCGCACAAATTTCTTGAAGCCTGGAACAGATCCTCCGCTTTCTCTGTACGATATCAGTCTCCTCTGTTCTTCAGAGACGGCGGACGGGAATCTACAATTTTCCAGAAGGATCTTCTTCTTTTCATGAGAGATCCTGTTCAGTGGAGTCAGCTGGGGCTGCTTGCGGGAATGTTCGCCATTTATGTTGTGAATCTAAGCAGATTTCCCATTGATTTCACAAATCCCTACTGGCTGGCTGTAGGGGTATTCATCAACATTTCCTTCAGTGCTTTCGTGGTGGCAACAATGATGGTACGATTCGCTTTCCCTGCACCAAGCATGGAGGTACCCGGACTCTACAGTCTCATACAACTCCCGTCCGGGCGCAAGCTTTTCTACAGAGCTAAATGGACCCA
>CAYLRO010000019.1:15377-51155 GCA_964386635.1 uncultured bacterium | reverse complement strand
CCGTAAGCACGGTTCTGTGAGAGGGATGGGGCGTGAGCCCCACCCTACTCAATTAGTTCTCCTCCCGGAGGAGCTTGAGATAGGAAGCGTGTCTCTGACGATCTACCTGTCCTGCTTCCACTGCTTCAATAACCGCACAGCCGGGTTCGGTCTCATGGAGACAGTTCCTGAAATGACAGGGCTTCAGTTTGTTGAATTCCGGGAAACAGAATTTCAACTCATCAGAAGGAATGTGATCCACTGAAAATGCCCTGAGCCCCGGGGTATCCATAAGGAAAGTATCGCCGGAGAGAGGAATCAGCCTGGCTGATACAGTAGTATGTCTGCCTTTGGTGGTCTTTACATTAACAGCGCCGACCTTCAGCTCCAGTTCCGGATTCACCGCTTTTACAAGGGATGTTTTTCCTGCAGCAGAGATTCCAGCAAGAACTACTGTTTTCCCTGCGATAAGCTCCTTGAAAGACTGGATGCCCTGGCCGGTAACAGTGCTGGTTGTTACAACTGTGTAGCCTGCCTGGGTGCTGTAAACCTTTTCAAGTTCTGTGATGTCCGCTGCGTCTTCTCTGTCCTTCAGGTCAATCTTGTTCAGAACGATTGCCGCAGGAAGCCGGTTCCATGTTGCAGCGGCCAGAGCGCGATCCAGAAAGCCCCGGCGGAGGGGAGGACTTGAGATGGAGGCCACCACCACAACAAGATCGATGTTGGCAGCCAGAATCTGTTTCTTCCCCAGAGGAGAGGTTCTTACCAGACAGCCGTCTCTTGGAAAAACTTCTTCGATGTACCAGGCTTTGCCGTCAAGTTTTACCCTGACCCTGTCACCGCATACGGGATTTCCCGTTTTTCTGAACACATTGCTGGAGACCCTGGCCCTGGAAGTTTTACCTGTGGAGAAAAGAACATCTGCTCCTCTCCTGCCTGCTGATGCGATTCTTGCGTCTCTAATTTTATCTTGGGAAATAATCCACCTCAATGCTGTCCATTGTGTTAAGCCAGTTCTCTGTATGCTCCGGATAATATACCCCAAGGGGAACAACAAGCACTTTCTGAACATTGTGGCTGAAGAGTTCTTCCTCTGTAACCCCGGCCCATGCAGCCCTGTCTGATGAAACAAAGAAACTTCCTGGATCACTGATTGAATTGGAAAGGGCAATTCCAGGGATAAGAAGCTCATTGGCAGCAAGTACCCCCTCTTCCGGAAGCTCTACACTGCTGTAGATGCCTCGGATCTCAGTGTATTCCCGTATCTCCGGAGCTGTTGCCACCCACTGGAAAGAGGGAAACAGAATGACTGCTGCGAGTATGGCTCTTTTCGCCCTGCCCCTGAACATTCCGTGTATTTCTTTGAAAATGAATGGCACAGCAAGAAGAAAGAGCTGATCAATGTATCTGGGAAGAACAAGTGAACCCAGAGCAAGAGAGACCGCAAGAAGAGCGAAGTTAATCATGAAGGGCACTTTCAGCTCCCATCTGCCGAAGCTTCCATACAGAATGGCTGCAGCCGGTGCTCCAAGTATCAGCACTGATCTTAGAAGAGCCCATGGCAGAAGGGTGACAGGGTTCGGTGTGGGGTATGCCATTGCTGCAACTGAATACTTCACCTCCCGGGAAGCCCAGGTGAAAGAGCCGCAGGCCATCTTGTGAAAAAGCAGCCAGATGCCCGCAGTAACTGCGAACAGCAGAAGGAGTTTCCATTTCTTTTTGCTTATGCAGTGCCATACTCCGTAGATGAAACCTTCCGGTCTTGTAAGAGACGCCAGAACAGCGCCAGCCGGAGACCCCTTCACTGTCTGCATCAGGAAGATCGCACCCAGGAAAGGAATAGCCGGGTTCCCTCTTATGCATAGAAAAAGAAAAACCGGGTTGAGCCCCAGAAAGTACCCTGCCTGGATCCCGGAATCTCCTCCCCCTGCAGCAGCTCTTACAGCTGCGATAACCAGTGCTGCCATAATTACCGTGAGAAGAGAATGCCAGAGGGTTCCGCCGGGAGCCCTGAGAAGACCAGAAATCATTTCAAAAGGTTTCGGCACGGTGTTCGGGTAGTAAATGCGCCAGTCATCTGTGATTCCGCTCTCTGAAATGACCAGAGAACCCTTCTCCAGGAGTTGACCAGCCCACATGTCATGAGCATTGCGGTCAGGGTCCGGAATATCTCCCCGCTGAATGATCAGAAGGAAGATCACAGGCAGCAGCGACAGCAGGAAACTGATATGTCTCAGTTTTCAGGCTCCGTGAATCTGATGATCAGCTCGCCTTCTCTGCCCCAGCCCAGTATCTCTCTTACCCGTTTCTCCATGTATGTGGAATCGGTTTGAAGCTGGAGGATGATGTTGTTCAGAGAATCTATCTCCTGATCAAGAGCAATGTTCTCTCTGTGGAGAGAATCAACTTCCTCTTTTATCTCAGTGATTGCGATGAAGCCGTTCCTGTTGAACAGAAGAACGGCTCCGGCAATGAGGAAAACAGCAATCACCATGAGGGTGGTGAAGAGGCGGGTTTTCCTGGCCTCTTCCTGTCTTCTCTCCCGGTACACTTCTCTGTCAGCCTTTCAGCATGGATTTGCCTGCATAGACTGCTGTATCCTCCAGTGCCTCCTCTATTCTGAGAAGCTGGTTGTATTTGGAGGTGCGGTCTGTTCTGCAGGCTGAACCGGTTTTAATGAATCCGGTGTTCCTTGCCACTGCAAGGTCTGAAATGAACGTGTCCGCGGTTTCCCCGCTTCTGTGACTGATTACTGCAGCCATTCCGTTCCGGTGGGCCAGGTCGATTGCATCCAGGGTTTCCGAAACCGAACCTATCTGGTTCAACTTGATGAGTATGGCGTTTGCGGAATTCTCATGGATACCTTTCTGCAGCCGGTCCACATTTGTTACGAAGAGGTCGTCTCCCACTATGTGTATTCTATCTCCCAGCCTTTCTGTCATAAGCTTCCAGCCAGCCCAGTCATCTTCTGCATGGCCGTCTTCAATGCTGACAATCGGGAATCTGTCAACAAGCATTTCCCAGTAGTCCACCATGGCTTCTGAAGTAAGACCATCCGGGTTTTCACCGTGCATGTAGTAACGGCCATTCCTGTAAAATTCACTGGAGGCAGGGTCGAGAGCTATGAACACATCTCCGCCGGGAGTGTAGCCTGCGGCACTTATGGTGTCTACAATGAACTGAAGGGCTGCTGTGTTGTCCGGAAGGTCCGGAGCCAGTCCACCCTCGTCTCCGACTGTTGTGGACCATCCTGCTTCCTTTGCCCGTTTCTTCAGTGTGTGGAAGATCTCCGCGCCTGCCTGCAGGGCTCTTCTGAAGGTGGTGAACCCGGCAGGGACTACCATGAACTCCTGAAGATCGATTGGGTTTGAGGCATGCTGTCCACCGTTGATGATGTTCATCATAGGTACTGGAAGAACTCTTGCGGAAGGTCCCCCCAGGTAACTGTAAAGAGGCATCATCTGGCTGTCTGCCGCTGCCCTGGCGCAGGCCATGGAAACCGCCAGAATTGCATTTGCTCCAAGAGAACCCTTGTTCGGGGTTCCATCCAGCTCTCTCATTACCCGGTCAATTTCGTATTGACAGGAAGCTTCCCTTGCCAGTATTGCCGGAGCGATCCTGGTGTGAATGTTGTTCACCGCAGCATTAACCGATTTGCCAAGGAAAGAGTCTCCTCCATCCCGGAGTTCAACAGCTTCATGTTCCCCGGTTGAAGCTCCACTGGGTACCGCGGCTCGTCCGAAGCTGCCGTCTTCAAGCAGAACATCTGCTTCAACAGTTGGATTGCCTCTTGAATCGAGTATCTGTCTGGCCTTTACATCAATTATCTCTGGCATGGCTGTCTCCCTGCATGCTGTTTTTTGTTAAATATGTTGCCGGAGGGCAAGTCATGAATGAAAGAGAACGCCCTTGTCAACCTCTGTGCAAAATCGTTTCAGGATTTCTTCGAACGGGCCGGGCTGTATCACATCAAGAAAGGCCTCGACAAGGTCGGGATCGAACTGCGTTCCAGCATTGTTCTTCAGTTCGTTTACTGCAAACTCGAACCCCGGTGATTTTCGGTAAGTCCTGTTGCTTGTCATTGCATCGAAAGAATCAGCGACTGTCAGTATTCTGGCGGCCAGCGGGATATTGATACCCTGAAGCCCCTCCGGGTATCCATTCCCGTCATACCTCTCGTGATGGTACAGTATGGCAGGAAGGAGACCTGTAAATGCCTTAATGGGTTTCAGAATGCTGCAGCCTTTTGCGGGATGGGTTCTGATTACTTCCATTTCCTCATCGGTGAGTTTGCCCGGTTTGTTCAGAATTGCTTCCGGAATTCCGATCTTGCCTATATCATGAAGAATGGCAGCATTCCATAACACATTTCTGGGTGCGCCTTTAAGGCCTATGTTGTCTGCGATGGCCAGAGTGTATGCGGTAACATTTCTGGAGTGGTGATGTGTGTACTTGTCTTTCATGTCAACGGTTTGAGCAAGAGCTGTAACTGTCTGCAGATAGTTTGTCTGATTCCTTCTGTGCTGAAGGAAGTTGCACATGGCTGAGGTGGCATGTCTGATAATAAAGGGCATGAAATCGCTTGAAGGTTTCAAATGGCTTCTGCCCTGCCACGAACAGGTAATCATCCATCCGTTGACTTTTCCGTAATCGTCCAGCTTTATTATTTCGAATTCAGGCGGTATGGAAGAGCGATTCTGCTTCCGGCCCTTGAATGTTTCAAATCGGACATTAGACATAAGACTGGCAGCAACATCCTTGCCCAGAGTCGTTTTCAGGCTTTTGTGCATTGTGGAGAGCACTTGTTCTTTAGGAAGGTGCTGATTCCACAGAACAAAATTGTATGGCAGCCCATCATCAATTGATGTAAACAATCCGATGGCATCAAAAGAAATGAATTCCCTGAGCCCGTTGGCGATAAAGAAAGCCGAAGACTGCATTTCCTGAGAAGAGGAGAATCCGCTTGTAACAAGGTTGATCTTCTCAAGCTCCTTGTTGCTCTGGAGCAATATTTCAGTCATCTCAAGGTTTAGAAGCTGATTGCCCAGCTGGGCGGCATAAAGCCCCAGAAGCTTCAGGTCTCTTGCTTTGAACCGGTCTTTGTTCCCCACTCTGCCTACAAGGATTACTCCCAGCTCCCTGTCTTCAGTTGGGATAACCGTTCCCATGAAGAAGCAGCCACTCTCTGATAAGCCTTTATCAGCAGAGTTGATGCCGTCAAGAAGAACCTCGCCGCCTGACTGCATTGTTCTGCTGGCAAGGAAGTACCATGTAACCTCGTCCGCCAGGCTGGCATCACCAATGTCAACAACATTTTCCAGAACAGATTTGCCCTGCTCATGGAGATAGATCCTCAGCTCGTCAGCGTCGAACGCATCAGCGGATCTCTGGCCGAAATGCTGAAGAGATTTGCTTTTGTTCTCTTTCGTGATTTTGTTGGCAACAGTCAACTCATGCAGGATCCTCAACTTGGAATAAGTAATTCCTGAAAAATCAGCTCTCTGCTCGTTCTCCGCCCGTCTGACAGCTTCAAGAATTTCTGTGGAAGAAAAGGGCTTGGCCATGAAGTCGCTGGCTCCCTGTCTGATGGCTTCTTTTGCAAGGTCTACAGACGGGTGTCCGGTGAAGAGAATAACATAGGTGTCAGGATTTCTTGTTTTTATTTCAGAGAGAAATTCAAGGCCGTTTGTGTCTGGAAGAAGAATGTCGCAGAGAACTATCTGGTAGGTTTTGCTGGACAGCAATTCTGTGGCGGCATTGCCTGTTTCAGCGGATTCTACAAGATAACCGTACTCCTTGAGGGTGTTGGAAACAAGAGAACACACCAAAGGGTTGTCATCAATAACCAGAATTCTAGTATGGCTGCTTTCCAGCTGTATCCCTCTTCCTTCTAGTTGATGTTCAACTTCTTCATCCGGGCTAAAAGAGTTGTTCTCTTAAGTCCCAGCATCAGAGCGGCATCTGCCTTGACATAGTTGCAGGAAACAAGAGCTTTCTGAATATAGTGACTCTCAACAGAGTCAACAATTGCTTTGAGGTTGATTATCCCGCTGCCCTGGGAGGACTTTGGGGTTTCAGGAGACGTTGCTGCAATCCAATCCGGCAGATGCTCTCTGCCGATCTCATTGCTGCCTGCGAGAACCACAGCCCTTTCCATTACATTTTCCAGTTCCCTGACATTTCCCGGCCACTGGTATGTGATAAGAGCATTTGCAGCGGCGTCAGAGAGGGAACGAGTGCCGAAAGGTCCCATCAATCTCTGAAGGAAGTGGTTTGCAAGAGGGATGATGTCCATGGGCCGGTCCTTCAGGGCAGGGATGTTTATCTCAAAGACATTCAGCCTGTAGTAGAGGTCTCTCCTGAACTTTCCGCTGTTCATGTCATCTTTGATATTGCTGTTGGTAGCTGAGATAAGCCGTGCATTGATGGGGACCGGTGTTGTTGAGCCAACCGGCGTAACCTCTCTTTCCTGGAGAGCTCTAAGAAGTTTTACCTGCATGGGTTGCCCCATGTTTCCAATCTCGTCCATGAAAAGAGTACCGCCTTCGGCTGCCTGAAAATGACCGATGGTAGTGGAATGAGCGCCGGTGTAAGACCCTTTTGCATGACCGAAGAGTTCGCTTTCCAGCAGACCCTCCGGAATTCCCCCTGAGTTAACTGAAACAAATGGACCTGAGGATCTGTTGCTCATCCTGTGGAGAGATCTGGCAATCATTTCCTTGCCGGTGCCACTCTCTCCTGTGAGGAGAACCGTGCTGTCGGTAACACTGACCTTCTCAACAAGATCCATGACTTTCTGCATGGACCTGCTCTCGAAAATCAGGGATTTACCTGATGAACTTCGCTGCAGCCTCTGTTTCTTTACCACGGAATCAACAGCAGCCATAAGTATTTCTGCTGTAAAAGGTTTTGGAATGTAGTCAAGGGCTCCAAGGCTCATGGCTTCCTTGATACCTTCAATAGAGGCAAAGCCTGTTATAACAATGGCAGCCATGTAGGGATGTTTTTCCCGGGCAATGCGGATTATGTCGATGCCTGATCCGTCTGGAAGCCTGATATCTGTAACCAGAAGATGATACTCTTCTCCGCGCATCCTCCTGAGGGCCTGGCGGCTGCTGGTTGCAGTTCGGCAGGTGAATCCTCTTAAAGTGAGCACTTCACTGACAAAGTTAAGTATTTCCGGCTCATCATCTACGATGAGAACCCTGTATCCCCTCCTGGAACCGTCCATGTTTATAGTATCCCTATTGTTTTATTGTGTGTCAATATGCTGACGGGGTCAAAGTGAAAATCTGCCAATATTTTGTCATTGCAGCAGCTGCTCTTCTTGCAGCCTGTGCAGATAAACCTGTACCTGAAGACAGTTTCGTTATTACAATGGAGGATTTCAACCGTGTATCGGTGGATACAGTTGAGAGCCTGATTCTTCCTGTGGATACCCTTCCTGAGGTTTTTATTGCCGGTGATACCCTTATTCATCCGGACTCTCTGTTAATTCTTCCTGATTCGCTGATTTCAGATTCCCTTGCAGCTGATTCGATTTCAGTTCCGGAAGACAGCCTTCCGTCTGAATCTGCTGCTGATCTCTGGATGCTTGCCAGAATAGAGATTCAGGGCTCTCTTTACAGTTCTCTTTCTCAGCTGGCCGATGTAAACCCGGATATACTTGGGGCCCACTGCGTAAGGTATCTGGTCTGGGAGATGAACCCCTGGAGCGGCTTCATAGCAGGCGATTCCATCTGTATTCTTTATGATCCGGAGGTTTCAGAGAGGGAAAACATGGTCATGGCAATCCGATACATTCCAGTTGCCGGTTCATCCAATTCACCTTTCTCAGCATACACATTCACCAGATCCGGGGATAACTGGCCTTCTGCATGGCTGGCTGACGGAACTGAACTTGTCAAGCTGCTGGACAGGATGCCGATAAGGACCTTCGAAGAGATTACCAGTGTTTATGGAGAACCCAGAGGTGACCACAGTCATGCAGGGGTGGATTACAAGGCTCCAGAGGGAACAGCGGTTTTTTCTGTTACTGGAGGAACGGTTTCACGTACAAACTGGAACACACCCTACAATGGTGATTGCATAGAGATAGATTTCGGAGGGTACTCGGAACTGTTTCTGCACCTTCACTCCATTGACTCTGCAGTTTTCGCCGGGGCTGTAATTGAGGCTGGTCAGCAGGTGGGCACAGTGGGCAGCACAGGGATCTCAACTGCTCCGCACCTTCATTACCAGATAAACGACCCGCAGGGGTACTCCATAGATCCGTATCTGTACTTCAGCAGTCACAGACGAACCCTGTCCCAGGCAGACATGGACAGATTCGGAGAACTTGTTGACAGGAGCACCGCAAGAATGAACGGTGAGGAATGAAACCATTTACGGTACTGACACTTAACTGGAACGGTATGGAAGTTCTGCCTGATATGGTACGCTCTCTTGCGGAACCTGTTGACAGATTAAAGGGAGAGTTGATCGTATTCGACAACGGATCCACTGATGGTTCAAAGGAAGCTGTTCAGGAGGAATGGGGCGACAGACCCTGGTTCAGCCTTGTATCCTCAGCTGAGAATCTCGGTTTTGCAGGAGGTGCGAACAGAGCAGTAAAGGACATTGATTCACCTGTAATAGTCCTGGCAAACTCTGATACCGTGTTCCTTCCCGGTTCTCTTGAAGCCCTTCTCAATGCGCTGGACAGACATCCCGGAGCAGGGATCATCGGCCCCAGGCTTTTGTGGCCGGACGGTTCTCTTCAGCGGTCCCTTCGGGATTTTCCCTTTCCCGGTAAGCTTCTCAGAGAGAATATTCCATTTCTCAAACGCAAGGCGGCAGTGAACGATTCTCACTGTGAGGAAAGAACAGTGGACTGGTTAGTCGGAGCAGTTATGGTATTCAGGCGGGATCTTTTTATTGAAGCCGGCGGCTTCGATACAGATTTCTTTTTCTATCATGAAGAAACTGAGCTTCAGTTCAGGCTGCATGAAAAAGGGTTTGATTCTGTATTCATCCCTGTTTCGGAAGTAGTGCATGTTGAGGGAGCATCAGCCAGGAAAAAGTTTGGTAATGACACATACACCAAGTATATTCATGCGAAGGTAAAGTTCCTTCAAAAGCACGGTTATAGGGGCTCCGTGACTCTCTTCAGAATGTTCATGGGGTTGTTGCAGGGGTGCAGACTCGCAGCCGGACTGGTAAATCCGGGACTTGGAAGAAAGGACATCAGGTTTACTTCGTCCTACTGTCTGAAGTCGCTGGGAGAGCTGTACCGATCTAACGGACGGGACGACAGATGACAGCCATTCTCGGGTTGAACTGCTACAAGCACGACGCTGCCGCGGCACTGTTTATTGACGGGGTTCTTGTCGGAGCCTCTGAAGAAGAACGATTCACAAGAAGAAAGCACGATGCATCCTATCCTGCAAAAGCTGTGAAGTACCTCTTGAGATCATCAGGGCTGAAACCTGCTGACATTGATCATGTGGCATTCTATATGGTTCCCGGAGCAATAAGAAGTGAAACCTTCAGAGCATGGCCAGGTTACATGCAGAGGAAGGGATCTGTGAAGTTTCTGCTGGGTCAACTGAGCGGTTCCGGAAAGATGGCGGGAATTCCCGGCCTTATGAAGGAACATCTGGGAAAGTCCTTTAATCCCCGTTTCCATTTCATCGATCACCATGAAGCACACGCATGGTCCGCCTGGCTGGGAGCAGGATGCAGAGATGCAGCGGTTCTCACCATGGATGGAGCCGGCGAAAAACATTCCAGCCTGGTGGGAGACATCTCAAAAGACGGTATTACACCATACCGAAAAACCCGTCTTCCCAACTCTCCCGGGCTTTTTTATTCTGCAGTGACTGCCTACCTGGGATTCACACCGGACAATGACGAGTATAAGGTCATGGGACTATCCAGCTATGGCAAACCTGAATACCTGGACCTGTTCAGAAAGATCATCAGCGCCTGTGACGGAAGATTTGTCATAAACAAGAAACTGCTGGATGTTTCCATGGGAGTTCACCATGCCAGCTTCAGCAGTGAGGTCACCGGGATAATCGGTCCCCCTCGGGATCCATCCGCCGGAGAACCGGAAGCTGTTCACGCCAATATTGCAGCCAGTGCTCAGCGGGCCCTGGAGGAAGCCGGAATGTCCATTGTCAGGTTCCTCAGGGAAAAGTCTGAGAACAACCTTCTGGTGATAGCTGGAGGCACTGCTCTCAACTGCGTGATGAACGGTCTGTTTGAGCGGGAGAGCGGATTTGATGAAGTGTGCCCGTTTCCTGCGCCTAACGATGCCGGTACCTCTGCCGGGGCAGCTGCTGCGGTTCACAGGCTTGTGGCACCTGAAACTCCTCTTAAACCTGTGGAGTCAATGTACCTTGGCCCGGGATATGACGAATCTGAGATAGAGGCTGATATTGAGATGGCCAAGCTGAGTCCGGAGAGACCTGAGAATCTTCCAGGGAAAGTGGCTGAAATGATAGCCGCCGGCAAGGTGGTTGCTGTTTTTCAGGGAAGGATGGAATTCGGCCCCAGGGCTCTTGGCAACAGATCCATCCTTGCTGATCCCCGTCGACCCGAGATGAAGGATATTGTTAACAGTGTTGTGAAGCACCGGGAGGGATTCAGGCCATTTGCTCCTGTCTGTATTGAAGAGGATGCAGGCAGGTACTTCCAGGGTTGTAAGCGATCCCCGTACATGATAAAGACATATCCGGTGGTTGAAGGAATGGCAGAAACTATTCCTGCAGTGACACATGTAGACAACACCGCCAGGGTACAAACAGTTACAAGGAAACAGAATCAGTTCTATTACGATGTGATAAAGGAGTTTTCGGATCTTACAGGAGTCAGTGTGATACTCAATACCTCATTCAATATTCGTGGAGAACCAATCGTGAACACGCCGGTTGATGCAGTAAGGTGTTTCTACGGAACAGGTATTGATGCTCTTGCCATGCCTCCGTTCCTGTTCGTTAAGAACCCGGATGCCGGTGAGAAGTGCTGAAATGAGCACCATACTTGGCCGGGGTACAGTTCTTTTCGTTGACGGTGATGAAGAAAGAGCGTCCAGGCTCAGAGCCGAGGCATCTTCCTTCGGGTACAACTGTACAATGGAGAATACCGCCAGAACAGCTCTGAGAAGAGTCAAGTCAAGGTCGGTGAATGTTATCGCCGCCAGCTCGGAGCTCTCCGACCTGCACATGAGCACATTCCTTGAATCTCTCTCACGGGCCAATGTTGATTCCAGTGTTGTTATTTACGGCAGAAATATCAGTGCCAGTCAGGCAATTTCCTGGATGAGAGCAGGAGTTGTGGACATACTGCTTGATACTGACAAGGGAGACAATCTGCGGAATGCGCTTCAGACTGCTTTTTCCAGATCATCAATGAAAATTTCCACAAGATCCGCCGCTAAACCTTTCCCTGCAGATGAACAGACAGGTTCCGGACGAATGCTGTACCGCAGCAGATCCATGATCGATTTGATGAAGAAAGCCGCCAGAGTTGCTCCTGTGAAGACAACGGTGCTTCTGTCAGGTGAGAGTGGAACCGGTAAGGATGTGCTGGCCGGTGAAATTCACTCAATGAGCAGACGCAGCGGAAGTTACATTGCCATCAACTGTGCTGCCATCCCGGAGACCCTTCTTGAAAGCGAACTGTTCGGCTATGAAAGGGGAGCTTTCACAGGAGCCGATTCCAGAAGATCGGGAAAATTCGAGGCTGCAGACGGAGGAACTCTTCTTCTGGATGAGATCGGCGATATGCCCCTGGGTGTACAGGCCAAACTGCTGCGGGTGCTTGAGGAGGAAAAAGTTACCCGGCTTGGAGGCAATACTCCTGTTCCTGTTGATGTAAGGGTAATTGCAGCCACAAACAGGGAACTCCTGGAAATGGTTCAGGAGGGGACTTTCAGACAGGATCTGTACTATCGCCTGAAAGTTATCGAGCTTGATATACCGCCACTTCGCGCCAGAAAAACCGATATCCCGCTTCTGGCTATGACTCTTCTGAGACAGGCAGCGGAAAGGCACCATTTTGCCATGCCTGAACTTGATGCGGAAGTTATACAGAGACTTAAGAACTACCGCTGGCCTGGAAATGTCAGACAGCTCAAAAACATGATGGAGAGTCTTCTCATTACATGCGGAAGCAGAATTACCATTGAGGATCTGCCGCAGGAGTTCGAACGGGTGAAAGAAGACTCATGCAGCACCCTGGAACTTTGTCTTCCCATGGAACTGTCCCAGGTGGAGGAAGAGACCATCAGAAAAACTCTTGATCTTACAGGCGGGAACAGAACAAAGACTGCTTCACTTCTTGGTATTGGAAGAAGAACTCTTCAGAGAAAACTGGAATCTTACGAATCAAAATAGATCGAACAAAGAGGGGAGACGGTATGAGGGTTGTGACACCGCAGACCGTGAGTGCCAGACATGTCCTTATGGGGGTTGTGGCAGTTGTTCTTGTGATCTGGCTTCTCACTGGAGGGCCATTCTACATTGTGGGTCCTGAGGAACAGGGTGTAATCCTGACATTCGGGAAGCTGTCTTCAATCAATGGCCCGGGGTTTCATTTCAAGCTGCCCTGGCCGGTGCAAACTGTGATAAAAGCACCTGTGAATGTGGTGCAGAGGGTGGAGATAGGTTTCCGAACAGTTGTATCCGGTGGAACCACAAGGTATGTGGGCTTTAACGACCCGGACTTGCTCCGAGAGGCTCAGATGCTAACCGGAGACGAGAATATCATTAACTGTTCTGTTATCGTTCAGTACCGTATCGGGGAGATTGACTCCTATCTTTTCAATGTCAGAGAACCTGACGGAACTCTTCGGGATATAGCAGAGGCGTGCATAAGACAGGTCATTGGAGACAATGCTGTTGACGCGGTTCTTACTACAGGAAAACTTGAGATACAGAACCGTATTATGGAGCAGGTTCAGGAGATGGCCGACAATTACGGAATGGGTGTGGACATTGTAGCCGTTCAGCTTAAGGATGTTCAGCCTCCTGCTCAGGTTTCAGATGCGTTCAAGGATGTGGCTACTGCAAGAGAGGACATGCAGGCATACATCAACGAGGCTGAAGGTTACAGGAATCAGGTTATTCCTGAGGCCAGAGCCGATTCAGTTTCAACAGTTAATGAGGCGCTGGGATACGCTGCGGTAAGAATAAACAGGGCTATGGGTGCAACAGAGAGGTTCACAGCAGTTGCAACGGAGTATGCTAAAAGCCCGCAGGTTACTTCCGCAAGGCTTCATCTTGAGATGATGGAAAATGTAATGGCCAATGTTCAGCTGACAATTGTTGACCAGGATGCCGGCGCCCTGACCCATTACAACCTGGAAGGAGGCATGTAATGAGAACTCCTCCTAAATTCAAGGGCTGTCTTACAGTTGCCCTGGTTGTTTTCGGTCTTCTGGTATTTTTTGGAGCCTTCTTTACCGTTAGTGAAACCGAGCAGGCAGTTATTCTTCAGCTGGGAAAACCGGTGAGAGTCATACTGGGTGACAGAACCGATGTGGAAATGGCAGAGATAGAGGAATGGATGCAATTGAATGCTCCTGGAGTTGCTCTCAGCTCAGGTGCAGGACTGTACTTCAAAATACCTTTTCTGCAGCAGCTTGTGATGTTTGATGACAGGCTTCTTGAGTATGATGATGATCCTTCCGATGTGGTTACAAGAGACAAGAAGCATCTTCAGGTGGATTGTTACGCAAGGTGGCGCATACAGAATCCTCTGCTGTTCCTCCAGAGTGTGCAGACGGTGAATGCAGCCGGTTCAAGACTTGATGATGTGATCTACTCTGTACTCCGTCAGGAGATAGGCAGAAGTGACCTGATCCATATAGTCAGGAACGACAATGATCCTGTGGGTATCGGTGAGTATGTAAATCTGGTGGACAATGTTGCTTATACCGACACCACTGCTGAGAACATCATCATGACATCAGGTGGCGAGATAGTAGAGGTAATCAGGATGATCCGGGTTCCTGCCGGTCAGGGCAGGCAGGCTCTTCTGGACAGGGTTACTGATGCAACAAGGGTAATGACAGAGGAATACGGTATTCTTGTTGTTGATGTAAGAATAAAAAGAGCAGATCTTCCCATGGCAAACCAGCAGGCGGTTTTCACAAGAATGCAGGCTGAGCGCAACAGGATCTCTACAAGGTACCGTGCAGAAGGACATAGAATGGCTCAGACGATCCTTGCTGAAACCGACCTCCGGGTTGACAGCATCAGATCTCTTGCAGACCTGAATTCCCTCAGAATCAGGGGAACTGCTGACAGTACAGCCGCTGCCATATATGCCCAGGCTTATGAGTTATATCCTGATTTCTACAGGTTCATGCAGACCATGGAAACTCTAGAGGCCATTATGGGATCAGACGATGAACTGGTGCTGAGTACAGACGGAATCTTCGCGTACTTTGCAGTAACTCCCGGTTACATGAGGTGAGATCGCTCTTTCTTTCAGGTTCCACAGGACGACTGGGAACAACGGTTTCAAAGAAGTTGAAAGATACATGGGTCATAAGCCCCTGCTCCCGGAGCAGGGGCTGCGACCTGCGGAATGTTCAGCCTGAGGATATTATTCCCGGGGAATCTGAATTCGTTCTGAACTGCGCTGCCCTTTCATCCAGGGGAGGATGTACCAGGGATCCGGTATCTGCTTTTAAGATTAATTCCCTGTGGCCGGCGAACCTGGCTGAGTTCTGCAGGAAGGGTGGCAAACGGCTTGTTCATATTTCAACTGACCTGGTTTATGCAGGAGGTGTTCCGCCTTATACGGAGATATCTCCCTCGGTGCCGAAATCTCTTTACGGCTGGACCAAGCTGCTTGGGGACAGAGCTGTTTTAAGAAGAGATCCTGATGCCTGTGTGGTGCGCACATCTGTTCTTACAGGAGAAGTGGGAGCAAAATCACCCACTTTCACAGAAGACATTCTTTCAGGCAGAGCAAAACAATTCCATGTTGACTGTTTCAGAAATCACACGAGCATTGTGCTGCTTGCCGATTTCCTTGAGACATGTCTTCTGTCGGAAAGATCCGGGCTGATACTTGCCGCAGCTCCATATTCACAGTCACGGGCGGCATATGCTGCTTCAATAGTGAAAGATGATCTGGAACTGATACATGTACCGGACTTCCTGCCCGGTGATCTTACGCTGCGACCTTCTGTTTCCCTGGGTTAGATTCTCCGCTGTTTCAGATAGTAGCCTGTATGGGAGTTTTCCACTTCAGCGATCTGTTCAGGAGTGCCACAGGCAATAATATCTCCTCCGCCGTCTCCTCCGTCAGGACCCAGGTCTATTACCCAGTCTGAACTTGCGATCACATCCATATTGTGCTCGATGACAACTACGGTGTTTCCTGCACTTACCAGCCTGTCAAGTACCTTGAGAAGCTTGTTTACATCATGTGGATGAAGACCGGTGGTTGGTTCATCGAGAATGTACATCGTGTGTGTGGTTGACGGTCTTGAAAGTTCCTTTGCCAGCTTCACCCTCTGTGCTTCTCCACCTGACAGGGTGGGAGCAGGCTGTCCGAGCTGAATGTAGCCCAGCCCCACTTCGTTGATCACCTTGAGAGTAGAGTATATGGAAGGTATTCTCTCGAAAAGCTCCATGGCCCGTTCAATGGTCATGTTCAGTATCTCGGAAATGTTGTAATCTCTGAATCTGATCTTCAGTGTTTCCCTGTTGAACCTTTGTCCCTGGCAGGTTTCACATTCTATGAAAACATCCGGCAGGAAGTGCATTTCGATTTTCTTCACTCCTGCACCCCTGCAGTCCTCGCACCTGCCTCCCTTTACATTGAAGCTGAACCGTCCCGGCTTGTAGCCCCTGATCCTGGATTCGGGAAGTTCGGAAAACAGGTTGCGTATGCTGTCAAAAACCTTCGTATAGGTTGCGGGATTTGATCTGGGTGTTCTTCCGATTGGGTCCTGGGAGATGTTGATAATCTTGTCTACATGGTGCAGGCCCTCAATCTCCGTGTACGGCCCCGGTTTCATCTTTGATGATCCACCGGTGAGTCGTGATACTGCAGGGAAAAGGGTCTGCCCTATAAGAGAGCTTTTACCGGATCCGGAAACTCCGGTTACGGCCACAAGCCTTCCAAGAGGAATGCTCACGTTAACAGAATTCAGGTTATGGAGTGATGCTCCCTTCATGGTGACGAAGGGAGTTTTTTTCGTTCTCAGATGCCCGAGCCTGATAATTGTTTTTCTGCCTGACAGATATGCTCCGGTAATGGATTCCGGATGAGCCATTATTTCAGATGGAGTACCCTGGGCTACTACCTTACCCCCGTGAGCACCTGCTCCAGGGCCGAAGTCCACAATGTGATCGGCTGCAAGAAGTGTATCAGTGTCGTGCTCAACAACTATTACTGTGTTCCCAATATCTCTTAATCTTTCCAGGGTCTTGAGAAGCCTGGCATTATCTCTTGGGTGCAGGCCTACGGTGGGTTCATCAAGTACATACAGAACTCCGGTAAGCCCGCTGCCGATCTGGCTTGCCAGTCTGATTCTCTGGGCCTCCCCTCCAGAGAGAGAGGGTGCCGATCTGTTCAGTGTCAGATAGTGAAGCCCTACATTGCTCAGGAAACCCAGTCTGGCCTTTATCTCCTTCAGAAGTCTCTCTGCAATACTCTTCTGGTAGTCTGTGAGCTTTACTTCATTAAAGAACTTGAGGATGTCTCCCACTGTCATTCCGGAGACTTCCTGGATTCCTCTTCCGTCAATAAGAACCGCTCTGGCTTCTTCCCTTATCCGGGATCCGTCGCACTTGTCGCAAACATGTTTTCTGAAGAATTTTTCGTAGTACTTTCTCATGTCGTCGCTGCCGGTCTGATGGTAGAGTCTTTCAATTCGATGTACGACGCCCTCGAATGGTCCGTTCCATGCTCCTGAAGAGTTCGAGGTCTGCCAGTTTATCCTGAACTCCTTGTCTCCGGAGCCATAGAGAATCATGCTCTTCACCTCTTCAGGAAGCCGCATCCACGGGGTACTCAAATTGAAGTTCATCTCTGCGCTCATGGTTCTCAGAGAAGCAGCAACCCAACCCTGCGGAATACCCCAGGGAACAACTGCTCCTGCCTTGATGGACATGGCAGGTTTCGGCACTATCAGTTCCGGATCAACCTTCAGCATGTATCCCAGACCGGAGCATGACGGGCACATTCCCAGGGGGTTATTGAAGCTGAACAGCTGGGGAGACAGTTCGGGAAGACTGATGGCACAGTGAACGCAGGCATTGTTTTCGCTCATGAGTTTTTCTTCACCGGTATCTGCATTGATAATGGAAATGATACCCTTGCCCAGTTTGACAGCGGTTTCTATGGAATCAGTGAGTCGACTTTCAATGCCCGGGTTCACGACAAGCCTGTCAACCACTACCGAGAGGGAATTCTTCTTTTTGCTGTCCAGGCCCTTGAGTGCCTCAAGTTCCATGGATTCTCCGTTGAGGATTACCCGCACAAATCCTTTTTCTCGGATTTCCTCCAGCAGATCTTCATGGGATCCTTTTCGGTTGGAAATAACCGGGGAAGTAATGTAAATTCTGGTACCTTCAGCCATGCTGAGAACAGCATCAGCCATCTGCTGTGAGGTCTGGGTACTTACAAGTCTTCCACAGGACGGACAGTGTGGCTCTCCTGCTCTTGCCCAGAGCACTCTGAGATAATCTGAAATTTCTGTTACAGTTCCCACAGTGGATCTGGGATTATGGCTTACCGTTTTCTGTTCAATGGAGATGGCAGGAGAAAGACCGTCGATGGAATCGAAGTCCGGCTTTTCCATCTGTCCAAGGAATTGACGGGCGTAGGAAGATAGAGATTCGATATATCTTCTCTGTCCTTCTGCGTAAAGTGTATCAAAAGCGAAAGAACTCTTTCCCGATCCTGAAACTCCGGAACACACTATAAACGAGTGTTTGGGCATTTCCAGTGAAACACCCTTCAGGTTGTGCTCTCTGGCTCCGCGAACTGTAATTTTTTCTGAGGACATCTCTCTCCCGGCATTGGAGTTGAAGCCAGTAATATACCCCATGAGGGGCTTACCATGCACATGTGTGTCACAATAGCACCTTTACAGTTTTCCGCTGCGGTCATTCCAATGCCTGTAATAGATAACTACTTATAAAGCAGTAAGATAGCCATGAATTGCTCAGTGGCATAAGTATTGCTTAACAGATAGGAAGAGGATTAGAACAGTTGAACTAAGCTATAATATAATAATAGCATATGTAAATAAAGGAGGTTACTGATATGGGAAAAGTAATAGGAATAGACCTGGGAACAACGAACTCATGTGTAGCCGTTATGGAAGGCGGCGAACCTGTAGTTATTCCCAATGCTGAAGGAACAAGAACCACACCTTCAGTAGTGGCTTTCAACGACAGCGGCGAAAGACACATCGGAGTAGTAGCGCGAAGGCAGGCAGTTGCGAATCCCGGCAAAACGATCTTCTCCATCAAGCGCTTCATGGGAATGCATTACAATGAGGCCATGAAAGAGATCAAGAGGGTGCCCTTCAAGGTTGTTGAAGGTAAGAGTAATGATGCCTGGGTTGAGGTATCAGGTAAAAAGTACTCTCCTCCGGAGATCAGTGCCATGATCCTTCAGAAAATGAAGAAGACTGCAGAGGATTATCTTGGAGAAAAAGTAACTCAGGCGGTTATCACTGTTCCTGCATATTTCAATGACAGCCAGCGTCAGGCCACAAAGGATGCAGGCAGAATTGCAGGTCTTGAGGTCCTGAGAATAGTGAATGAGCCAACTGCAGCTGCACTTGCCTATGGTATGGACAAAGAAAAGGGCAATGCCACTATCGCAGTTTATGACCTGGGAGGCGGAACGTTTGACGTTTCCGTTCTCGAGATCGGAGACGGAGTCTTCGAAGTTAAATCCACCAATGGAGACACTCATCTTGGTGGAGATGACTTCGACCAGGTGATAATGGACTGGATGGTTGACGAGTTCAAGAAGCAGCAGGGAATAGATCTGTCTCAGGATCCCATGGCTGTTCAGAGACTCAAGGAAGCCGGAGAAAAAGCCAAGTGCGAGCTTTCAACCACCATGAGCACCGATATCAGCCTTCCCTTTGTTACTGCTGATGCCTCAGGTCCAAAGCATCTCAACATGACCCTTTCCAGGGCAAAATTCGAGCAGCTTGCCGGGGAACTGGTAGAGAGAACGGTCCAGCCCTGCATTAATGCTCTTAAAGATGCCAGGGTAAAAGCAGACGATATCAGCGAGGTTATCCTTGTAGGAGGCATGACGAGAATGCCTCTTGTGCAGCAGAAGGTCTCAGAGATATTCAAGCGTGAACCCCACAAGGGCGTGAATCCCGATGAAGTGGTTGCTATCGGAGCCGCTATTCAGGCAGGAGTGCTCAGTGGAGAGATTAAGGATGTTCTTCTGCTGGATGTGACTCCACTGACACTGGGCATTGAAACCCTCGGGGCTGTTTTCACCCCAATTATTGAGAGGAACACCACTGTTCCCACAAAGAAGGGGCAGATCTTCAGTACAGCTGCCGACAACCAGACAAGCGTGGAGATCCATGTTCTTCAGGGTGAGAGAAAGATGGCTGCAGACAATAGAACTCTCGGCCGATTCACTCTTGAAGGTATTCCGCCTGCTCCAAGAGGCCTGCCTCAGATCGAGGTCGAGTTTGACATAGATGCCAACGGCATCGTTCATGTGTCGGCAAAAGACAAGGCAACAGGTAAAGAGCAGAAGATCAGGATTGAATCATCCAGTGGCCTGTCGGAGAAAGAAATAGAGCAGATGGTGAAAGATGCCGAGTCTCACTCTGCAGAAGATGATCAGCGCAAAGAGGCTGTAGAGACAAGAAACAAGGGCGAGAACCTGGCTTACCAGGTGGAGAAGCAGATAGGGGAGATGGGCGACAAGCTTGACCCTGCTGACAAAGCCAGACTGGAAGAGGCCATATCTGAAACCAGGAAAGCACTTGAGGGAGATAACAACTCAGAGATCTCCACAAAGGTCAGCGAGCTTGAGAAAGCCTGGCAGGAAGCCGGGGCAAAGTTCTATCAGCAGCATGGTGAACAGGCACAGAATGCTCAGCCGGAAGGAACCGAGGATGAGAGTGCCGGGGACGATGCAGTTGACGCTGACTTCGAAGTGGTGGATGACTGATGCCTGATCCAAGAAGAAAAACTGAAAAAAAAGGCAGGCGGGGCTCCGGCTCCCGCCGGCCCCACATTGAAGAAGAAGAACTTCTTGAGAGCAGCCCCGAGGCATCTGAAGATCCGGAAATTGATGTTGAGGCTCCTGAAGAGTTGAACCCTGATGAGAGGGATGAACTTCTTGACAGGTATCAGAGGCTTGCAGCCGAGTTTGACAATTACCGAAAAAGACAGGCCAGAGACTTCAACCGGCTGATAGATCAGGGCAGGAAGAAGCTGGTCTCTGAGCTTCTCACGGTTCTGGACAACTTTGACAGAGCCAGAGAGACAGCTCAGGGCGAACACTCCGACAAGGAAATTGTTGACGGGATATTGCAAACCTACCAGCAGCTTAAGGGCATTCTCAAGAGGGAAGGTCTGGAAGAGCTCCCTTCAGTGCCTGGCGATCAGTTTGACCCCAATATCCACGAAGCAATGTTCGCAGAGGATATAGAAGAAGGCGATTTCGATGTTGTCCTTGAAGTGTACCAGAAGGCATACAGGTTCGGTCAGGACCTTCTCAGACCTGCAAGGGTTAAGGTCGGAAGGGCTCCAGCCAGGAATGGGGGTTGATGTTTTTTGAACAAAGACCTTTATCAGATTCTGGGAGTAAATGAGAGCGCAACTGCAGATGAGCTGAGAAATGCCTACAGAGAGCTTGCCAAGAAGAATCACCCTGATGCAAATCAGGGCGATTCAGAGGCGGAAGAGAGATTCAAGGCAATTTCTGATGCTTATGATGTTCTCGGTAATCCGGAAAAACGGGAAAAATATGACCAGATGCGCAGGGGTGGTCATGATCCTTTTGCCGGAGCAGCAGGAACAGAGGGATTCTCTGATCTCAGCGATATACTCAGGTCCATGTTTGGCGGTGGTGGAAGATCCCCCTTTGGTGGGACGTCATCAGGTCATGAACCTGCCAGTATTGAATTGGAAATTCCATTTGTAACTGCAGCAAAGGGAGGCACCGTACATAGGACAATTCAGCTTCCCGTGAACTGCAGCAGTTGTGACGGCAACGGTGGAACAGGCAGGGAGACCTGCGGCAGTTGCGGCGGAACTGGAAGCACAGTGGGTGGAGGCGGAATTTTTTCAGCTCATTATCCATGTGCCAATTGCGGTGGCAGAGGCTATACTTTCAAGAAGATCTGCAACACCTGCCAGGGAACTGGAAGAGTTCAGGGAAGAGAGAAGCTTTCCCTGCGCATACCGCCGGGAGTAACAGATGGATCGGCCATGAGAGCTTCCGTGGGGGGAACTCCGGTTACGGTTTATTTCAGGGTTAAACCCGACAGATTCTTTTCCCGTCAGGGCAGAGATCTGCTGTGCAGTGTGTCGGTTACTGCAGCACAGGCGGTACTTGGGGCATCCCTGATGGTCAGGACCCTTGACGGCAGAGTTAAGCTGAAGATCCCACCGGGAACACAGCCTGGTTCTGTACTGAGAATGAGAGGGAAAGGTGTTCTTGTGAACGGCCAGGCTGGAGATCAGCTTGTAACTGTTGCAGTTAAGCTGCCGGAGAAGCTTACATCTGACCAGAAGAAACTCTGGGAGAAGATAAAAGAAGACGCATCATGACAGGATGGAGATTGAATTGAACTATTCTTATCTGGTACTGGTTATTGCAGGACTGGCACTTTCCATAACTGGCTTTGTAAAGAACGGAAAAGACGGCGGCAGAAAACTCGGGCCAGCTCTGCTTTTCCTCATAGGAATAGCAACTCTTACCCTTGGTATTCTGCTGACTAATGTACCGGAATTTTTTGCCGGCTGAAAAACTACTTAACGAACCCCAGTCTTTTCAGCTTTGTATGGAATGAGTTCAGCAGCGGGTCATCCGGATATGTACTTACTGCTTCGGCAACCATTTTTCCGGCCTCTTCAAACCTGTCTTCCTTGACTGCTGCTCTGATTCTGTCAGCCCAGAGCATTGTGCCGCTTTCCGGACCCTGGGGTTCGTCCTGGATCTCAGGTTCCGGTTCTTCCACAGGTTCCGGTCTTCTAACAGGTTTCCCTGCGGTTTCAGTTTTTCTTATGCTTTCGATCTCAGCAAGAAGCTCGTCCAGCCCTGGAGCGCTGGCAAGCAGGTCGAATGCTCTTCTGGAGGCAGACACAGCCTTTTGAATATCGCCTTCAGAAAGCTTTTTTCTGCCGATTTTCACCAGATTGCCTGCCTGTATTCTTGTTTTCATAAAAGATAGACGTTCAGCGGCTTCCGGCTCATGAGGGAAAAGGCTTACAGCCTTCTTCAGGTAAGCAAGAGCCTTTGCGTCGTTGCCCTGGGAGAATGCGTCGTCGGAGAGTTTGAAAGCTCTTTCAAGTTTTGGATCCATAATCCCGGAATAGTTCCTTTCGAGAGTTGATTCATTGGTCTGGTAATGTGTTTCTTCCGAAGCTTTTTTAACTGTTCCATGGCGTTCCATGGAAAGTATGATTTCAGTAATTGCCATCTCGCCAGGATCTTCCTGAAGCGCCTGTCTTATAAGGTCAAGAGCTTCATCCCTCTGGTTCTGGTCAATGTGTTCCTTTGCCTGGGACAGTAGATAAGCAACCCGGCTTTTATTCATCAGGAACAACTCCGCTGTTAGTATTGCAAATTCTTGAAACGGATGATCAGAAACAACGAAGAGGAATCACCACACAATCAAAGAAAGATAACAGTAACACTCCTCCGCTGCAATTCAATATAATTCTCAGCGAGAAATGGAGTAACCCCTAACCCAAGGTTAACCTGAAAAGAGATCACATGTGGTTCAAAGAACTGTTCCAAAATAGAAAACCTGCTCCCAGAATGGAAGCTGTCTCCAGAAGAAACGTAGAGCTTGTTGACCTGACTCTCAGGGATGGCCAGCAGTCACTTCTTGCGACAAGAATGTCCTCAGCTCAGGTACTGGACCTGCTTCCCATGATTCTGGATTCAGGGGTTCAGCTTCTTGAAGTCTGGGGCGGGGCAACACTTGACAGTGCAATGAGATACCTGAATGAAAGCCCCTTTGACAGACTTATGAGGATGCGGGATGTTGCATCTCCCTACAAAGCCGGCCTCAGAGCTTTGTCCAGGGGTCAGAATCTGTTCGGTTACGATCCTTATCCCGATGATATTGTAAAGGATTTCAACAGGGAAGCGGTGAAAGCAGGAGTGACAGTCATGCGGATATTCGACGCATTGAACTACACACCTAATTTCCAGGCAGCTCTGGAGGGAGTGAATGAAGCCGGAGGTACTTTCGACGCAGCTGTCTGCTATACCACCGGAACTCCATACGACATTAACCACTTTGTAAAGAAAGCCCTTGAGCTTGAAAAGCTCGGGGCTCACATGGTAACAGACAAGGACATGGCCGGTCTGAAAACACCAGTTATGGCCTGGGAGTATTACAGAGCTCTGAAAGAGAATCTGAAGGTACCTGTTGTTTGTCATACACACTGTACCCCGGGATTCGGGCATATTTCCGCCTTAATTGCTCTGCTCACCGGAGTTGACAAGATAGATACCGCATTTCTGCCTCTGGCAGGAGGAGCTTCTCATCCTTCAATCGAGATCGTTTCCCTTTTTGCGGAAGTTCTTGGAATAGAAACAGGGCTGGATCTGTCTGATAAGACTCTGAAGCCCCTTCACAAAAGAATGAGGGAAGTGGTTGAAGAGGTTGAGAAGAGCTTTGATCTGAAAATTCACCGTTCTGTGTGGCCCGGTCGGGATACCCTCCTGCCAATGGCGGAGCAGATCATCGGTCATCTTGCAAAGGGCAGAATTGATGAAGCGCTGACAACCACCCATGCCCTTGAAAAAGCCTGTGGATTTCCTGCACCTAATATTGAGGTACTCAATGCTCAGATTCCCGGGGGAATGTATTCCAACTTTGTAAACCAGCTGGCCCGGGACAATAAATCAGAATATCTTGGAAGAGCTCTCGAGGCTGTTCAGGAAGTAAGGCAGAAGGCGGGATGGTGTCCTCTCGTCACTCCCACTTCACAGATAGTTGGAGTTAAAGCGTACTTCACTGCCATGGGAAAATCGGTGAATCCCGTTCAGTATTTCAATCTTATCGCCGGTTTCTACGGGAAAACCCCGTTTGACATAGACCCTGACTACAGGGAAAAAGTATGCGGTTTCAGAGATGAGCGGGAGTATGATTCATCCGGTTTCAACAGAACAATTCCCAATGCAGACGGTACGGATCTTCCCCTTGCAGAAACCACTCATGAGAAACTTCTGTACTATCTGTTCCCTGACAGTTCCGGTAAAAGCTATCTGGAAGGACTAAGACAGAGGGAGTGGCAGAAGGAGGAGAACAAGCGCACAGCCAGGAGGGAAAAAGAACTTCAGGCAAGGCGGGAAGAGTTGAAGAAGAATTCCCTTCTCAACAAATTTTCCGACGATATGAGCGATCTCTCAGAAAATCTGGCCAGGACTTTGAGTAACGGTGAGGATCTTGCCGGAAAAACCGAAGAAAGTTCAGGAGTCTGATCGGGCCAGACCTTTGCCCATCAGCAGGATACTGGTATATTTATCTACGGTGGATTGATTTGAGGTTTATTGCAACCACGTAAAAAAAAGTGCTAAAAAGCCGTCAGCCAGAAGCCTCGGGCCGTCGGACGACGGCCTTTTACTGTACTGCAAGAGGAAATGGAGATACCAATGAGACAGCTGTTCACCAGCGAATCGGTTTCCGAGGGGCATCCCGACAAGGTCTGTGACCAGATCTCGGATGCAGTTCTCGACGCTCATCTTAAGCTTGATCCTGAGGCGCATGTTGCCTGTGAGACCCTTGTAACAACCAATTACTGCTTACTGGCAGGGGAAGTCAAGGGAAACGGAAATGTTGACTATGAATCACTTGTAAGGGAAACCGTGAAGGATATAGGCTACACTCTTCCTGAAATAGGTTTTCATTTTGATAATGTGGAAATAGAAAATCGCATGCATTCACAGTCACAGGATATTGATGCAGGAGTTGTGTCCAACCAGGGGGCCGGTGACCAGGGGCTTATGTTCGGCTATGCCTGCAACGAGACCAAGGCTTTCATGCCCTACCCGATTCATCTTTCCCACAGACTTCTTGAACAACTGAGTATGAGCAGGCGCTCCGGCGAGATAGACTGGGCGCGACCTGATGCCAAGAGTCAGGTAACTGTTTTCTATGAAAACGGTACACCGGTAGGTATTGAAGAGATTTTGATGTCCGTTCATCATTCTGCCCACATGGACAATGCAGACATGGAAAGAGAGATAAGGGAAAAGGTTATCCTGCCTGTTCTTGAACGATTCATTCCCCATCTTGAATGGACCGGAAAGCTGCTCTACAATCCCTCCGGCAGATTTGTTATCGGTGGCCCTGATGGAGACACAGGTCTAACAGGACGAAAGATCATTGTAGATACCTATGGAGGAATGGGCAGGCATGGCGGCGGAGCTTTCAGTGGAAAAGATTCAACAAAAGTTGATAGAAGCGCTGCATACATGGCCCGTTACATTGCCAAGAACATTGTGGCATCAGGAGTTGCAGACAGATGTGAAATTCAGCTGGCATACGCTATCGGCAGACCTGATCCGGTAAGTGTCAGAGTAGACACTTTCGGTACTGAAAGGGTGGCAGTGGTGGCAGATATAGAGTCTGCAATTCGGGACATGTTCCCTCTGAGACCCTACCAGATCATTGATCATCTGGGACTCAAAAAGGACATTTTCAGGAAAACTGCTGCTTTCGGTCATTTCGGAAGAATTCCGGAAGAGGATGGCAGCTTCAGCTGGGAGAAGACAGACATGGCAGAGGAGTTCGCTTCCAGGCTTCTGAAATAGGAATCAGAAAGTGACTGGACTGGTATTTTCCATCCTTCTTGCAGTTCTCTGCAGGGTATCCGGTGCTGACAGTCTGGATGCAAGGCTTGAGGAAACAAGGGTTTACCTGGAAGATCTGGAAAACAGACATGCTTCCAGTGAAGAGATTCTCATAGGGATCAGAGATCACCTGCAAGCTGCAAGAGATTACTACAATGAGCTTGCAGTGCGAGAGGTATTCCTGACTTCCGACATACAGAGAATTGATCAGCGCTGGTTTGTTACCGACTCTGCCAGAGCCTCTCTTGAAAGCAGTGTTGAGGGCTATATCCGCTTTCTGTATTCCAGACGCAACATGGTTGGATCAGCAGTTCTTTTTGCACCGGGAGGTGTGAATACATATCTGAGAAGAATGGCGGTTATCGATCACATTGCCGGTATTGCCGCTGAAAGAATGCATCTGCTTGAACAGTCAGGTGATTCACTTTCAGAATACAGAGATTCCCTGGAACAACTGGCAAGCACTGTTCGGGAGTTAAGGCTTCAGATGGAGTCAGTACAGAACAGGATCTACAGAGAAGAGGAAAGGCAGACTCTTCTTCGTCAGACACTTGAAAGTCAGATAACTGCTGCCAGAGATTCGGCAATGGCCATGGAGCAGAGAAGGCAACAGCTTTCTTCCTTTGTATCAACTCTGCGTACCGGCAGTTCCGGCGGAGAGCCGCCCTCGGCGGATGTTTCGTCCACGGCGTACCTGGCAGTTAACAGCGGCTCTGTGAACTGGCCGGTGAGAGGTACAGTGGTCCGGTCTTTCGGCACTGCCACTGACCCTGTTTACGGTACGGAGACCATAAGTGACGGTATCTCCATCGCAGTTAACGGTACCGGTTCCAATGTGTCAGCCATCGGCCCTGGTGTTATACTGTACGCCAGAGAATTTTTAAACATGGGAAGAATGGTTGTCCTTGACCATTCCGACGGGTACTACAGTGTTTACGCACACCTTGGCTCTCTGGAAGTATCAAGGGGTGAGTCGGTTGAGACCGGTTCCAGCCTGGGTATTACCGGCCCTCTTCCTGGAGGAAGATCCGGTTGCTATCTTGAGATCAGACGAGCCGGTGAGCCTGTTAACCCGTTGCTTTACCTGAGGTGATTGTTTTATGGAACCTTTTTCAACAATAGTCGGGCAGAATCAGGCCAGGAATCTTCTTCTGGCAGCGGTTAGAAGCGGAAGACTTGCCCATGCATACATTCTGGCCGGTCCCCAGGGCAGTGGAAGACTTACTGCTGCAATGGATCTTGCCGGAATTCATATGTGCAGAGAAGTTGAAGATGGATTTTGCGGGGAATGCAGACACTGCAAACAGATAGCTACATTTACCCATCCTGATGTAAGGTTTACCATACCAACTCTGAAAACCACCACGCCGGAAAACCTGGCAAAACTGTTTGCCACCAGGGCTGCTGACGGCATTACCCCCCTGCAGATTGCCGGGAATTCATACATATCCATCGAACAGATTCGCGTACTTGAACAGCGCCTTTCCAGAAAGTCATTCGAGGGCAGGGGATATGTCGAGATAATACTTGGAGCACATCTCATGCGCAGGGAAGCGGCAAATGCCATGCTCAAAACCCTTGAGGAACCTCCTGACAACACGCTCATCATCCTGATCACATCACGGCTTAACGGTCTTCTCCCTACAGTCAGATCCAGAGCTCACACCATCAGATTCGGCAGGGTGTCTTCAAAAATTATAAAGAAAGTTCTGATAGACAGAGGCATAGACAGCGAGAGAGCAGAGAAACTTGCCCTTGTATCAGACGGCAGACCCGGGAGAGCACTTGAACTGAGCAGAGCAGACCAGTCTGATAACAGTGTTGCACTGGAACTGTTCAGTAAAATCATCAGCGGCAGTACAGGTGTAATGGAACTGGCAGCCTGTGCTTCAGATACCGCAAGAAAACTTGGCAGAGAGGGAATTCTTGATCTGTGCACCCAGCTGACAATTCTGGCTCACGATGCAAGAAGACAGGTTCACGGTTCAGGGCCTCTGGCAAGTTCCGAATTACCAGATTCCGGGAGTTTTGATGACAGCATGTTGGAAAATACTGTCAGCAGTATGCAGTTATGCATTGAACGGCTGAGAGCTAACGTTTCACCTGCTATGGCATTTGCAGCGGCGCTTGCTTCTGCGTCAGAGACGGATGGAAACAATAATGAGTTCAGATAAAGACGAAGCTCCTCCCTTCGAGATACTTCAGCTGGCATTCAAATCACGCAGACTTGCCTTTTTTGCCAACAGGACAGGTGTTCCTGTGGATTCAGGCCTTCTGGTGGTTGTTTCCGTTGACAGAGGAGAGGACATGGGAAGGGTGGTAGCTAAGCTTCCGCCCTCTGAGATCAGACCGGAGCTTATCGAGGGCGCCGTGCTCAGGCTGCCTGTAAGAGAGGATATTGAGCTCTTTGAATCAAACTCTGAGTTTGAGAAGCAGGTTCTTGAGCACTGCGCAAAAAGAGTCACAGTAAGAAATCTGGACATGAGGTTGACCGGATGTGAAGTGCAGATGGACAGGAATCGTATCCGCATTTTCTTCACTGCAGATCAGAGAACGGATTTCAGAGGGCTCGTCAGGGACATGGCTTCTGCTTTCAGAGCAAGGATAGAGATGCGTCAGATCGGTGTGAGAGACGATGCAAAACACAAGGATGGCGTGGGTATCTGCGGCAGACGACTCTGCTGTGCGGGATTTCTCAACGACTTCAGATCTGTTACTCTCAAGGCAGTAAGAGAACAGGGGCTCTCTCCAAATCCCAGTAAGGTTTCAGGGGCATGCAGCAGACTGATGTGTTGTCTGGAGTATGAAACAGAATTTTACAAGAGAGCAGCAAAAACCTTTCCCAGAGAAGGTTCAGCAGTTAAACTGGCAGGTCGACAGGCTAACGTTAAGAAAGCTGACATCTTTCACGACATGGTTACAGTTGTGTACGAGGATGAGTCAGAGGAATTAATAGAGATAGAGGAGTTTCACAGAAGAAGAACCCAGCCTGCTCCTCCCCAGGTTTCACCGGAAAAACGGAGTAACCCTCAGGAGCACAAAAAAGCAGACAAAAATGCCCCGGTTGCTGCTGCAAAAGGTCAGGAAAGAAAACAGAGCAGAGGGCGGCGACGTCATAAAAAGAAGAAGACCACGAAAGACCAGGGAGAAAACTGATGGCACGATACATGGTAACAAGTGCACTACCCTATGCAAACGGACCTCTCCATCTGGGACACCTTGCAGGAGCATACCTTCCTGCAGACCTGTATGTAAGGTATATGCGAATGCAGGGCCACGACGTTCTTTTCTGCTCAGGCACTGATGAACATGGCGTTCCAATCACAATCACAGCTGAGAAGATGGGTATCACGCCAATTGAAGTAGTTGACAAATTCCACTCGATTATCGATAGCGACTTTAAAAGATTCGGGATTGAGTTTGACAATTTTTCAAGGACCACCAGACCGGAGCATAAGAAATTTGCTCAGAAGGTATTTCTGGAACTTCTTGAACTTGGTCATATTGTCCCGAGAGAGATGAAGCAGCTCTACTGTCCCACATGCAAAAGGTATCTGCCTGACAGATACATCAACGGGACCTGTCCCAAGTGCGGTTCCCGGGAAGCCAGAGGCGATCAGTGCGAGAGCTGCGGCACCTGGACAGAACCCTTCGAGTTGAAGGATCCCAGGTGCGGTATATGCGGTTCAGTACCGGAGGTTAAAGAAACCAGGCACTGGTTTCTCATGCTGGATCACTTTCAGGAGTGGCTTGAGGGCTGGCTTGAAGGTCGCACAGGCTGGAAGAGCAATGTGCTGAAATACTGTCACAGCTGGCTTGGAGACGGGCTCAGAGAGAGGGCAATCACCAGAGATATTTCCTGGGGCGTTCCGGTACCTCTTCCAGAGGCTGAAGGGAAGGTTCTTTATGTCTGGTTCGAAGCTTTGCTGGGATACATAAGCAGCACCAGAGAGTGTCTTGAGAAAAGAGGAGCTTCCCCGGATGAATGGATGAAGTACTGGCAGTCTTCCGACTCCCGTCTTATCCACTTTATCGGCAAGGATAACATTGTATTCCACTGCATTATAGAACCTTCCATTCTCCACGGGCTTCAAAACTATGTGCTGCCCTGGAATGTCCCTGCAAATGAATTCCTGAATATCTCAGGAGAGAAGTTCTCCACAAGCCGTGGAACAGGTATTGGAATGGGTGATTATCTCAAGCATTTCGAGCCTGACCCCATGAGGTATGCCCTGGCGGTGAATGCTCCTGAGACCAGGGACACTGACTTTTCCTGGCTGGAGTATCAGTCTCGAAACAATGAGCTGGCTGATGTTCTCGGTAATTTCATCAACAGAACGCTGAAGTTCACAAAGGCAAGGTTTGACGGTAAGGTTCCGGAATCGGACTGTGATCCGCTGTTGATGGATCATGCCGCAGGGGCGGCCCGGGAGATCGCTGAACTCATGGAGACATTCAGATTCAAGAAGGCTGCTTCAGCAGCAATGGATCTGGCCAGAGAAGGCAACAGATACTTCGACTCCGCAGAGCCCTGGAAGACCAGGAAGACTGATCCCGCCAGGTGTGCAGAGACTGTGGCAACCTGCCTGAACTTCTGTGTTTCACTGGCAGTTGTGTTTCAGCCTTTTGTACCGTTCTCGGCAGAAAAGATCCGCAGTATGCTTGCGGTTGGTGAGCTGAAATGGAAGGATGCAGGCACTCAGGTGCTGAAAGCAGGCCATGTTCTGGGAGAACCTGTTATTCTATTCTCCAAGCTTGAAGCAGGCTTTGAAAAGGTAATGGATCCTGCTCCTGAACCTGCAGAAGAAGTGAAGACAGAGGAACCCGTAAGTTTTGATGATTTCCTGAAGATCAGTTTCCGCGTTGGAAAAATCCTCACAGTCTCTGAAATAAAGAAGGCAAAGAAGCTTTACAAACTCGAAGTGGACACAGGTGACCGGGTAAGAACGGTAGTTGCCGGCATGAAAGAGCACTATTCCCCGGAAGAACTGCAGGGCAGACTTGTTGCAGTTGTCTGCAATCTGAAGCCGGCTAAACTCTGCGGAGTTCTCAGTGAAGGCATGCTTATGGCCAGTGATGGAGACAGCGGCGTATTTCTTCTGGAACCGGGGAGCAACGCCTGCCCCGGTGACACTATCCGCTGAGTGGATGCTTCCTGAATGAGGAATCTGTTCGTTTCTCTGCATGATGTTACTCCTGCAATGGAGGATCGCTCCAGAAGAATGACCGACATCATTATGAAACGAACAGGATCTCATCTGACGCTGCTTGTTGTTCCAGACTTCCATTCAGGCGGAAGCATCTCCGGATTTCCCGGGTTCTGCTCCTGGCTCAGAGAGATGCAGACAGCAGGAGTTGAGATTGCTCTTCACGGTCTGACTCATTCTGGGACTCCCGGTGAGAGATCTCCCGGCGGACGATTTCTTACAGACGGAGAAGGTGAGTTCGCTTCACTGGGAAAAAGCGCTGCTGAAGAGAAGATAACCCGAGGTGTGAATATTCTTTGTGATGTACTGGGCAGAGAACCGGAGGGATTTACTGCCCCGGCATGGCTTTACAGCAGAGGAACCAGAGATGCTCTGAAGTGTTTCCAGTTTAAATGGGTAGAGTACCGTTCCTGTCTGGACTATGGAGATCTCGGGATAAAGCGGTGCCCGGTTGTTGTGTATGCATCCAGAACACCCTGGAAGAGGTTGTGCAGCCGGATATGGTCTGTTGTTTCTCCCGGGGTTGCACCTCTTTTCAGTTCTGTAAGACTGGGCCTGCATGTAAGAGATCTCCCTGAACTTCAGAGGCAGGTTGAGTATTCTCTGGATGTATTGACAGGAAAGAGGAAGACTCTGACCTGCGGAGAAGGTGCGGCGAATTGACGCATCCTGTTTTAAGGAATTTCATATATTTATGCCTTGCAGCGAATTGTTTTTGGAAACCCTGTTGCATGCTCCATGTGTAAAGAAAGGATGCATCAATGCCTTTTCAAATGATGTATGACATGAACTCAGGGCTTCTGCTGATTCTTGCTGCGTTTGTTCTTGGTCTTATCGCCAGATCCAGGGTAAATTCAACATTTGCAAAGTACAGCCGGGTGAGGAACAGCCTTGGGCTTACCGGTGTGGCAATGGCCAGGAATATTCTGGACAATTACGGTCTGTTGAATGTAAATATCGAGCAGGTTCAGGGTCGCCTTACCGATCACTACGATCCCAGAACAGGAACTCTCAGACTGTCTGGAGAGGTCTACTCCGGAAACTCCGTTGCTGCAATCGGCATAGCTGCCCACGAGGCGGGACATGCGGTTCAGCATGCCATGGGGTATTCTCCGATTAAATTCAGGAATGCCCTTGTTCCCGTTGCAAACCTGGGCAGCAGGCTTCTCTTCCCGCTGGTATTCGGTGGTTTCCTTTTGAGAATGGGGAACCTGATAACAATAGGGGCTATTCTCTATGCCGGTGTTCTGCTTTTTCAGCTTGTGACCCTTCCGGTTGAGTTCAATGCAAGTGCCCGTGCAGTGAACTGGCTGGAGAAGAACCGAGGTTTGTCTCCTGATGATGTCCAGGGAGTTAAAAAAATCCTTCGTGCAGCTGCACTCACTTATGTAGCCAGCGCTCTTGCTGCTCTGGGACAGATGGTCTGGCTTCTTCTGGCCGGAAGGAGACGATAGATGCTTCTTGAAATGCCCCTTGTACTGGTAATGGTATTCTTCAGTGTTGTCTGTCACGAGATTGCTCATGGTTATGTGGCCTATCTGCTGGGTGATCCAACAGCATGGAGAATGGGCAGGCTTACCTTCAATCCTCTTGTACACATTGATATCTTCGGTACGATCATTCTTCCAGGGCTTCTCATTCTAAGCGGAAGCAGATTCCTGTTTGCATGGGCTAAACCGGTTCCTGTGAATCCTCAGTTCTTCAAAGACAGAAAAAAGGGTATGATGCTTGTTGCACTGGCAGGACCTGCCACAAATCTTGCAATTGCTCTTCTCCTCACAGGAATTCTCCATATCGCCGGCGGACTGATGCCGGAGTTTCTCTCATCTGCAGTGGCACTGGCAGCGCTTATAAACATTGTTCTCATGGTATTCAATCTCATACCTATCCCGCCTCTTGACGGGAGTCGAATAGTTGCCCGTTTTCTGAAAGGCAGGATTCTCTGGCAGTACATGAAGCTCGAGCGCTTCGGTCTGTTCATTGTGTTCGGTCTTCTCTTTCTTGGTGTCATATCCAGTATTCTTCAGCCTGTAATGACACAGGCAGTAAAAATTCTTGACATCTATCAATTTCTCTAAGATGGGAGTGAAATGAGTATTCTGATCCTTTTGCTTATTGCTGGTATTTACGATGATACGCCGATCACCCGGAACCTGGACATGAATGATCAGCCGGGAACCTATGCCGAGTACAGAGCGGAGCAGCCGTCATTTGTTCCCCTTGCTGTGAAACCGGTCATGGGAGAATCACGGGGCACGGATTTTCTTGTGGTAATGGAAGAGCACATGTCTGACAGCCTGGATTCTGATCTGGTTGACCAGTGGCTTGCCGACATTCAGTCGGAAGGCAATACCGTTGCTGTGGTCGAGATTACCTACGCCTATCCCACAGAGATAAGAGCCTGGCTTCAGGGGCTTTATGCCGATGGCCTGAAGGGTGTGGTTTTCATGGGAGATATCGCTGCTCCCTGGTCATGCACTGAAGACTACCTGAAGTCTAACGAAACTTTCCCAAGCGACTATTTCTACATGGACCTTGATGGAGTGTGGGAAGACAACTGGATCGGTTATCCAGGCAGCGGAGTTGCCGGCCAGGACAGTATCTATGACGGCTGGAGCGGAAACCTGACCCCGGAGATATACACATCCAGAATTGTAACAAGTGTTATCCTTCTGGGGGATGAGTATGACCTTATAGAAGCTTACCTCACAAGACTCCATGAATGGAGACTGAACGGTGACCCGGATCCAAGGGCTCTCTGCTATGTTGATGATGACTGGGCATCCTGGGGTAACGGCTACAAATCTTCCATGGAACAGCTTTATGACAATGTTGAACTGGTAAACCAGGTTGATTCAACCAACGGCACAGACTACAGATTCAACAGACTTCCTGAAGGTTACACATGGATCAGCCCTTTTGTTCACTCCAGTGCAATACTTCATCAGTGGAGCCCTGGTCCCAGCACCACCAGTGGTCACATATGGACTGACCAGCCGCCATCAAGGTTCTACAACCTTTTTGCATGCTCGAACTGCAGATTCACCAGCAACTGGTGCATGGGCTGTGTTTACACCTTCGGTACCGAAAGCGGCCTTGCTTCAGTTGGCAGCACCAAGAGCGGGTCCATGCTTGAATTCATCAAGTTCTACACTCCTCTGGGAGAAGGCTCGAGTTTTGGAGAAGCTTACAAGGAGTGGTGGGAGTTTATCGCAGGAAACGGACTCAGCCCTTCCGAAGAGTACTGGCATATGGGAATGGTCATTTTCGGTGACCCCACAATAATGCCTGCAATGCATATGCTGGGTATTGAAGACGCAGAAGAGCCTGAAGCTCCCTCAATACACTTCAGTGCCAATCCGGCAGCAGGGCCTTTCACCATTTCAGCGCCGGGTGAATTCACTGTGCTGGACATGGCAGGTCGCACTGTTTACTCCGGCAGTGGAACTGAGACAGTTTCCGGTCTTGGAACAGGATTGTATCTGGTTAACGCATCAAATGACGGGATCTCAGTAACAGAAAAACTCTGTGTAATCCGCTGAGAATGAAACTCCGGGGGTGGGAGCTATTCTGTTCCCACCCCCCTTTCAATTGTCAGTCTCAATCAGTTCGATAATGTATCCAGGAGTTCATCTTTCATAGCAGGAGAATCTTTGTATTCTGTCAGAAGTGGAATTGAATGAACTCAAGTTCGGAAAATGGTATAGAATTTCCTTATGGAAAAATAGTAAAGGCTGAAGAGGTTAAGCATGCCGAAGAGAGCAGAACAATTGTTGTAATGCCAGCTCCTGTGTTCTTACAGCATTGCCCACCGGGAAATATCGTCCGGTAAGTCATCAAGTATACTTGCGTTTATTTCGAGACAGTGTTTTTCTTCCAGTTCCCTCAGCCAATCCATTGTTGCCTGTTCCTCGAGATGCGCCTGCAGATTAGTTCGAATACTGCCTTCAAGCTGTTCGAACTCTGCAGGATGAGGTGGAATGATGCTGTTCAGTCTGAACATCACGAAAACACCCTCCCCAACCTCCATGGGGGATTGCCATTCTCTGTTGCTTTCTTCCAGTATGAATAAGACAGTTCCCATTTCTCCAGGAAGCTCTGAAGCAGTAACTGGTCTGGAAAGGAAATCCTCCCCCTGGGCAAGGAAAGAGGGAATTCCCTGGTAACCAAGAGAATCAGGATTCCGGGACTCACCCACATATTCAAGTGCAGCATCAAGGGAACTCTCCGGGATAACAACCGATTCAAAGACTCTGGTCTCTGGAATTATTGGCAGAGAATCCATACTCTCGTAGGAGTCAATGAGCATTGAGTCTGTAACAGAGATTGCAGAAAGGACTCTGTCGGTGTAAAGAAGGTCGCTTGCCCTTTTCATGGCAAGGGATTCAGCTTCCCTGAGGATTTCACCGTAAACTGATGAATTCGAGCTTTTAAAGACCGTTTCGATCTGATCCATCATTGCATGATTTTTCAGATTAAGAATACCCCAGTTAAGGGAGGAAGGCACAGCAGATCCGGAAACAGCTGAGAAACTCATCATTCCGTAAAAATC
>CAYLRO010000019.1:0-15277 GCA_964386635.1 uncultured bacterium | reverse complement strand
TCATTGTGCACTGAGTCGCAGAAAGCTGCGTATGATGAGTTTCTTATATAGGAGTCTCTGAAGGACTGAATGCCGGTAGAAAATAGATAGTCAGAATTAGATATCTCTTCTACAACCAGAACTTTCCTGCTGTAAAGACTAATGAAGTCACCGACAGGGTTACCATCTTCAAGAAAGCCGGCAACAGAGGCTGAGTCAAGATCATTCCATTCAGCTCCAAGTTCTGAGACTGTTATACACTGGGAAGATGTCTTGATTATCCATGAATTACCATTGGGGCTTTTGGAACAGGCCAGGAAGCTTATGAGAATAAAGCCGATAATCAGTCTCAATTCAATAGCCTTTCATTAATCGTTATTACATCATGAGATTTTTCCGAATATAATGATTACCGGGAAAGCGGAAAAAGAAATGGGAGGCCGTGAATCGGCCTCCCACAGATAACTGATAATCCTAGAACAGAGATTTAATCTCGCCCCAGGTTGATCTTGAAAGAGCAGTTGGACCATCGAACAGGAACGGCATGGTTACTCCGTAGCTTCCCTGAAGCATACTGGCCCAGCCGGTGGATGTGTACTGCATGGCGATTCCTGATGAAGGAATTCCATCCTGTGTGACAGGGTTTGCCCAGGGACCGGAGGAGCCTGTTCCGCCAGCCTGGAAGCAAAGCCAGTAGTCACCTTCTGTGAGAGTAAGACCGGAAACTTCACACTCATTGGCCATTATGGGACGGTCAGTGTTTGTGTAAGTACCGGTGTTAACTCTGTAACAGTTAGTCCATGCATTGGATGTGAGTACATTTGTTGTCATGTCTCCGTAGACGATGGTTGCTGTTGTGGGAACATCGTCGTAAACGCAGAAACGGATGTCGTTGATTGTGGGAGTAGTTCCGGAACCGGTCTGGTATCCGAAGATTGTTACCTTGTTGATCTCCCAGGTTTCACCTGTGGGTACTTCAAAATAGTCGGCAACCATATTGCCGCTTGAAACCTGGAAACCATATCCGTAGGTTCCGTCGCCGTCCTGCATCTCTGAAATATCGGCTCCACCTGAACCCGCTCCAACTCCGGTAACAAAGGGGCCATTGTCGTAAAGAAGATCAGTGGGATAATCCCAGTCACCGATGCCCCCGGCACCTCCACCGTTAATGTCAGACAAACAATCTCTGACATTTTCCTGAGTATTATCAGCAAAAGCGATAACACTCAATACAAGTAACAAATAAACTACTTTCATTCTTCCCTCCCTCATAAAGGAAAAAAGTTAAACTTAGGAGACCAAAGCGGATATAATCTTGAAATAACCGTTGTGTCAATAGGCCAAATGGAAGATGGATGAAGTTTCCACCTTCCATTTGTCAGAATACCCCTGAAAGCCTAAAGAAAACAATTAAACAACTGTTTTGGGCTGATATTCTCCGAATTCCTCTCTGAGAACACCGCAGATCTCTCCAAGAGTGGAGTAGCATCTCACGCAATCCAGAATAAGAGGCATGAGGTTTTCATCAGAATTGGCCTTTGCTTTCAGAACTTTCAGCGTTTCTGTAACCCTGCCGTTGTCTCTTCCGGCTTTGTCTCTTTCAAGCTTGCTTCTCTGAGCAGCTTCAACTGCGGGATTCACTCTCAGGAGACCTGAAGGGGGCGGCTCCTCCTGATGGAAGCTGTTCACGCCTACAACTATTCTGTCACCGGATTCGATGCTTCTCTGGTAGTCATAAGCAGCATCCTGTATCTGTCGCTGGGGATAACCTTCTTCAACTGCTTTCACCATGCCGCCTATGCTGTCGATGTTTCCAATGTAATTCATGGCATCTTCTTCTATGCGGTCAGTAAGGGCTTCCACGAAATGGCTTCCTGCAAGAGGGTCTATTGTGCTGGTTACACCGCTTTCGTGAGCAACGATCTGCTGGGTTCTCAGAGCAATTGTTACTGCATGCTCCGTAGGCAGTGCAAGAGCTTCATCGCGGCTGTTGGTATGCAGGCTCTGGGTTCCGCCCATAACTGCAGCCAGTGTCTGGATTGCCACTCTTACAATGTTGTTGTCCGGCTGCTGAGCAGTAAGTGTAGACCCGCCTGTCTGTGTGTGGAATCTAAGCATCATGCTCTTGGGATTCACTGCGCCGAAACGTTCTTTCATTATTCTTGCCCAGACTCTTCTTGCCGCCCTGAATTTGGCTACTTCCTCAAGAAGATCGTTGTGTGCGTTGAAGAAGAAGCTTAGTCTGGGAGCGAAATCGTCAACATTCAATCCTGCTTTGATTGCCGCATCCACATACGCAATGCCGTCAGCAATTGTGAAACCGACTTCCTGTGCTGCAGTGCTTCCGGCCTCTCTGATGTGGTATCCGCTGATTGAGATGGTGTTCCATCTGGGGACGCTTTCCCGGCAGAAAGCGAAGATGTCTGTTATAAGCCTCATGGACTGGGAAGGAGGGAAGATGTAAGTGCCGCGGGCCATGTATTCCTTCAGGATGTCGTTCTGGATTGTTCCTCTGAGCTTGTCGCTTGAGACCCCCTGTTTTTCAGCAACTGCAATGTACATTGCAAGAAGTACTGATGCCGGTGCGTTTATTGTCATGGAGGTGGAAACTGAATCCATCGGGATTCCATTGAAAAGAAGTTCCATGTCTGCAAGACTGTCTATTGCAACGCCAACCTTTCCCACTTCTCCTGCGCAGAGAGGATGGTCGGAATCGTAGCCTATCTGTGTGGGGAGGTCAAAGGCCACTGAAAGGCCGGTCTGACCGGCATCCAGCAGGTATCTGTACCGCTTGTTGGATTCAACGGCATTTCCGAATCCGGCATACTGACGCATGGTCCAGAACCTGCCACGGTACATTGTGGGCTGAACTCCCCTGGTATAGGGATATTCTCCGGGAAATCCAATTTCACTCACATAGTTCTCGTCAGGCCGTTCAGGGAAGTAAACCCTTTCAACAGGGACTCCTGATCCAGTAACAAATTCCTTCCTTCTCTCCGGGAACCTGCCGAGAACCTTTGAGAGAATGGTGTTCTCCCAGTTCTTTTTCGCGCTGTCAAACATATCGCTCATATTTGAAATCCTCCGTAATTATTCCGGATCGTAGACCCCTGGCTTCTCTCTTCCCTGCAGAACCCGCAGAGCACCCAGAGCAAGAGCCTCCATTTCCATCTCACCTGGATAAACCTTTATCCCTGCGATGAATGATGTCATATCCCTTATCCAACCTACAAATTTCTTGTCATAGGCGATTCCGCCTGTGATGATCACTGAATCAACATCACCTTCCAGAACCACTGCCATTGCACCGATCTCCTTGGCTATCTGGTATGCCATTGCCCTGTAGACCTCGAGCCAGTGCTGATTTCCCTTTTCAACCTCGTTCTCCACGGTGATCATGTCGTTGGTTCCCAGGTAGGCAACGATACCGCCATGGCCCTTTATCATCTGCTTTATCTGCTGGTGGGTGTATTCACCGGAGAAGCAGAGCTTTGCCAGATCTCCTGCCGGGAGACCTCCGGATCTTTCCGGCGTAAACGGACCATCGCCGTCCAGGGCATTGTTAACATCTACAACGCGGCCTCGCCTGTGGGCTCCCACACTGATCCCGCCTCCCAGATGAACCACTACAAAGTTACATTCTTCGTATTCTTTCCCGAGTTCTTCCGCTGCTTTTCTTGCTACGGCTTTCTGATTGAGGGCATGAAATATACTTGTTCTGCTCAAAACAGGGTTGCCGGTGTACTTCGCAAACGGTTCCATCTCGTCAACAACGACCGGATCAACAATGTATGAACTGCAGCCGGCCCTTCTTGCTATCTCAAAGGCAATTGGTCCTCCCAGGTTGGAAGCATGCTGCCCCAGAATCCCCTTTTTCAGATCCGCAAGAAGGTTATTGTCCACCAGGTAAGTACCGCCAGTGATAGGCTTTACCAGCCCTCCGCGGCCAACAACACCATCAAGACCATCTACGGGATGGCCTGCTTCTTCCATGGCATCCACTATTACATTGTATCTGAATGAATACTGGTCGAATATGTTTGGCCCGAAGGGTTCAAGCTCCTGAGCTGAGTGGGTGAGTTTGAGAGTCCATATTTCTTTCTCATTCTCGAAAATGGAGATCTTCGTTGAAGTGGAGCCGGGATTTACGGCGAGTATCCTCATCTTCCCTCCTCAGGGCTGTATGTAATATCTTTTCAACTGTTTGACTGGGCAGAATCTATTTTACCTGGCGGATTAAGGCAACCTGAGCAATGAAGAAAAGACTGAGAACACCTGGTGATGTGCAG
Source organism: uncultured bacterium (assembly GCA_964386635.1). Taxonomy (GTDB): domain Bacteria; phylum Fermentibacterota; class Fermentibacteria; order Fermentibacterales; family JCC-6; genus Sabulitectum. The sequence goes on along the minus strand of CAYLRO010000019.1, from coordinate 11,009 downwards.
GAGGATCTGAAATTCCTGGAGCGGTTCATAGGTAGACTGCTTGATTCATTCAGGATTGAGAAGGAAGCGGTTCTGGCGCAGAATAACCGGGATTCTATTGAGAAGCTCCGGGAGAGAGAAAAGTGCTATTACAGCCCTGCCTTCAGGCGAATGCTTAACGATCTTAGACAGCTCCGATACCGCGCTGGAATCATGGAAGAGCTTCCGTCGGCTATATTCTACCGTCTGGATGAACTTGAAAAACAAATTAAAGAAGCAAAAGCACATGTGACCGGAGCTGTTAACAGGCTTGCCAGGTCTCTGGCACAGGATGCAGGAGATGATCAATGTACAGAATAGAGGCACAGGGGAAAAAGGATGTCTTGTCTGCAGGGCAGCTTGCCGGAATGGCCGGGGAGACAGTTACGGTACATGGAATGGTACAGCGGATTCGAAGACTGGGATGGGGGGCATTCATCGTTCTCAGAAGGCATGACGGGCTCCTTCAGTGTGTTATGGGCAGAGAAGGGAATGAAGCAACCATCGACTCTCTTGCAGAAGAACAGTCTGTCGAGATTACAGGTGTTGTGAAGCAGGCAAAGATCAAGGACAAATCCATCAAGCCGAATTCAGTTGAGATACAGGTGGATAGCGTGAGAACTGTATCCGTTCCAGCAGAGCATCCCCCGGTGGATCTGTCGAAGAAACTGCTGGATCTTCATATAGACACAAACCTGGACCTGAGACCTCTCAGCCTGAGGCATCCTGTGGAACGAGCAAGGCTGAAGGTTGCTGAATCAATCGCGAAAAACTTCTGCCAGTTCCTGAGAATGGAGGGATTCACCGAGATACGCACACCGAAGATTGGTGTAGCGGGAGCTGAAGGTGGAGCCAATATTTTTAAAGTGGAGTACTTCGACAGGGAAGCTTATCTCGCCCAGTCTCCTCAGTTCTACAAGCAGATGGGTGTGGGAATATACGAGCGGGTTTTCGAAGTGGGACCGGTTTTCAGAGCTGAACCTCATCAGACCAGCCGACACATAAATGAATACACTTCAATGGACTTTGAGATGGGTTTCATTTCTGACCATAAAGATGTAATGAGGCTGGAAACAGCACTGCTGAAATATTGCCTGGAAAAAGTAGCGGAAGACTGTGCAAGCGAACTTGTTCTTCTGGAAACTGATATGCCCCTGATAACAGATGAGATACCTGTTGTCACTCTGGCTGAAGCACACGAGATAGCCGGTGGTATTACAGGCAGGGACTACTCTCAGGAACCTGATCTGGAGCCGGAAGAAGAGAGAGCGGTGTGCGAGTACGCGAAAGAGAACTGGAATTGCGAGTTTGTCTTTGTTACACACTTCCCCACAGAGAAGAGACCTTTCTACACAAAGGATGACCCTGAGAATCCAGGCACAACCCTGAGCTTCGACCTTCTTTTCAGAGGACTTGAGATAACAACAGGCGGACAGCGCATAAATGATTACAATGAGCAGGTTGAGAAGATGAGGTTATTCGGGCTGGATCCGGAAGATTTCCAGAGCTATCTCCAGGCTCACAAATACGGTCTGCCGCCTCACGGCGGACTGGCTATCGGTCTTGAGAGAATAACCGCCAGGCTTCTTGGAGTGGATAACATCCGCTACACTACAATGTTTCCAAGGGACGTTAAGCGTCTTACCCCCTGAACCGGTACTCAGGTAAGCAAAAAGGGGAGGAGCATTGCCCCTCCCCTTTTTGATATTGTCTGTCAGTCTAATTCCGGTTGAATACCCTTACACCCCGCAGAGGCTGTATCTGTCCGTCAATAACCAGAGAGTCAGTAAAAGTAAGGGTGTCCGGTATTGTCTGGGACTGGTTGAGCAAACAGAAATAGTTACTGTCCAGGGATATGAACATGTTCTGACCGTAGAGAAGACTGTCCTTCCATGCGGTGGGATCATCAGGTGAAGGGGCCACATAACCGCCTCTTGAGGAGATCGCAGTTCTGGCGCCACCTGGCCACAGATCAGGCTTGGCAGATCCTCTGTAGACATATCTTTCAAGCTCCATGGTCATGGCTACTACAAAATCCTGGTTGAACTCAGAATTCGCAGGATCACCTGCAATGAGAGAATCGCCGGTTATGTCGATCCTGTAACCAACAGCTCTTCCTGAAAATTCCGTCCGGTTTTCTTCCAGCCCTGTGGACCTTGTATTGGTTGGTATTCCTATATCAGAGGAGATGTTGTCTCCATTGTAGGCTGTTACGGTATAGAAGGCAGAACTGTTCGCTATGTGTACTCCCGGGCTGGTCTCTACTGTTGAAGCAAGGCTCCATGCTCCTTCAGTGCCCGTACGGGTCCAGAGGAAATAGCCCTCAACCAGTGTGGAGTCCAGAGGGGTCCATCTCACTACGAGAGTGTCTCCCAGGCTGTTCAGTGTGTCCAGCACAATGCCGTTAACCACTGGTAGAGTACCGGTTATTGCTGTTGCGGAATCACCGCAGCCTGTAAACAGGGAGACCAGTATCAGCAAAACGAAGACCATGGTAAATTTCTTCATGCAAAACCCTCCGTGAAATTCTATTTTCAGTTGGCAAATAATCAGTTATGTGATGCCGGTTGTCAATCCTGCTGTAGTTCTTCCCTGAGACTGTCCAGCTCCCGGTCTTTCAACCCCTGAAATCCTCCGAAAGCACTTTTCTCAAGAAGAAGTATCTGAGCGGCCTTTTCAGTCATCTCCACATAATCGCATGCCATTTCAAGATCCTCGGCAAATCCAAGAAGACCGTGTTTCCTCCAGATAACAGCATTGGCAGTGCTGCAAACGTCTCTCGTTCTGGTGCCCAGGTCCCATGTGCCAGGCGGAGTGAAATCAAGAAAACTAATTCCCTTCCGCATGAGAATTGAGATCTCAGGGTGTGCCCGTTCCACTGCCTCCTGCAGCATTTCACCCGGGAGATCACTTGAAGAGAGCGCAAGCATCCCTGTAGAATGAGTATGCACAATGGCAGAACTTTCCCAGCCCATGTCAGGAGAAAGCGAGTGTACCTGTATGTGGGTTCCGATTTCGCTTGTGGGAGCAGGGTAGGTGGAGGGCCAGAGGGCTGCTGTTCCGAATTCGGTGATTGTGACAGGCACTATCTGAGTATCCCTGTCGATCTCCATTCTGCGGAAACGGCTGCCTGAGGCTGTTACCAGCAGAGTTCTTCCCGCTAGAGAACGTACCGGCTCAGGGAAGTGATAAGAACTTGGATTCTCGAGAAGTTCGGCTTTCGCACTTCTTGGTAGAAGCACGGAGATATTGCCTGCGTTGGCCTCTGACCAGCCCATGTGGGCAAGGTGAAAAGCAATACGGGCAATGTCATCACGTATTTTTGTCATGTCATTCATGGTCGGAATATGCTCAAACCAGGAGCCTCTTTCCACCCCGGGTATCAGTACCCTCCCAGAAGTGAGTCAGGCAGAGTGTCCATCAGGTAGCAGGAGAACCCGTCTTCGGATACGGAGGAAATGAACTTTCTGTAAAGAAGTATCTGCTGCCAGTACAGTGTACAGAGAACGTACTGCTTCTGATATCCCATTCCGGAGCCGTAATACGACTCTCCGGAATTCAGGTCGAACCACTGGCTGGATTCCTCGAAAGCGGCCCACTCCTCTGCATATCCCATAAAAGCAAGGTGTGCTTCATGAAAATCCTGTTGGATTTCCGGTACATTTTCCAGCATGGGATAAATCAGCAGATAGAGACTGTCCAGCTGATTTTCCAGAGCGGAAGCATACATGAAGCACAGCAGTTTCGGGTCATCGAGATTGCAAAGGGTGTATTCGCGGAGGTTCAGAGTGTGGACATCCGGTGCAGCGATGCTGTCTCCTGAAGCATAGAGAAAAAGAATCATTAATATCAGTATGTATCTTCCCACTTCAACTCCATTCTCATGGTCTGCAAGTATTAAAGGATTGCAGTCTGAGGTCAATCAACTGGAGGGGTTGACGGATTGTAATGCCTCTGTATATTCGGAATAGTTCCTATTATGAATGGAGAAGAGATGGAAGCAGTGTCAGTAAGAAGAAGGGGATCGAAGCAGAAGAACGCAATTGCTTCAGCCGTATGCTCTCTGTCCTGTCATCCCACTGCTGATGAGGTTTTTTTAAGGGTGCGTAAAGAAATGCCCGGGATAAGTCTCAGTACCGTTTATCGCAACCTTGGAATACTTGCAGGAGAAGGAGTGCTTCTTGCTCTCACCGGTCCCGGGGGTGAGGTGCGCTATGATCACAGAACAGGTGAGCACTGTCATGTTCAGTGCAGAGTCTGCGGCAGGGTTTGTGATGTGAACATGAAGCCTGTGGACTTTTCGTCGCTGCTTCCAGATGACGTATCCGGATTTGAGTTGGATGAAGTTTCAGTAACATTTACAGGTATCTGCTCCCAGTGCAGATCTGAACAGAAGGGGAAAAAGAATGAATCTTAAGGGCACAGAGACAGAAAAAAATCTGCTTAAGGGTTTTGCCGGTGAATCTCAGGCAAGGAACCGTTACAACTACTTTGCTTCTCAGGCAAAGAAGGAAGGTTTCGTCCAGATATTCAATGTGTTCAATGAAACAGCCAACCAGGAGAAAGAGCACGCAAAGAGGCTTTTCAAGTTTCTCCAGGGAGGAGAGCTTGAGATTACAGCAGGTTTTCCTGCAGGAATCATCGGCACAACCGCTGAAAACCTTAAGGCTGCAGCAGCAGGAGAGAACCACGAACACAGCTCGATGTATCCTGAGTTCGCAGTTATTGCAAGAGAAGAAGGATTCAACGAAATCGCAGCGGTGTTTGAGAACATAGCTGTAGCAGAAAAGCAGCATGAGAAGCGTTTTCTCGGTCTTCTTGCCAATATTGACAGAGGTTCCGTGTTCAAAAAAGAGGAACCGGTAGTTTGGTTCTGTCAGAATTGCGGTTATGTTCATGTTGGAGCAGAGGCTCCTGTTAAGTGTCCGGCCTGTGATCACCCTCAGGCTCATTTCATGCTCATCAGTGAGAACTGGTAGCAGAAAGAAGGGAAAACAGCCATGGCAGAAAAACTCCAGGTATACAAGTGTGAGAAGTGCGGAAACATAGTAGAGGTTCTTCACGGAGGGCCAGGTGAACTGTCCTGCTGCGGAGCTCCAATGGACCTCCTTGAAGAGAAAGCCGCTGACTCCACAACTGAAAAGCATGTACCGGTTATTGAAAAGACAGCCGGGGGTTACAAAGTGATTGTGGGTTCTACCCTGCATCCGATGGTGGAAGCTCATTACATCGAATGGATAGAACTCATTGCTGACGGCAAAGTTTACAGAGAGTATCTCAATCCCGGAGACGCTCCGGAAGCGTTTTTCAAGATTGATGCAGACAAGGTAAGTGCGAGAGAGTACTGCTCGGTCCACAACCTCTGGAAGAACTGACATGCTTTCCGCAGGAATGCTTACAGCGCTGAACGGTCAGATAAAGAAAGAGCTGTTCTCATCATACCTTTACATGGCCATGTCCATGTACTTTCAGGAAAAAGATCTCAGCGGAGCTGCATCATGGATGAGGGTTCAGGCTCTTGAGGAACTGACACATGCAGAGAAGTTCATGAACTATGTGAATGAAAGAGACGGCAGAGTTGCTCTGGAGGGTATTGAGAAACCGCAGTTTGAGTGGGATTCTCCCATCAGTGCCTTCGAGGCTGCTCTGACCCATGAAAGATTCATATCATCTTCCATCAACGATCTGGTCAAACTGGCAAGGGAAGAGAACGACTACATGTCTGACAACTTCCTTCAGTGGTTTGTTGCAGAACAGGTTGAAGAGGAAGCATCTGTAGGAGAGGTCATCAGGATGTTCTCCCTTGCCGGAGACGGTGGCGGAGGTCTGCTGATGATAGACAGGGAACTTGGTTCGAGGGCGTTCAATCCTCCAGCCGCTGAATAGAATTCGGAGACGCAATGGGCCCGTGCACCGCAGAGAAGCTTACCGATAAAGTCTACTGGGTGGGGGCTATCGACTGGGGTGTCCGTGATTTTCACGGATACCTCACCAGTCGAGGCAGCACCTACAACGCTTTTCTGATCATAGATGAAAAGATCACGCTGATAGACACGGTGAAAAAACCTTTCATGAATGAAATGCTTGCAAGGATCTCATCGGTGATTCCACCTGAGAAGATCGATGTGATAGTAAGCAATCATTCTGAAATGGATCACACCGGTTGTCTTCCACAGGTGATGGAAATCGTTAAACCTGAAAAGATTTACGCTTCTGTCATGGGAAAGAAGGCTCTCGGCAGCCATTTTCACTTTGATGACAGCATTATCACTCCGGTGAAGAGTGGGGAAAGCATTTCACTGGGAACATCAAATCTCACTTTCGTGGAGACAAGGATGCTTCACTGGCCGGACAGCATGGTATCATATCTTGATACTGACAAGGTAATGTTCTCCCAGGATGGTTTCGGAATGCACCTGGCTTCCACTGAACGGTACGACGATCAGCTTTCACCGTATGTCCTCAGACAGGAAGCAGAAAAGTATTTCGCCAACATCCTTCTGCCCTTTTCACCAATGGTCACAGGGCTTATGAAGAAACTTGAGGATCTTAATCTGGATATTGATCTGCTCTGTCCGGATCACGGCCCTTTGTGGCGCAGTGATATCCAGGGGATTCTGGCAATGTGGAAAGAATGGGCTCTTCAGAAGTGTTCAAGAAAAGCGGTGATTATTTACGATACCATGTGGAAGAGCACCGGAATGCTTGCTGAAGCAGCCTGTGATGGTCTCGCTTCTCAGGGCATATCCGTGAGAGTAATGCCTCTTGAATCAGCACATCGAAGCGATGTGGCCACTGCGGTTCTGGACTCTGGCGCTCTTCTTGTGGGAAGTCCCACCATCAATGGCCAGATGTTTCCAAGGGTTGCTGATGTACTCACATACCTCAAGGGACTGAAACCCAGAAATCTTGTGGGGGGAGTTTTCGGATCCTTCGGCTGGAGTGGAGAGGCAGTGAAGCAGGTTGAGAAGTACATGGAGGAAATGAAGATCCCTCTGGTTGCAGAAAGTCTTAACGTCAACTATGTCCCTGACGGTGATTCTCTCATGAAAGCAAGAGAGTTGGGAATAACTGTGGGTCGAAACCTGGTTGAAAGGTGTCCGGAATGAAAAAGATGGATATGTCAGCTCTGTTTACGTTAAGTTACGGGCTTTACACAGTGGGCTCCTTCTCAGGGAAGAGACTTAACGCTCAGATAGCCAATGCCATATTTCAGATCACATCTGATCCTGCAAGAATAGCAGTAGGCATAAACCGGGAAGAACTCACCAACGAGTTCATAAAAGATTCCGGCTACCTTGCAATAGGAGTTCTCTCCCAGACAGCAGACATGCCTTTCATCGGGCATTTCGGATTTAAAAGCGGCAGAGACATCGATAAGTTTGCTTCTAAAGAGTATATCCTTACACCTGCAGGTTGCCCGTGCCCGAAGGATAATGTTCTCGCATACCTGGAGTTGAAGGTGGAGAGTTCCGTTGAGGTAGATACTCACACCCTTTTCATCGGAGCCCTTACCCATTGTTCCATTACAGGTGAAGGTACCCCGATGACTTACAGCTACTACCAGGAAGTTCTAAGGGGTAAAACCCCGCCAACCGCCCCGTCATTTAAAGTTCCGCAGAGGTCATCTGATACGAAAGAATCCAATAAGGAGGAGAATAGTATGAAGAAGTATGTCTGCAATGTATGCGGCTATGTCTACGACCCCAAGGTAGGAGACCCTGACGGGGGTATAGCCCCTGGAACATCCTTTGAAGACATTCCTGAAGACTGGGTGTGCCCTGTCTGCGGAGTTAGTAAAGACCAGTTTACAGAAGAGTAATCGAAGGAGGGTGTTTTGAAAAAAACTGTAATGGTGGTGCTGATCAGCCACAGAAAAGACGCTGCGGCAAAGGTCCAGGCAGTTCTTACAGGCTGGGGTTGCATGATCAGGACCAGACTGGGTATCCACGAAGATGTTCAGGAAAACTGTTCTGAGAATGGTCTTCTCTTCCTTGATCTCGCAGGCGATGAGGACAAGATCATTGACCTGGAGAGAAAGCTGAATGTTCTTTCAGGAGTGACAGCAAAAATGATGAGTCTGGAGCTGGAGGAATAGATCCCTTCTCTCTGAAAGAGCTTCTGGAGGATATCTACTCCAGATATAACAGAAGAGAATGTGTTCACCCGGACCCGCTGGAGTTTCTGTACAGATACCGGAAGGTGGAAGACAGAGAACTTGCGGGTCTGGTTGCATCAGGCCTTGCCTACGGCAGAGTTTCCATGATACTGAAAAGTGTGGAAACGGTTCTCGCTCTGCTTGGCCCTACTCCTGCTTCCTTTCTTCAAACTGCAGATCCCCGGGAGGTTCGAAGAGGTCTAAAAGATTTCAGGCACAGGTTTACACCAGGTTCAGAAATAGCAGACTTTCTCCTTTCCATTTCAGCACTTCAGAAGGAATACGGATTGATGGGAAACCTTGTTGCGGAACTTGCTGAAGGCAGACCTTATCTGGAAGCCCTGGACCTTCTCGCTGAAAGAATCCTCGCACCTATGGGAAAGAAAAGCCATCTCCTGCCGAAGCCATCAGCAGGAAGCGCCTGTAAAAGGCTTCACCTGTTCATGCGGTGGATGGTAAGAACTGACATGGTGGACCCTGGCGGATGGCGGATGCTCTCTCCTTCTGATCTTCTGGTTCCCGTTGATGTTCACATGCACAGGATCGGCCTTTGCCTGGATTTTACAAAAAGAAAATCCGCCGACGGCAGAACTGCCCGGGAGATTACTGATGGATTCAGAAATATCTGCCCTGAGGATCCTGTGAAGTATGATTTCTCTCTGACCCGATATGGTATACAGAATCTTACCGGGTGTTCTCTCTTTCAAAAGCTGCTGAATTAGCCCTGTCTTAACACTGTATATTTCCCTGGAAGTCAATCACCCCTATAGCGAAAGATCAATGGTGAAACAAACGGTACTGATAATTCTTCTCTGCATGGCAGCATCCATGCTCTTTGGGATTCTGCATAATCAGATAAGCGCAAGGGTGAGTCTTGAGTATTTCACCATAGGCCATAAAAGACTGATCTCCTCTGATTCTCCAACATGGATGGGAATTGTCTGGGGGATACATTCCACCTGGTGGGTGGGTCTTTGCCTTGGCATTCTTCTGGCTCTGGCAGGAAGGCTGGGGAAATGGGAGAAGAGATCACCCCGCTCTTTCCTGAAACCTCTTCTGGTTCTGTTTGCTGTTTGTGGAGGAGCATCAGCCATAGCAGGTCTGATAGGACACTGGCAGCTGAGCAGAGGCGCCATCTCATTTGTTGAAGATATGAGACTGGCCATTGAACCCTCCAGGCAGCCAGGGTTTCTTGCTGCTCTGTGGATGCACACAGCCAGTTACACTATGGCAGCCATGGGTGGATCCATCCTGGCGGTTCATGTTTTTCTGGCCCGGTTGCAGATAGGGAAGAATACCTGAGCGGCTTCAGCCGGAAGTAGAATCAGAATTGTCAGTTACAACTCTGGCGATTACGTATTTAAAGTATATATTCCTCGCGCAAGAAAATTTCATAAGACCGCCAGAGGTGTTTTTCAGTCGGAAGATCCTTCCCGTCAGGCCTCGGATGGAGTATCGGCGGTCCTCCTGTGTGTCGACGGTGAACCCGCAGACAAAGGACGTGACCATGAGCACAGAGCAGATCACTTCAAAACAGGCTATTGAGCTTGAGCACAGGTATGGCGCTCACAACTATCATCCCCTTCCAGTTGTTCTCAGCAGAGGTGAGGGTGTGCATGTGTGGGATGTTGAAGGAAAGAAGTACTACGATTTCCTTTCTGCATACTCAGCAGTTAACCAGGGGCACTGTCACCCGTCAATAGTAAAAGCTCTTGTTGAGCAGGCTGGAATACTTGCACTTACCAGCAGGGCATTCCACAACGATGTTCTCGGGGTTTTCGAGAAGTTTGTCACAGAGTATTTCGGTTTCGACAAGGTTCTGCCGATGAACACCGGTGCTGAGGCAGTTGAAACCGCCATAAAGCTCTGCCGTAAATGGGCATACCTGAAGAAGGGTATCGCAGAGAATCAGGCTAAGATCGTAGTCTGTGAGAACAACTTCCATGGAAGAACCACAACAATTGTTTCCTTCTCGAACGACCCGGATGCATACAGTGATTACGGTCCATTCACTCCAGGATTCATAAGAATCCCCTACAACGATGTGAGTGCTCTTGAAAAGGCGCTTGAGGATCCGGATGTTGCAGGTTTCATGGTGGAGCCCATCCAGGGAGAAGCTGGAGTATTTGTACCGGATCAGGGATATCTTACCAGTTGCAGAAACCTCTGCACAGAGAAAAATGTTCTTTTCATTGCTGATGAGGTTCAGACAGGTATTGCCAGAACAGGAAAGCTTCTTGCATGTGACCATGAGAATGTAAAACCAGACATTCTCATTCTCGGTAAAGCCATCAGCGGAGGTATGTATCCTGTATCAGCAGTATTTGCCAATGATGACATAATGCTTCTCATCAAACCGGGACAGCACGGTTCAACATTCGGCGGCAATCCCATTGCAGCAAAGGTGGCAATGGCTGCTCTCAATGTTATCACAGACGAAAAGCTTGCTGAGAATGCCCGGTATCTGGGAGAACTTCTCAGAAAAGAGCTGAAAGCCATCAACTCTGACATGATTTCACTGGTAAGGGGCAGGGGTCTTCTGAACGCCATCATCATCAAACCGAAAAATGGCAAGGAAGCCTGGGATGTGTGTTTGAAGATGGCAGAGAACGGACTTCTGGCAAAGCCTACCCACGGCGATATAATCCGTTTTGCTCCTCCTCTTGTAATTACAGAGGAGCAGATCATGGAGTGCGTGGAGATCATCAAAAAATCCATAGCCTTTTTCGAATAGATAAAACTCCAGTGATGAATAGGCCGCAGCTGATACTGCGGCCTTTCTTTGTTTGCCCTGCAAAGCAGGCAAACCCGTCTTGTTGAAAGAAGCAAGAGT
>CAYLRO010000018.1:51490-53797 GCA_964386635.1 uncultured bacterium | reverse complement strand
CAGAACCAATACTCGAGAGGAGAAAAAGTGGCCCTCAGATACACAGTGATAACAGCCATTCTCATGGCTTTCCTTCTGGTGTTCGCCTGTGGCGACGACGAAAGCAATCCCCAGGAAGGCGGAACAAATCCCACAGCTTCCACCCTTACAGCTGCTGTTGACCAGAACACAGCTTCTCTTTCATGGAGCCAGTGTCCGGATGAAGATTTCGCATCCTACAATATCTATCGCTCAACAACAGCAGGCATAGCCTCAAGCCCTTCATCTGCAACACTTATTGCCACAATAAGCAACTCTGCCACACTTACACATGATGACACAGGTCTCGACTGGAACACACCTTACTACTACGCTCTGCAGACTGTTGACAGTTCGCAGCTCACAGCATGGAGCAACGAGGCCACCATCACAACTCCGGATTCCTCCGGCGGCGGCAGCGGAAACGCTCTCACATGCTACGAGATCCAGGGTCAGGCGGATGAATCCCCCTATAACGGTGAAGACGTTACTGTTACAGGAATAGTTACCTCTGAGTCCGGTGAATTGTACACATCTGTTGGTGATTTCGCATCCATCATGGACCCCCAGGGTGGAGAATGGTCAGGTGTTATACTCTTCGGATACGACGGTATCATGGAAGACATGGAAAGAGGAGACAGTGTTGTTGTCTCAGGTTATGTGAACGAATTCTTTGAATTCACAGAAGTTGTGGTTCAGTCAGTTGACTTTATCGACAACGGGCACACAATCCCCGGCCCAGAACTTATCAGCACAGATGACATTTCTCAGGAGAAATGGGAGGGTGTTTTCGTCTCCGTTGAGGATGTAACCGTTACTGAAGAACCTAACTCCTACCATGAGTTTATGGTGGATGACGGCTCAGGTGAAGGCATGATCAAGCTTTACCAGTTCCCAGCCTCCACAGGTGACACATACAGCGAGATAATCGGTGTTGTGGTATACTCCTGGAGTAACTACGAGATTAACGCCAGGGATGAAAACGATATAACCCAGTAGATACTTACGGAGGTTGTCATGAACAGGCTCGCAGTAACAGTTACACTGGTTTTGATACTTGCAGCTGCCTGCGGGCCTGACAACCCCTTTGAACCGGACAATCCATCATACTCTGCGCTTACAGCAGTTCTTTCAGAAGCGTCTACTGCAAAGCTTTCCTGGACCATGTGTCCCGATTCAGATTTTCTCAGCTACACCCTGTATAGAAGCGGTGTTTCCGGAATTAGTAATAATCCTGATGACGCAGTAATTATTACAGTGATTGACAAGAACACCACAACCACCTGGTACGACGAAAACATATCAGGCACCTACTATTACGCCCTGAAGACATCCAATGAATCCGGTGGCACTTCCTGGTCCAACGAGGTCAGTGTAAAGACAGCTGTCCTCAGAGGTTTACTCCAGAGGCTCCATGTTCTCGTCTATGCCGCCGGCAGCCACAACGAACCAGTTTTCTGAGAAGTACTTTCCTGCAATATCCTGAATGTCCTGAGCGTTCAGCTCCACTGTCTTTTCCAGATTGGTGAGATCAATGTCCAGAGGCAGTCCGGTAATTGCAACAGAGGCCAGATATCTTGCCTGTGAATCGTATGAATCAAAACTGATTGCCTGACGGCCGATGGATCTTGACTGGGCAAGCAGAAGCTCTTCCTCATCGATCCCCTCTTCAGCAATCCGGTTTGATTCATAGATAACAGCTTCAAGCGCTCTTACAGCTGTGGGAGCACCTGTTGCCAGGTAACTCATGAATCTGCTTCCAGTGTGATAGGACGCCCCTTGAGAGTCCACCCTGCTGCCTACTACATACGCAAGCCCCTGAGTTTCCCTGACATTCTTCCCAAGCCTGGAGCTGATGCCGCCACCAAGTATTCCTGTCATAACCTGGAATGGTATGTAGTCGTCAGACATAGGTGCAGGGCCTCTGCATCCTGCCATCTCCGCAACCTGTATTTTTCCCGGCATTGTAACAATCAGTGTGTCTCCAGGGCTGTCAGTGAACTGGTAGGCAACAAGCTCGGGAAGAGGTTCATCAGGGTTTTCCCAGCTGCCGAAGTGCTTTTCAGCAAGGGCAAGAGCTTCCTCAGGTGTGATGTCTCCCACAACGGCAACTACAGTTCCCTCTGGGCGTACAGTGGCTTTCCACCAGTCCAGAGCATTCTGATGAGTAATTGAACTGACTGTCTCCTCCGTTGTGATCCTGCTGTTTCCCGGTTGCAGAATTATCTGGTCTAATCCTGTAAATATTTGATAGTAAGGGCTTTCAGCACTTCTTGCAAGGCTTCCCAG
>CAYLRO010000018.1:0-51390 GCA_964386635.1 uncultured bacterium | reverse complement strand
TCTTCCTGTACAAGAAGCAGAAGACCGTTGTCCAGAGTGAACTGCTCTACACCTTCTGATATGGAATGGCCTGGAAGCTGGAATTCTTCAGGAAAATCCAGACCGCTCCAGTCGGTGATTTCAGGAATATCAGTTTCTGTGGTGCCTGCTGTTGAGGTGGCCGGGGTACCGGTGTTCCCCTGGGTTGCATGAAGAACTGTGACCATCATTCTCTCAGGAGTGAAGTATCTGGAGGCAACCTCCCGCACATCTTCCGGTGTAAGAGAACTTATTCCGCTTAGTATGTCATCGTATCCGTTAATGTCTCCGAACATGGAAATGTAGTAGGCGTATTCGTATGCCTGGCTTACTGGAGTGCTGACGCCTGTCAGTTCAGAGGCAACAATGAAATCCTGCAGCATCCTGAGTCTGTCAGAGTCAAGTTCCTCTCTGCCCAGTCTGAATGCCTCTTCAGTTATCAGTGCGATAATACTGTCGGGCTCTGTGCCTGAAGGCACATTGCCGTAGAATCTGAAAGGAGTGGCATCAAGTCCCCTGGGAGCGCTGGAGTATCCTGAAGTCAGACTGCCGGAATTCACCAGTTCTCGGTTCATCCAGCCCAGCCTGCCTCCGCTGAAGTGGGTATCAAGAAGCATGAGAGCCGGGATGTCCGGGCTGTCCATTTCACAGCCTCTGAAATAGATGGTGAATCTGTCCGACTCAGCAGGAAATTCCAGGTCGACCCTTTCCGGATGATCCCATTCTGTTACAGCCGGTACATTGTCAGGTGAGGGACCTTCGCAGAGAATCGGCCCGAAATGTTCCTCCACCAGTGCTCTGGCCTGATCTCTGTCAAAGTCTCCTGCCACAATAAGTATGGCATTGGACGGGCGATACCAGGTTTCATAGTAATCTCTTACAGACTGTTCGCAGAATGCGGCTATTGTTTCTCCAGAGCCGAGAACGGTTCTGGAAAGGGGATGATCTCCATAGAACGCTTCATTTGCAGCATAGTAGAGCTGACTGTCCGGAGAGTCCTGGGACAGTCTCCACTCGTCGGTTACAACGCCGATTTCCTGTGCGATTGCAGCTGAATCCATAAGGCAGTTGTGCATTCTGTCAGCCTCAATAGTAATAGCCTTCTCCAGCTTTGTGGAAGGGAGGTAAATGAAGTAGGAGGTGGTGTTGGTGCTGGTGCCTCCATTGGCCTGACCGCCTTCCATCTGAACCTGCTGCCAGAACATGCCGCCAGGCATGTTCTGTGTTCCGTTGAACATCATGTGTTCGGTGAAATGGCTGATACCGGAGATGTCTGCAGTTTCATTTCTGGAACCAACCTGATACTGCACAAGAACTACAGCAGTAGGAGCGAAGTGCATGTCATCAAGTACTACCTGAAGGCCGTTGTCCAGAGTGAATACTTCAGGCTCGGCAAGTACGGTGGATGCTGTGAGAATTACAGCAGCAAACAGGAAGAACTTCATGGAAGAGACCTTTCATCTTGAGAATCAGGGATTTAAGAATTATTGCTGAATATAGGTATGTGTCTGTCAGCCGGGCAAATTCACAGCTGTTTCAGCCAGCTGATTTCCCTGGAAAGGCCCTCTTCGAGGGAGAATTCAGGGGCCCACCCCAGCTTTTTTCCGGCAAGGTCTGAAGAGGCCCACGTATCAGGGACATCTCCCTTCTTGGATTCCTGGAAAAGAAGATCCAGCGGAGAATCCATCAGTTTTGACAGGGTGCTCACCGCATGAAGAAGGGTAACTCTGTTCCCGCCGCCGAGGTTCATAACAGATCCGTTTGTACAGTTCTCAGCAAGAATGAGACCTCTTACTATGTCATCAACGAATGTGAAGTCTCTGGTCTGTTCTCCTGTTCCGAATATTCCGATGGGTTTTCCCTGAAGTCCTGCTCTGATAAATCTGTTGAAGGCCATGTCAGGTCTTTGTCTGGGGCCGTAAACCGTGAAGAATCTGAGGCTTACTGCAGGCAGACCCATATTGGCTGCATATAATCTGACCAGGTTTTCACCTGCCAGTTTTGTAACGCCGTACGGGGAGTGGGGAACTGGAACTGTTTTGTTTTCAACCATGGGAAGGACCTTCGGTATTCCGTAGACAGATGAAGATGAAGCATAAACAAAATTCTTTACGTTTCCGCGTTTTTCCGCCCACTCAAGCAGATTCTGAGTTGCTTCAATGTTGTCTCTTGTATAGATAAAGAATTCGCGGCCCCAGGATTTTCTTACTCCTGCCTGAGCCGCAAGGTGATAGATAACAAGCTCAGAAGACGGGTCGATAATGTTTCCCAGAAAAGACAAGTCTTTGGTGAGATCTTCCTCAAGCAGCGTGAAGTTACTGTCAGTCAGAGCACCGGCCAGGTTCCGGCGTTTGATGGATGTATCGTAATAGTCTCTGAAAGCATCAATACCGATAACTCTGGCACCGGTGCCAAGCAGCCGGTCTGTGAGTGTGCTTCCAATGAATCCGGCACATCCTGTTACAAGATAGTTCTTCAAATTACTCTCCACTGTCCTCAGTGATGCACCAGTTGGCCTGGCATTTCTTGTTTAGCTGAAGGAGGTATCGCATGGATCCCACCTTGACAGCAACAGGAAGGAAGCCAGGGCCGAAAGGTGCAAGGCAGGTGAACTGTCCCGGGTCAGGCAGTACGTCAAGGTGCAGGTCTATGTGGGGTTCCGGCACAGGTTGAGTGGGGTATTCAGTCATGTGAGTGACAAGAAGGTTACGGAGAACCTGGTAGTCTGTTCCCTCGTAGCTGAAACCTGCTGCTCTGTAGTGGCCTCCAGCACTGGAAAACTGATCCCGCATGCTCACAAGGAAACCTGCCATGTTCCAGTCTCCAATGGACCGGGTGTCTCCCACAAGTTTCCCGTCTTCTCTTCTGGTAACAACAATGGTACCTCGCCTGTATATCTTGCAGAGCCTGCTTGCCAGTGTTCCGCCCATTCCACAGGGTACATCATCAAGGAAGGTAAGAACCATTCCAAGGGCATCAGCTTCGGAATCCTTGTTCTTGATGGCTGCGGTAACAACGTCGCTGAGGGTTCTGCCTCTGTCTTCGCTGTTCCGCTTCATCTCATCCCAGAAACTCTTGCACCAGGCTGTGTCGTAGCTTGACATGAAGTCAATCATGGAGGCGATTCCTGAGTGATCTCCCTTGCCTATGGTGCTTGTAATAAGCTGTCTGACCATTGCCCCGGTCCAGGCTTTCTTTCTGCAGGGCCACTTTGAGAGAAGAAGTTTCAGCCCGGAAGTGAGCTTGGACTGATCCAGGAAAGCAAAGCAGTGAAGAAGGTATCTGTTCCATTCGGTGAAGGGAACCCTGTCGCTTACTGTTCCCAGAGCCACAGCTGCAAGGAGCTGAGGGTCTTTTTCCCATCTGGGGAATATGTGGGCAAGGGCACCGTAAAGAACTCCGCAGCCTGCAAGGTCTGCAGCAGCTCCTCCGGTTATCTGGGGGTCCACCATTCCGTGGGACTCAGGCAGCGGGGGATTAAGCGTATGGTGGTCGGTTATCACTATCCTTGCACCAAGATCTCTTGCCCATTTTACCCCTTCAACTGCACTGCATCCATAGTCTACAGTGAGTAGAAGATCATCAGGTTCAAGAACACCCTTCAATCTGCCGGGTCTTATGCCGTAGGTTTCAATATCCCGTCTCGGGATGATTGGAACAACATGAAATCCCTCATTGCGCAGAACACGCAGGCCGATGAAAATACCTGTTACACCGTCCATGTCATCATGCCCGTAAATGACGATCTTCCCCCCGCGCTTCTTAACTGCTGTCAGCTCTTCGGCCAGAATGTCCAGATCCGGAAGGATTCTGTCCCATTCCGGTTTGGAAGGCAGCCAGACACTTACAGGGTCATCTGCATCAGGGAAGCGATTCTCGAGAACCTTTGCTGCCAGAGGGCTCAGCCTGGTTCGTTTCATTATTCTTTCACAGTCTATGGTGCCCAGGCGTGCCATTATATCGCTTTCCGTATGTTACTTTGTTACTATAATGTGTTCTCTAACCGTGTAAGATTGCAGAGAACTTTGCTTCTGTCAACGGAAATTTACTGAATTGAGTCTTCCAGTTCCCTGATCTCTTCCCGGGCGCCCTGTCTGTATTCTTCAAGCTGCCTGAGAGCTTCATCGTCGTCTGTGTATCTTAGTCTTTCGTAGGGATCAAGTTCCGTTCGGCCCAGTATCGGTCCGAAGGTTGCCTCAATGCCAATGGTGAATTTGGCAGTCTGCATCACATCTCCAGAGTTTGTAGAGTCGTTGGAAGTGACCAGATGTTCAAGTTCTGAAGCACATGCAGTGATTGTGAAGTTTCTGTTCAGCCCGTAGTCTGCACCGAGATTGAAATCTCTTCCATCCCATTCCACCATGATCTCGGCTTCAGGAACCGGGTGGAAAAGTATGCTCCAGAAAAGACCGGGGATGGGATTTTCCAAACCGTCCACAGCTTCTGACGACTGCTGGAACCTTCCGGTTCCGTATCCCAGATTAACACAGACAGGTACGGAAAGCAGGTAGTTGAAATCCTTTGTGACAACGCCGTAGATGCTGATGTTCTGATCATTGGGATACTGGTAAAGGCTGTCATTGTCATCAGCGTAGAATTCGTAATTCTTTTCGCCTGTAATGTTCTCTACTCCCAGAGCAATTCCCGGCTGATTAAGAGTTTCTACAAGAACCAGTCCTCTTGCAGTTCCGGAAAATCCTCCTGCACCAAGGTAAGTGCCGCCGATTTGTCCTCTGTCGAATAGTCCCAGCTCAAAATAACCTGCAACAGAAACATCCATGTTGGATGAACCTGATGTGTCTTCCATGGAATAAACGGTTCCGCCGCCTCCCAGACACAGCTCTGTATGGCTGAGCAGAGAAGCGCTTGGTGCATCAAGTACTCCATAGTGGGCAAAAGGAAGCCCTCCGGCAATTGCAACAACAGGCAGAAGGAAGAGTAATGATGTAATTCCCGTCAAACGCATTTTTCACCTTTTTCGACTTATGAGTACACTTAACAGCTTTACTATCATGGACAAAAATATCATTTCAGTCAATCACCTTGAAATTTGTTACAAGGTATCGGTAACTAAGTTACACAGGGAGTGTTATGACTTCAATTCTTTTTGTCATTGCGGCAGCAGCTTTTGAACCCCAAAGCGAATCCCCGTGGCTGTCTGGGGGTGCTGCTGCCGCTCTCTTCCCCCGGTCTCATCTTTCTCTCTGTGTAAACCCCGCCTCAATCGGGCTTCTTGAAGAAACTGCTTTCAGTGTTTCCGCATCAAGGCCCTTCGGCTTCACCGAGCTTGACCGTACCGCTGTTGCAGGGGGAAGTGCATCTGAAACATTCGCAGCAGGTGGTTACGCATCCTGCTCGGGTCGAAACGGTTACCTGGAAACTACAGTCACAGGCGCCGGTGCGTTTACCCTGAGCCGCGGTGTAGTGGCAGGTGCTTCTGTCTCCTGGCACAGAATATCCATCGAGGGATTCGGCGGCTCAAATGCTCTCTCTTCGGATATAGGGGTAATAGCCAGGCCGTTGCAGGGCATCTTTTTAGGTGGTTCAGTCAGGGGGCTGGCAAGCTCAAGCCCTGCCGGCGACGGCATGGGAGCCGTTCCCAGAACAGTCTCCGCTTCTCTTGGTGTATGTCCCGTCCAGGGAGTAACCCTGTCTGCTGCTTCTTCAATGCACCAGTACGCAGGGGAAGAGTATTCATTTGTGACCTCAGTAGAACCATATCCAGGGGTTAGTCTCTCTGCGTCAATGCTTACACCTCCTGTGAGAATGGGGTTTGCACTGCAGGTTTCCATCTCCCTGGCATCTGTTCAGTACGGCTACTCTACACACACCGATCTTCCTTCCGGGCATGCCATCAGCCTTATTTACGGAACATCAGGCTTCAAGCCCGAGCCTTTAGCGTTTGGACGAGAACCGGATGAGGAAGAGCAGGTCTCTTTCCCCATCAACGTGAACACCGCAACAGAGGTTCAACTGATCCAGGTTCCCGGTATAGGTCCCTCAACGGCTTCAACAATCAGGAACTACATACTGTCCAATGGTCCTCTGGATTCTGTTGACGAACTTATTGATGTTCCCGGTATAGGTCCGGCTACCCTTGAGAATCTGAAGCATTATCTTACTGTATGACATTTATCCTTATTATGACGATTCTTTTAGAACTGCCAGGGGATCTCAGGGCCAGAGCCGGTTTTTCATGGCCTTTCCCTGAGGGAGTTATTGAAAACAGCTGGCAGGGAGACAACTCCTCATACTATCAGCGACTGCGGTTCTGCCCTGATGGCTGGAAAGCAGTGATTTTTACGGAAAAGGATTCCGGCGAGAACTGGGGCGACCTTGTAACAGGAGGTGTGCAGTACACAGGAAACCGGTCTTTCACGGTAACTGCAGGTGCTATGAGGGTGCAGTTTGCCCAGGGGCTTGTTTTCAGTAATTCCGGCAGCTGGTCTACTTCCGATCCCCTTTCCCTGTCGAAACCTGTCGCCTGGAGAATGCGTCTTGACCCTGCAGAAAGCCCGGGAGCCGCAGATGGAGTCTCTCTCACAGGAGCTGCATCAGTATACACTTCAGGCAGATTCTCAGCAGCAGCTGTTCTGGGCTGGTCACTGATCGACAGCGGAACTCCCGGGTTGCACAGAACTGATTCAGAGATTGAGAATAGGGGTAACATCAGCGAAAAACTTGGTGGATTCCGTGCCGGTTTCGGGCCGGCAGGGCTCTCTGTGGCGGTGGTTGAGCAGGCTGAAGATTCTTCAGAAACCTCCAGTGCAAGAATCGGCACAGACCTGAACCTTACCTGTGAGGATGCAGTTGTAACAGGAGAATTCGTAACCGATCTGGACTCAATTGCTGATTTTGTTCTCTCTGCCGGCAGAGGAAGCTCTGATTTTCGCCACTGTGTTACTGCAGGCAGAAATACCGCAGGGTTTCCCAGAGCTGCAGGAAGCCTGGGCACTGCTCACCGTATAGCTGCAGGGTACGGGTTCAGATGGAGGGTAACAGATCATCTTCTAACGGAAGCAGGCGTCATATACCTTGACGGCTCCGAGGAAGACAGGCTCAAAGCAGGGATTATCTTTTCAGAAACTCCCGGAAACAGAACAGAATTCACACAGAGAATTAAATTCTCATCCGCAGGTGAAGACGAAACAATCAGTGCCAGAATAACTGCTCTCTGGAATCCTGCTTCGAATCTGGTTCTCAGTATGAAGTTTCCCGTTACAAGATTTACCTCTCCTGATCAGGATACACAGAGAGGTTACGGGGTTGAAGCAAGATTGAAACACAAACCCTGCAGCCTGATTGAATGGTCCATCTCAGCTGCCTCATGCAGTACAGATGGCTGGGCCAGCAGAATATATGCTTACTCTCTTTCGTTCCCTGGCGAATTTGGTTCCACTGCACTGTACAATAACAGTGTACTTCTCCAGATGTCAGTTTCTATGCATATTTCAGATGACACAGTTCTCAGAGCAAGAACCTCCTGGTACAGAATGGAGGATGCTGAGTCCCTGGGATCAGGGGATGAAGAAACTGAGGGACCGGAGAGAACAGAAGCTGGAATTCAGCTTGACTGGAGTTTCCGGTAAAGGGAAGGAATGGTGGGGGATGAGACCGTCCTGGGATCAGTATTTTCTGAAACTGGCCATGCTTGCAAGCGAAAGGGCTACCTGTCCGAGGATGCACTGCGGGTGTGTAATCGTTAAGGATAAACACGTTCTGGCATCAGGTTACAACGGTTCTCTTCCCGGTCTTCCTCACTGTGATGATGTGGGCTGTCTGATCGTTGAGAATCATTGCATCAGAACAAATCATGCTGAAATGAATGCTATTACCCAGGCTGCAAAGAACGGCGTTTCCATCGCTGGAGGCACGGCATATGTAACTAACATGCCCTGCACTACCTGTGCCAAGGCACTTATTGGGGCGGGTATAAGAAGAGTTGTTGTATTCAGCGATTACCATTCCACCCATGCAGAGTTATTCTTCAAGGATGCGGATGTAAGGCTGGACAGGCAGGAAATGCCTGAGAACATCATACACTACGATCTGGACAGTTTCTCAAGTGCCAGAAAATTCAATAATTCAGACTGAGAGTAAATTTCAGGTGAGAGTCAGTGAACGAAGGCCTTGATGAAAGCCCAGGTGTTCTGACCGAAACCGTCGGAGAAAACACTGTTCAGTGCTCCGGGAGTTCCGTAGTCTCCGTTGCCGTAGGAGTAATTGCTGTGACACCAGCTGTCTCTGTCGTCGGCAGACCAGCCGGGATTGATCCTCTCCAGGGAATGGCCCTGGCAGAGATCCCATGAGTTGTTCCAGGAGAAGAACTCCCCGGTTTCAGTTCTGGGTTTTTTAAGGATGAGAGAACCCTGCACTGAAAGAACAAAATCACCCCATACAGCGTCTGGTGTGTAGTTGCCGTTTTCTGAGGTTATTGCACTTGCACCAACCACAAAATAACCTTCAGGCGGAACCAGTAAGGTATTGAAATTGATTGCGTCACCATTCTCATTTTCAATGGTCCAGTCTGAGAGGTTTATCCATTCGCTGCTGTTGTTGTAAAGTTCTATCCACTGCCCCATCTCGGTGCTGGAAGAACTCAACGGGCTGACCATTATTTCATTTATTATCAGACTCAACCCGTCACCGTCATTGATCATGGGACTTGTGGAGCCTGTTATCATCATAACAAGTAGTAATATCATGCACTTCCCCTTATTCAGAATCAGTAAATGAATATGGCAATGAACGGGCCAGGTCAAGTGGCGGATGTATTGCTCCGCCACAGGACCTGGTTGACCTTCAGACTTTTTCGTACGCCGCCAGGTCAAGGAAACCGTGACCGCTCAGGTTGAAAAGAATAACTCTATCCTGATTCAACTCTTTTGCCTGCAGCGCTGAATCTATCGCTGCAGCAACTGCATGTGCTGACTCCGGTGCCGGCAGTATTCCTTCCACCCTGGTGAACAATTTCCCTGCAGAGAGGACTTTTTCCTGTTCAAGAGCTATGGGATCTACCATGCCAAGTTTTACCAGATGACTCACAAGAGGGGCCATGCCGTGGTATCTCAGGCCTCCTGCATGTATGGGAGGCGGTACGAAACCGGCTCCGAGAGTGTACATCATGTATTTTGGAGTGAGTCCTGATGCGTCGCCGTAATCATATCTCAGCTTTCCTTCAGTGAGAGTTGGGCAAACCACCGGCTCCACAGCGGTGAAGTGAATCTCAGGGCCTCCTGTGAGCATTTTCTCAATAAATGGAAATGCCAGCCCTGCGAAATTGGAACCACCTCCCACACAGGCTATGATCTCAGTGGGGTAATCATCCATTTCCTCCATCTGGAGGATTGCCTCCTGTCCGATAATGGACTGATGGAGACATACCGCATCGGAAACGCTTCCAAGGCTGTAGCATGAGTCACTGCTGTTGAGAACGATCTCCACTGCTTCACTGATTGCCATCCCAAGACTTCCCGGGTGATTCTCATTGTTTTTCAGAAAGCTTCTTCCGGATTCAGTCTCATTGCTGGGACTGGGCCGGACATTTCCCCCGTGCATCTCAATGAAGATTTTCCTCAGCGGTTTCTGAAGATAGCTTGCTCTTACCATGAACACTTCAAGATCAATGTTAAATCGTGAGCATGCCTGTGCCAATGCACTGCCCCACTGACCTGCCCCGGTTTCTGTGGTGATCTTCGATATACCATCCCTTGCGGCAAAACATGCCTGGGGCAGCGCTGTGTTGCTCTTGTGGCTGCCTGCAGGGTTTGTCCCCTCGTACTTGTAATAGATCCTTGCCGGTGTGTTCAATTCCCGTTCAAGCTCGAAAGCACGAATCAGAGGGGAGGGCCGGTAAACCCGGTATGCTTCCATGACCTCAGGCGGTATGGGAACCCTGGCCTCCATGGTGATCTCGTGTTCGATCATGCCTGAGGGGAATAGAGCCTGCAGTACCTCAGGTCCTGCAGGATTACCGTCAGGTCCAACTGGAGGAGGGGGAAGCGAGGGAAGAAACGGTTTCAGGTTTGTGTATTCTGAAGGGATGTAATCCCTGTTTCGAGAAGCGAATCGTTGCATGATATACTCCTATGACATTGCTGCCTGTCAAGTTGAAAAATTAAAGATGTATTTGTCTGAGAGTATTAATTATGGGCGGAGGAATCCGCCCACCAGCACCATGCGAAAAAGCTGGTTGAAAAAGAACAGTTAGCCGGGAAAAGGTGATTTTTCATCCGGGTAAAATGCAATAATCTCAGGAGATGTCAACCAGTACGGCTGAGATCCACAGTACCTGGAATCGAATGGAGCCTCCATGTCCAGTTCCCTCTGCTGGTGGCAGGAGTGTTCATCCTTGATCTGGAACCCATTTCAAGAACATCCTGCATGGGGATCACAGCAAGTTCTGCAGGAGAAGCAAGAGCCATTTCCCTTATCCTGCTTACTGAAGAATATCCCAGAGCAGAGCCGGTGGTTCTTATCCACCCGGCAGTGGTGTTGTTGTCATGTGTGCCTGTGTAGATCACTGACGATGGATCAACTTTATCCAGGGAGAAAGATTTATTCTGGAGAGCAAACTGAAGAACGGTCATTCCCGGGAAGCCGCAATCAACTCGCAGTTTGCGCACTTCATCGGTAATTATCCCCAGATCCTCTGCAACCACAGGAAGGGGACCCAGTTCCAGAGTGAGCTTTTCAAAGAATTGCTTCCCCGGTCCGGGAACCCACCTTCCAGGCTCTGCAGTGGCAGATCCCGCAGGGATCTCCCAGTAGCTTTCAAATCCCCTGAAGTGGTCTATCCTGACTGCATCGTAAAGACTCATTGCCCGGCGCATCCTGGCAGCCCACCAGCGGTGACCGGTAGCTGCACTTGCCTTCCAGTTGTATACAGGGTTACCCCAGAGCTGACCGGTTCTGCTGAAATAATCCGGAGGTACGCCGGCTACAGCAGAGGGAGCTCCACCGGGATCCAGTTTGAAGATCTCTCTGTTAAAAAAAACATCGGCGGAATCGTGAGCCGTGTAAATTGGAATATCTCCCAGTATCCTGATTCCCTGAACAGCACAGAGGTTTCGAATGTTCCTCCACTGCTGGCAGGCGAAGAATTGTATCATGGCATGAACGGCAACCCTGTCTCCAGGGGGATCCCCTTCACTCCGCCACATATTCCACGGAACCTTTCGGTTCTGTTCTCTGGCTGCGGCGAACCTGCTCCAGCTTTTCACCCAGCCTGTTTCTCGGAAACTGTTGAAACCATCCGGGTTTGATTTCAATGCTCTGGAAGCTGCTGTTTCAAGAAGAGAGGGACCTGAATCAGAAGCAGAGAGATACCCCTGTGCGCTTAGTTGCTCATGAGAGATCAGTGCTGGATTTATTGCGAATGAGGATAGGGCCTGGTAAGGTGACAGGCCGAAAACCGGCGGTGAAAGAGGCAGAATCTGCCAGACGGTAACTCCTGAATCACCCATCCACCTGATGAACTGTTCAGCATGCGGTCCCAGCTGCCCGCTGGCTCCAGGTCCAGGGAGTGATGTGGGATGAAGCAATACTCCGGTTTCTCTTCTGAAGAGCAATATCCCACCTTTCAGGTTTTTGAAGATGAGATAATAATCTCTTTCGCCATGCCAGGAAATACCTGACGCCGATCACCCTGAGATGACCGGCGCCTATAAGGAAGGAAGGTGTCAAAGAAACCTTTTTCCCCGCACGCCATTACGTGGTTCCTCTGACGCAAAAAGTATACATATACGATTCAAAGATGTCAAGGGATATATATATAACATTTGAAAACAGGTTCTGAGTTACTCTGTAAGGGGCTCCCAGGCGATATCAAGAGTGGATGGGATAACCGGGAAAGAGACTGTAATTCTGACAGTTGTGTAATTTAAAGGATTCAGGTCTCTGCGCATGAAAATGTCCTGAATTATCTCGGAGTAGTTCTCAACGCCGTGGAGGCTGTCCATCTCTACAGTGGGACTCACCTGGAAACCAGGTTTTACAGGCAGGATTGACTGTGCCAGATCGATAACATTTTTGTTGTAGGAATCAGATTCCTCAAGAATAGAAGAGATTACTCTGGGTGTGAATCTCAGGTTATCTGCCTCGGAGGTAGGAAGTATCATGTCTGTAACAACTGTCTGGCATGGAGTTATCACTTTTGAAGAAGTGCTCACGCTGTCATGGAGGTGGAAATTATTCAGTTCTACCACTTCTGCGAAGACAAGGTCCATGAGCCCGGCATTGCCGGTCTGTTCAGGAAATATTTCCTCGAGACTGTCAACGAATTTAGATCGGGATTTCAACCCTGGAAGCGAACAGTTGCAGAAAGGTGTGTAGTAGGGCAGATCTCCCGTTTGCTGCTGAACAAGCGCGTGACTCTCCGGTGAAGTGGGCTGGTCGGAAGTTTCCGTGAAGAGCTTTGGTTTTACATAGAACCAGGGGATATCCGGTCGATTTCTCCTGAGACCGAAAGAACCTTTCAGCAAAGTAAGTTTCCAGGAGTCAACGGAACCATTGGGTTCGAACAGGGTGATGGTCATCCGGGTTCTTGTTTCAAGCCCGTAGAGGAATCTGTTTCCGGTAAAAGCAAGCTTCCTGTGATCCAGTGAAGCCTCTTCTCTGCCCTGCTCGGAATAGGCAAGAAGCATCATTTCCATGCTTGGTCTGTCGCCTGCATGGAGATCAACCAGCTTTTCAAATTCCATGAAGTGCTCTTCTGCATCCTGAAGCAGTTCATCAGGGACACCCTGCTTTGAAGAAGCCCTGAGGAAACCTTTGAACGCTGCTTTTCTTGGAATGTGCTTTACAGACAGAAAACAGTCATCAACTTCATAAAGCTTGTAGATATTCCAGCCAATCATGCGGTCAATGCCCAGAGTTTTGTATACATCCCTGGGCTGCTGCAGATCAACCGGCAGAGCTTTAAGGACTTCTGTAACAGCGGACCTCAGTCCGGTTAAACACCTGTAGGCCTGCTGGCCAAGTAGCGAAGATCTCAATTAACCCCCTCAGAGAACCTAAGTAGAATAGTATATATATAAGTTTTTCAGATTCAGTGTTATATGCCGAAAACAAAAGGAGAAGATTCTTCCTACCATGCCTGGTTCAGCAGCAGTGCTCCTGCCACAACCAGAATCAGAGCTGCCAGCATGAAGATTATGTAACCGGCAAGAAACTTTCCTGGTTTCCCGTATTCCTCTGTTGTGAGTTCCCGGTATCTGGACATATACGTGAACCACCGGAGTCTGAGAAGAAACCAGTTTATCCTCTCACCTTTTGATCCGAGATATGAGACAATTCTGATCATGCAGAATATTCCTCCAGCTGCAGAAAGAATTGCAGCCATGATCAACAGCTGTCCAGCTGTCATATTCACCTCCTAAACTGTCAGGCAGGGCTGATTCAGGTGATGCAGTGCAAAAGAGAGCCTGTCCGCCTCTGAATCAATCAGCATGCCCATTGGTTTTCCAGCTCCATGTCCTGCATTCACATCAATCCGAATGAGAACGGGAGCTTCTCCTGTCTGGCCCTCCTGAAGGGCTGCAGCAAACTTGAATGAATGAGCGGGAACCACCCTGTCATCGTGGTCTCCTGTGGTTATCATTACTGCAGGGTATGAAGTTCTTTTTTTTACATTATGCAGCGGGGAATACCCCAGCAGATACCTGAACATTTCTTCGCTGTCATCTGCTGTCCCGTAGTCGTAGCTCCAACCGGCACCTGCGGTGAATTTATGGTAGCGAAGCATATCCAGCACTCCTACTGCAGGAATGGCTGCTCCGAACAGATCAGGTCTCTGTGTTATCATTGCTCCCACCAGAAGGCCGCCATTGCTCCCTCCTGAAGCAACCAGCTTTGATGGTCTTGTCCAGCCTGCCGAGCACAGGTATTCAGCTGCTGCTATAAAGTCGTCGAAAACATTCTGTTTTGAGGTTTTCGTTCCTGCCAGATGCCAGACCTCTCCATATTCTCCACCGCCTCTGATGTTGGGAACGGCGTAAACTCCTCCCTGTTCAATCCATACAGCCGCAGAAACGCTGAAGCCCGGAGTAATGCTGACATTGAATCCGCCGTAACCGTATAGTATGCAGGGGTTGTCTCCAGAGGGGATCAAATCCTTCCTGCGGGTTATCATCATTGGCACTCTGGTGCCGTCTGCAGAACTGTAGAACACCTGCTCGGACAGGTACATTGACGGATCGAAATCTACACCTGAGGATCTGAAAACTGAAGAATTACCTGTGGAAACATCCAGAGCCCATATCTCTGACGGATTGATGTAACTGCTGAAGTGGTAGTACACTGTTTCATCATCCTGAAGAGCTGAAGCAACCAGTGCTGTTCCCCTTCCAGGCAGCTCAATTGTACGAACCACCTTTCCGGAGCAGTTGACCTGCTCAACAACTGAAAGGGCATCCTTCAGGTAACTGGCGAAGAGGTATCCACCTCCACTGGAAACAGAGAGAACTTCATTCCTCTCCGGGATTATATCTGTCCACGGTGATGCAGAACACGACATATCCACCTGGACCAGTCTGTTGTTCGGGGCTTCAAGATTGGTAAGCACAAAGAGGTGTTCATCGTCGCTGTGAACAACAGTGTATTCCCTGTCAAAACCTGCTGCCAGCCTGATCAGACGGGAACCGGGTTTTGAGAGGTCCTGAATGTAGAGTTCGTTGCCGGTGGTGGAAATCGAAGCTGAAATCCACAGCCATCTGCCGTCTTCGGTAACAGTGCCGTTTATGTATCGGCGGGGTGTTTCTGATCCGCCGAAAACAAGAACATCAGATCCGCTGGGAGTTCCCAGTTTGTGGAACATCAGGCGGTGTTCCGTGGTCTTTGCAGAGAGAACCGTGCCGGAGTCTGGTTTTTCGTAACAGCTGTAATAGAATCCTTCGCTTCCCTTCCATGACACGCCGGAGAATTTCACATCAGGTATTTCTTCCAGAACTACTTCCGGTCTGTCACAGGAGATTACCATTATGCTCTGCCAGTCTGCGCCGCCCAGGGACACTTTGTATGCGGCAAAGGTGCCGTCCGGAGAGAAACCGATTCCAGCCAGAGAAGCGGTGCCGTCTTCAGAGAAGCCATTGGGGTCAAGGAACACCACCGGTTCCATTCCCTCTTTTTCTCTGTATAGAATCCCCTGATTCTGCAGGCCGTTGTTCTTGAAGTAATAGGTCCACTTTCCCCGTCTGAAAGGAGCGCTGTACCTGGGATGGTTCCATAAAGCAGCCATCCTGTCCCTGATACCTTTTCGTTCCGGAATGGACTCAAGGAGAGAGTATGTAACCTCATTCTGAGCTTTTACCCACAGGGCCACCTCTGGAGAGGTATCATCCTCCAGCCATCTGTAGGGATCTGTAACCTTTTGTCCGAAGATCAGATCGGAAGCCTCGCATTTTCTGGTTGCCGGGTAATTGTATTTCACGGTGAGATCCTTTCAAATTATTCAGTTGCCGGAATATGTGCAACTTGAAAAGGCAGTGGCGATGGAAAGGATCTGCTGACGCGGCTCAGAAAACGGTTTTCAGCTGCGCCCAGGTTGTTCTCTGAAGAGCAGGAGGCGGCGTTTGGGTGATTCTCATGAAGTATTCTCCATATTGACTCAAGGACCACCATATACCGGTATCATATTCAAAGCTGTGTGCCGGATACAGATTGGAGTCTCCCAGCATGGAAGGCCATCCACCGGCACTCATCCCGGTATTCGCAACGCACCAGAAAAATCTGTCCGCAGTGACCGGGGGCTCGTAATCGATGAATGCTGGAGCGTAGTGAGCGGCTGCTGTTACACTCTGGTCAAGGATATCCACTGGCCCGTTTACAGACCCGTTCCAGAGCTCGATGTAAACATCTGATACATCCCAGGGATATGAGACGTCGTGGTAGAACCAGACCTGTGAAGTGTAAATATCGATGATCTCGGCACCTGGAATAAAATCCTGAACATCAAACCAGACAGCTCTCCTGGCCCCGTGCCATGTAAACCAATGGGCCGTTCCATTGTCGTACGCAAGCCAGTCTCTGTCAGTTTCTGTTGTAACAGGATCTGTTACTACCTGTGCCGTAGCGGAAATTACTGAGAAAAACAACAGTACCAGAAACAAGCATATGGAAGTTTTGTTCATGATTGCCTTCCGGTGAAGGAAACAGACATTTATGAAACTATATACCTGCGGCAACATGGTATCAAGAGAGCCGTTCCCGGTGTATTTCTTATGAAGCATGACCGTTCAACAGGAAAAAGCCCCTCATGAGGACAATGAGGGGTCAGTTTACAGTGAACCGGCAATCAGATTGTTCAGTGACAGCCGCCTGTGCATCCCCTGCAGCCGGTGGTTTCTTCCGGAACCTCTGCGGTCTCCTGGCCCTGACATGTGCATTCACCCTGGCAGTCGCAGACGGAGTCACAGTCTGCTGCACAGGTGCAGCAATCACCTGTGCAACCCTCAACGGTCCCGTCGCAGGTGCATTCGCCTTCACACTGGCAAACTGATTCACAGTTTTCCGAGCTGCAGGTACAGCAATCACCACCCGGGTCTCCCTCTGCCAGAGCAGAGCCGGCAATTATCACCATGAGAACTGTCAGAACAGCAACATATCGCATACTATTTCTCCTCTTTGCAGCAGCATGAGTTTTTCTTTTCGTGACCGTGACATTCTTCGGTTTGTTCAGGGGAGCAATCTCCCGGTTTACCCTTCAGTTTTTCAGGGTGTTCACAACATTTTTCGCACATACTTTATTCCCTTCTGTGCATGGTGAAAGAGGTTCTTCAGCAGTAATTGATGACAGGCTGTTTCCTGCTTCTTCCAGCAGACTGCTGTTAATCGTGTAATGAATGTGGTAACCGCATCTGTTGTCCTGCACAATTCCGGTATCTCTGAGAACCCGGAGGTGCTGTGAAACAGAAGATTGGGACATGTTCAGTTTTTCAGCTATTGCCCCGACGCAAAGTCTCTCTCTGGAGAGAAGCTCGACAATTGAAAATCTGGACCGGCAGCCCAGTGCCTTGAATACTTTTGCCAGTTCAGCAGAATTCATTATTTACTTTCTATCAGAATATGCGTAAATACTAATATACATATCCAGCTGTGACAAGACTGGAAGTATCAGCCGGCTATTTACCTTCTGCTATGGAGAAGACTTTCCCTGTTGTAATTCCCGCTTCCCTGAGAACCTGAGGCCGTTTGATCTTCTTGGTGGTGGTTTTCGGGAATTCATTTTCTGACAGAATGAAATTGGAGATTCTCTTGTAGGCGGGATTGCGGGAGTTCACCCCTCGCAGTTCACCCCTGAGAACCGACAGGCCGAATTTTTCCGAAAGGGTGGTCTCCTGTTTATCAGCCAGTTCGATCAGGGCATCATAGTCAGGAAAGATTATTGTCCAGATTTCTTCACCTTTAGTAGCATTTTCTCTGGCGAAAACGAGACTTTCTGCGATGTATCTGCTTCTGTTCAGGTGATGCTCTATCTCTTCCGGATAGACATTCTTTCCGTTCTTGGCAACAATGATGTTCTTCTTCCGTCCTGTTACCGTAAGAATTCCCTTCCTGAGTATTCCGAAGTCGCCTGTACTGAACCATCCGTCAGGTGAAAGCACTGCTGCTGTGGCTTCAGGGTCGTTGTGGTAACCCTGCATTACGTTTGGACCCCGGACAAGAATTTCTCCTGCCCCTTCAGGGTCAGGATCAGCAATTCGCACTTCCACGTCAGGCATGGGAGGCCCTACTGTGCCGGGTATCCGTACATTGTACCTGCACACTGCCACTATGGGAGAACATTCAGTGAGGCCGTATCCCTGCAGTACCCTGAACCCCAGATCTGAAAAGCCTTTCATAACTTCCATATCCAGTGCTGCTCCGCCTGACACCAGAGTTTTAAGCGAGCCTCCGAATCGATTGTGCACCTTTGAGAAAATTCTGGAGCGAACGGATCTGGCACCGAGCATATCCGCAGCACCTGAAACTGCCTTTCCGAATGCGAATTTAAGGGCTCCTCCCCGGATGGACTTCACCTGTTCAATGATTCGTCTGTACATTCCCTCCCAGAGCAGCGGTACACCGAGAACAATTGTCACACCGTTGGAAGCAAGGTCTTCCACGATGTACCTGAGCCCCCGGGAGATCACGATTGTGCATCCGTGCTGAAGAGGGCAGAGAAATCCGCAGACACATTCGTACATGTGGTGGAATGGGAGTACCGAGAGAAAAACCTCATCCGTTGCAATGTTTGCTGTTGCAAGCATCATCTGCAGGTCGCTGAGAAGATTGCCGTGAGAGAGGACAACTCCCTTTGCGGCACCCATTGTGCCTGAGGTGTATGAAATTACCGCAATATCAGATGAGGATGTAACGGAAGGCAGAGAAGTGGAGAGCGAATCTCCTGCGGCTACCATTGAGGAAAGCGTGGGAAAGAGAGAACTTGAATATGTATTCATCACATAGTGATGGGAGCACACTGACCTGCCTGTGGCTTTGTGCTCCTGAACAGCGGATTCAAGAGTGACATCGAAAACAAAAACCGTTGCCCCGGAGTAGTGCAGGATACCACTTATATCCGATGAGGGAAGTTCCTTGTCTATGGGAACAACAATTCCTCCTGCGCAGAGAGTACCAAGGAATGCAACCGCCCAGTCTATGCTGTTTCTTCCTGAAACTGCAACAACAGGAGAAGGTCCAGTCTGCAGCAGTTCTCTGGCAAAAGCTTCAGCCCTGGATCGCAGTTCTGCAAAACTGATCTCAATGGGTGAACCGGAAGAATCTGTTTCTTTCATGAAAATCTGGGATCCAAACCTTGAAGCCGATGCAGCAAGCATTAACGGAACTGAAGAAAACCTTTCAATGTCCCTTATGGGGCCACCGGGATAATCAACCTTATTCATAACTTCCCTTCAGCAAAAAATGACCAATAAGGATAAATGCACTCCATGCAAAAAACAACAGGGGCTGTGGAAAGATAGCATTTCATCTCGAATCTATACGGTTTCATTCACCGGGGAAATCCAGCGTATTGCAAA
This sequence comes from uncultured bacterium, assembly GCA_964386635.1. Taxonomy (GTDB): domain Bacteria; phylum Fermentibacterota; class Fermentibacteria; order Fermentibacterales; family JCC-6; genus Sabulitectum. The sequence goes on along the minus strand of CAYLRO010000018.1, from coordinate 32,356 downwards.
GTGATAAGCTCACGGCATCTTTCGAACTCTGCTTTAAAGAAGAATAAATCACTGAGAAGCCAATACCTGGTGAAGGAGAGTTCTTCTTTTAACCAGAGGCAGGAGTATAGGCAGCAGCATGGAAAGAGCCCTCCAGTCTCTGCAGCACAGGAGGTTTGTTATTGACGGAATGGGACTTTTTCCAAGAAGGCCGTTGAGAATGTAGTCACGGCTTGAACAGAGTTTCAGAAATTCAATAACGGATCCCGGCACAGGAGCATCAAGATAGTCTGCCGATGCAGACAGCAGAAAGGCCAGTGTTCTGCCAAGTTCTGTACCTGCGGCATTCACCGCGAACTTGTTCCACATTCCGAACCTGTCAACTTTTCTGGCCAGGAGAAAAACATCCACCCACCAGACCGGCCGGAGAACAGGGTTAAGCGCCATGTGCAGAAGCACCAGCAGCAGTGCGTTGTGCCAGTCAAATCCCCTGAATCCTCCGGAAAGTTCCCGCCAGCTGCTGAACAGGTCACAGGGAAGGCGACCGGGGAAAGTAGCAGGAAAATAGAAAATATGAGTGTGCACCTCAACAAGAACTCCGTTCTTGAACGCTTTCAGCTCGGAAACAATGTTCGAGGTGAAGGTGCCGTAGCCCGGTGAAAGCAGCTGCCAGCCATCTGCTCTGAAGCAGGATACAACCTGTTGTCTGTCAGTGGTTCTTATGTAAATATCAACATCGTTCATGGATCTGGCGCCTGGAAATGGATAGAGGCTTTCGGCAAGGTCAAAGCCCTTGAAAACCCAGACAGGTATTGAACGCTGAGCAATCAGGTCTGCAACAGGGGTGATTACCTGCTGTTTTCTGAAGTGTTCCGCACTGTATACAAGCCTGTCAGAACCACAGCTGTTTCCCGCTGAAAGCATGGGGAACAGGTCGTGATCAGGTGCGGGAACTGCAGCTTTCTCTCCCGGGGCAGAAAGCCACCTGCAGGCATTCACCGTGGTAGAATCAGGCATGGAGAATCGGGACAGCAGGTGAGAAAGGTTTTTCAAGGCGCATCTCCTACAGTGCATTCATCCCTGTTCAGGAAGAGAGCAAAGGGAAATCTGCAAACAAAATGCTGGGAGTCCGGTCGCCAGGTGGCAACTGTCCTCCGCTTCCAGATGATTTTCACCAGTGTGCCGTCTGGGGTGTGAAAGACAAGCTTTTTAGTCACAGGCTTCCAGAATATTCTGAACAGCCCGGCTGAGGCAAGTGTTCTGTAGATGAAGCTGCCGCAGAACCTCAGGGGAAGAAGCAGAATCCTGAACAGATAACCGAAAACCATCTGATGCAGTCCCAAAAGCCCTCTCCATACAGGGATACTCCACCGCCCCCGATCAATACGGAATACCAGCCCCAGTACATTTTCCAGAGGGACAGGGTCAGGGTCACGGCTGAAAGATGAATCTCCCTTTGTGAACAAAATTCTGTCCCGGCTCTTCACTACTCTGTGTACCACAATGCTTTCCCGGGAATTATCGCAAATACTCCTGAAGAGAATCACATCGCCGGGAGAAACAGAGTGACAGTTCTCAGAATATCTGAGCAGATCTTTGTTCTTCATCAGAGGGGACATGCTGAAGCCTCTGTAGATGCAGGTCTTCATGGGGATACCATGAAAGAATCAACGGAATCCCAGTCTATGAAGTCTTTTGAAAAACTCAGCCTGGCAACAGGCACAGTGGTGCAGCATGAGAAGAGCAGGTCGAATACCCCTGTCCTGTGTCTCACAGGAAGCTGACTCCAGAAATGCCTGTTGTCCTCCCACATGAAAAGAGCTGCATCCCTTGGGGAAAGACGGGAAAGGGAAAAAGAAGAAGCTTTCTCAATCAGAAAAATCCCCCCCAGTTCACCGGAAAGCCCCTGGGTGAAATTACTCCCCCATGTGGTTCCGAATACTGTAACTCTTTTTCCGGAAAACGTAAGAATGTTTCTGTCGTCGCAGAGGATTTTGCCTGAGGGTTCCAGTAGAGCCGCTGTTGTTTTGCCTCCTTCGTCAGGAGCAACGAAAAGAAGCACTTTACCGTTGCGAACCACTGCTGAGCTGTGCACCATAACAGAGGAAAAGCAGTGCAGAAATGCTGCAAACATTCTCCTGTAGCCCTCGAATGCAAAATCGGAGAAGAGCATATGCTCGATCTCATAGAGGTAGAAAATGTGCATTTCCCTGCGGTGGAAGTCTCGCACCTCAACTGTAAGGGCATGAATAATGAGAAGAACCTGAGAAGCATGGTCCCGGCAGTTCAGAAGACACTCAATAACCTGCGGATAGGCAAGAAGCAGGGAAGTTTCCTTTTCAGAAGCCACATTGAGAACATCCGACAGACTGTCAAAAACAGCAGGTGAGAGCATAAGGGGCACTGTCTGAACGCAGCAGCCTATGAAGTCAGGGGAAAGAAAGTCGTTAAAGCCGGGAACAATTTCACAGGCGGGAGGGCATGACTCTGGCAATTCAGAACGTGGTACTGGAACGAAAGATACAGCCACATCACACTGTGCAGCTGAATCAAGGTTACAGTGGAGTGGAATCGCGTCAAGAACCTGTTTTTCTCCTGATACAGAGAAACAAACTTCTGCAAGAGTACCTCTGACAGCAGGCAAAGTAGAAAAGATCTAGATCAGGTGCTGGCGTATGTACCGGATACACACCCTGACATACCGCCACTTCCACCGGAGCAGTAGGGCTGTACACCGAATTGAAAGCCGGTGGGAGTGCAGTTCCCGGTTCCATCCACTCTGGTACCCACGGTACATTCCGCACCGGTAACAGCAGTGCCGTTAACGCAAATACCTCTGGTGCCTGAAAGACTGTCGGTGAACATACCGCCACTGGCTTTGATACAGGAGAGATCCCTTGCCAGGGGAGCCTCGTAAATTTTCTTTTTCAATCAAATCATCCTTTCGGCAACTGTAGTGCCCCTACCCCTGGGAATCTTCCCTATAGAATTTCATTCTATAACTATTTTTCTTTCAGGAGGAAATACCCCCAGCAGATCGGCTTCCGAGCAGAATCTGTAGGGCGCGGTCATTCTTCCGCTTTCGTTGTAGTTATGTGCTATGCAGGCTCCCAGACAGCGATCAAGGTGGATGCACTGCGAACAGATGCCATCGATTTTCCCGGGAACCGATTCTCTGAGCAGGTGAAGACCGGGAGAGTTAAACCAGATGTCTTCAAGGCTGTCGGTTTTTAAATTGCCGAAGACCAGTTCCGGGACAGCCAGCCCGATTCCACAGAGTGCTGCTTCTCCTCCGCAGAGAATTCCCAGAATGTTATGAACTCTGCAGTTTCCCGGATCGCTGTGGAGCAGGTCCTTTATCTTTCTGAAGGCAATTGGTATGTCGAAGTATATTTTTATCCCTGACTCAATGCTGTTGTTCTGCACCTTTTCGTAAAGCTCAAGTACCTGTCGAACTGGAATTCCCATGGTCTTGGAAAGGTCGCTGCCCCTGCCAATCTCCTGCAGATGGTTGAACTTAACCGAGCCGCAGCCAAGCTTTTCAGCCAGCTCAATAATCTCGAACAGCTGGTGAAGGTTCCCCTGGTGAAGTGTACAGATCATCTGGGGATTGAATCCGGCATTTACAAGGTGACCAATGCCGTTAACGGCCCTTTGCCAGCTTCCGGGAACTCCCCTGAGTTCATCATGGATTTCCCTGGTGCTTCCGTCCACACTTACTGAAACAAAAAGGAAATTGCCTGAATCCTTAAGAAGTGCAGCTTCTTCAGCTCCTATCAGAGTACCGTTGGTTTCCATGGTAAAGGACACGCTTTCAGAGGATAGAAAATTCACTATCTCTCTGAAGCCCGGGTGAAGCATGGGCTCGCCCCCTGTGAGCTTCACACTTGAAAGCCCCAGTGGCCTGGCTTCAAGAACAGCCCTGCGAATTATGTCCATGGGAATGAACTTGCCGGAGATAGCCTTCGGGTCGAATCCAGGGGCTATCCAGCAGTGTTTGCAGGAGAGGTTGCACACACCGGCCAGGTACAGATAGAGAGAGGTCAGTGGAGGTACACCCGGGGGCAGTACGATCTCAGGATTTTGTGTGCTTACCTGTTCACAGGGCATATTCCGCTCCAAGTTTCTGAAAATACTCTCTGGCCTGGCCACCATTGGCATTAATAAAGTATCTGTAGCAGTCAAACATGCTTGCTCCAACAAAATTGCCGGCAACTCCAGGGCAGCTTGCGTTGCAGTATGGAGCCCACATGCAGTCTTCGCAGCCTGGTATGGCACTTGTAGGAATTTCATGTCTGGATCGGAGCCGGGAAACAACTTCGTGATTTCGCCAGATGTCCCCGAAGGAATCTGTAAGTACATTACCCAGAACATGTTCATAGAGCAGGTGACAGGGAACAATATCTCCGTTGTGCATCACATCAAGCTTGTGGGAGACGCACCCGCATCCGGAGAGGTAACCCATTCCCCATCTTGTGGTTTTCACACCAGTGGCCATAGCCTGTTCCATCTCTGCGTACATTCTTCTCTTGGCCTGAGGCCCTGCCATGGCGTATATGCGCCCGTTGTATTTTTCCGCCAGCGGAGCCAGGATTTTCATGGCCTGGAACTGTTCCTGCGGAGTGAGAACTACCTCGCTGCGGTTACCGCATGCAGCACCCATGGGAAAAGCTTCACCTGTGGTGAATGATTGCAGGCCGATTTCGTCAAGCAGCAGTGCTGCTGTGTTCTCAAGATCATGGAGATTGTGCCTGTTAACGGTTACCCGGACAGTTACAGGAAAACCTTCCCTGACAAGCAGCTTCAGAGCTGGAATTACCCTGTCAAAGCTGTCCGGTCTGCTGAGGTTGTGGATCTCGGCGGTTGAACCGTCAACAGAGAGCTGAATGGACTCAAGCCGCTGTCTCCGTCTGCCGGTTTTAAATTTTGCAATTACCGATTCATCAATAAGAGTTCCATTGGTACACAGGCTGTATCGCATGCGGCGGTGAATAATGGAATCAATCATTTCAAAGAGGTCCGGCCTGGTGAAAATCTCACCACCGGTAAGATCCACTCTCATGACCCCAAGGGAAGAGAGCTGATCAAAGAATCCGATCCAGTCCTCCAGCGCCAGGTCTCCCAGCTGGTTCATTTTGTCTGCGTAATAACAGTAACGGCAGCTCAGGTTGCATTTGCCGGTTACAGCAATGTCGCATCTGGTTGGATTACGGAGAGTTCTCATTGCTCCTTTTCCAGACAGACGAATCCACCTTTCACCATTGCGTCCAGAAACTCCTTTATGTGTTCGTCTACTTCATCGGGCAGCTGGCAGAACTCGGCTTCAACGGCGGAAAGAACATCAGAAAGAGCCGCCGGTGAATTGCAGGCATTCCATATGCACACTGCAGCAGGATTCAGTACAAGTATCTGGTTTGTATCAGGATTGAAAAGCAGACCACCGTCTTCGTCCTGATCCCTCAGGACCACATCAGGGTTGCGAAGATATTTTGCTTTCATGGAGTGTCCCCGTTTCAATTTGAGAATGTTCGAAGACGTATTATACCGCTGAGCAAGCAGCTTGAGCTTGAAACATCTCAAATGCATCCATGTACTCAGAAACTGTCTGTTCCAGCAGGAAACCGGTATTAAACGCCATGTAGTCAGTTTGCCAGGCTCAGATGACTTTCATTGTGTAGAGATTGTAGTAGAAGCTCTTCTGCTCCATAAGGCTCTGGTGGGTGCCGGTTTCAACCACTGCGCCCTGGTGCAGAACAATGATCTTGTCCACATTGCGCACAGTGGAGAGACGGTGGGCAATGATAATGGTGGTTCTGTTCCTGCTCAGCCTGAACATGGCTTCCTGAATCAGACTCTCAGATTCATTGTCCAGAGAAGAGGTTGCCTCATCGAACACCAGCACAGTGGGATTTTTAAGGAAGACACGGGCAATGGATACCCGTTGTTTCTGACCGCCTGAGAGTTTCACGCCCCGCTCTCCAACATAGGTGTCGAATGTATCGGGAAGAGACATTATGAAATCGTATATGTTGGCAGATCTGGCGGCCTCGATCATTTCTTCATCGGTTGCCATTGGTTTGCCGTACATGATGTTGTCTCTTATTGTGCCATCGAACAGGAAAACATTCTGCTGGACAAGACCGATGTTTTCCCTGAGAAAATGCTGTTTCAAATCCATGATGTCGTGCCCGTCAAAGGTGATGGATCCCTTCTGGGGTTCATAGAACCGCGGAATAAGAGAGACTATGGTACTTTTGCCTGCCCCTGATTCTCCCACAATTGCAATGGACTTTCCCTCCTCCACTGTCAGGGATACGTCTCTGATAATCCAGTCCGTGGAAGATGAGTACTTGAACCAGACATTGTTAAGCTGGATTCTCCCCATGGCGGAATTGAAAGAACGGGCATGGGGTCTGTCTTCTATGTCCGGCTCTATATCCATGATCTCTATGAATCTCTCAAATGAGGCCGCCCCCTGGTGGAACTGCTCCGTGAAGTTCATCAGCCGCTGAATAGGCTTCATTATGATGTTAACGTACAGAATAAAGGCAACAATGTCCGCCGGGGTTATCCTGTCCTGGAAGTAGAGCCAGGCTCCTCCGGCGATAACGGTGAGATAGTACATGTCAGAGAGAAATCCGAAGCCGGAGTAAAATACTCCCATGATGGTATACATCTTTTCCTTAGCCACCTTGAAATGCGAATTGACTGTGTCGAATTTTGTCATTTCAAGATCTTCATTGGCGTAGGATTTGACTTCCCTTATTCCCTGAACTGAGTTTTCCACAGCACTGTTTATGTCTGCGATCTTTTTTCGAACACTTCTGAACCCTTTTCTCATTTTACCACCGTATTTGATGCCCCAGATAAGCATGAACGGCAGAGGAATCAGTGAGATAAAGGCCAGCACCGGGTTGAAACTGAACATGAAGTAAAAAGAACCCACAATAAGGAAGAAGGAGAGAATAAGATCTTCTGGCGCGTGGTGAGCAACTTCTGATATGGTGTTAAGATCATTGGAAATCCGGGACATGATATGCCCGGTTTTTGTACTGTCGAAATAATTGAATGACAGTTTCTGAATGTGTGTGAAAATGTCTGCTCTCATGTCATACTCCATCCGGACACCGAGGATATGACCCCATTTCATCCGGATGAACTCGAACATCATCTTTGCCAGATAAATGAAAATCATAAGAGAGAAGTAAATGACCATGCCCCGGACATCACGGTTTGGAATAAGCTCCTGAAGCAGTGTTCTCACCATGGACGGAATGAGAATTGCCAGGCCGGACGAGAGCAGAGCAACTGCGAGATCTATACAGAACAGAGTCTTGTGCGGTTTGTAATAACTGAGGAATCGCTTAAGCATGAAAACTCCATTTTTGAATCAGCTGAAGGGAAAAAGAAATATAGCGTATCCCTGTTATTGATGCATGTTTGGAAGAGCTTACAAAAAGTTATGCAATGTTACATATCATGCTGTAAATACAGCTGTGTTTGTTGTATTGATTGTGTTGTAATCAATTGCAGTATAAAATGATAGCGGTCTCAGCGCTCGTTCGCCAGCAGGGAGTACACAGCTTCGTCCACCAGCCCCTTCCCAGGCACGAACACATACTGGCGGAGTAATCCCTCGAACACAAAACCGAGTTTTTCTGCTATTCTCACGCTCCCTGTATTCCCGGGATGGCACCTTATTTCCATGCGGTTCACTCCCAGATCTGAAAAAGCGCAGTCAATCAACCTGGAAGTAATCTCGGTTACTATCCCACGCCTCTGGTAATTTCTGTGCAGATCAGCTCCAAGCTCAATCCTGCGGTGTTCTTTTGACCAGTAATGGAGAGCTGCTGTGCCTGTCATGTGAGAAGGGTTTTCCTTCAGGAACACACCCCAGCGGAATGATGTTCCCAGAGAGAAAAGCCTGTTCCATTCAAGTATCAGTTTTTCGCATTCCTCAGCAGATTCAGCAACAGGCATCTGCATGTATCTCATGGTTTCCAGGTGACCGTATATGGCAAAGAGGTCCGCAGTGTTCGCAGGTTCCGGTCTTTTAAGAATGCATCTTTCAGTTATCAGTTTCTCAGGCGGATGTTTCTTCACCCTCTCTCCTCTCTGTTCATAATGGTTTCAGAAGTTCTGCAGTACTGAATACTGTAATATGCTCAATAGCTTAAAAGCCTGACGGATACATGTGCAGAACCTGTTTATATGCCATTGACCGTTTCTGTGAACGCGCATATCATCCTCTAAACACGCAGCCATATACCAGGGAGGAATTCTGGTATGGCCCATACCGTTTCGTTCACCTTATCATGGAGAATAGCAGCTCTTGTTGCAGTTGCAGTGCTCTGTATTTTCATAATCCACTGGAGTGTTCTATCAGGTGGAAGAGACAAGTCCGGTGATATCCGCTTGACTACCGAGGAAAGGGTCTGGCTGGACAGTAACCCTGACAAGCTGATTCTCTACTACAACACCGATTTTCCGCCTGTTGAATTCGCAGCTGAAGACGGCAGTTTTGCAGGTCTTGGTGCAGATGTAGTTGCCCAGGTGGAGAAACGGCTGGATATTGATTTCATTGAAATGCCCTGTTCTGACTGGAACAGACACCTCCAGGCTCTGGAAGAGGGTTACTGCGCTGTTGCTCCCACTATTGTGCGAACAGACGAGAGGGAGAGATACGCCTATTTCACAGTTCCCTATGCCAGTGTTCCGGTTGTTCTTATCGCAACCGGTTCTGCTGGTGATAATCTCACGCTTCATGATCTTGAAGGCCTCAGCGTGGCAGTGGTATCCGGTTACGCAACTGAAGAGTATGTCCGCCGGGCCTCCGGGGTAAACCTTGATCTGATAACAATGTGGAATGTTCCCAGAGCTCTTCAGGCGGTAGCCTTCGGAGAGGTGGATGTTCTGGTTGAAAACCTTGCAGTGGCTGCCTATTTTGCTGACAAAGAGGGCTTATCCAACCTCCGGGTTGCAGGGGTCACAGACTATTACTTTGAGTGGAGCATTGGAGTAAGCAGGAAGTATCCTCTGCTGTTCAGCTCTATTCAGAAAGCACTGGCAGACATTCCCAGAAGCGACCTGGAAGACATGAGCGATAACTGGATATCAATGCAGCCTCAAAGCGGAGTTGCCCCGGCGATAATGCAGAAGATTCAGGGTACGGCTCTCTTTGTCGCCCTGCTGCTTGTTTCCCTTTTCATTATCACTCTTTATCTGAAGCGAAGGCTCAACGAAAAGATATCCACTCTGGAAGCTGCTCAGGTGGAGCTGCTGGAAAAGTCCAAAAGACTACAGCATGCTGAAAAAATGGAAGCGCTTGGCAACCTTGCAGGGGGAATCGCCCACGACTTCAACAACATACTGCAGGTGATAGAGGGTTATGCCCAGCTTCTTCTCAGCAGGGGAAATGTACCTGAAGATGAAAGAAAGAGCCTTGATTTCATAGCCGGCGCAGGCAGACGGGCTGCAACCCTTATTGGTCAGCTCATGGCTTTCAGCAGGCATGTCGAGTTCAGGAAGACCCCTGTGGATATGAACGCTGAAGTTGCCAATGCTGCAGAGATGCTCAGGCAGACCATCCCCAAGATGATTGAAATCAGGCTGGACCTGAAGTACGATCTGCCGTCTGTTATGGCGGATCCAGTACATATTGAACAGGTTGTCTTCAATCTTGCAGGCAACTCTGTTGATGCCATGCCCGACGGGGGAGAGTTGCTGATCTCAACAATGGAAGTGATCCTGGAGAAAACCCTTTGCGAGGAAACCGGTGTAGAGCTTAACGGTTCCTATGTTGTCCTGAAAGTATCCGACACCGGCTGCGGTATTTCCAGTGATGTTCAGGAAAACATGTTCAACCCCTTCTATACCACAAAGGAGCCCGGCAAGGGCACCGGCCTGGGGCTTGCATCTGTTTATGGAATAGTGAAGAGCCTGGGCGGCTGCATCAGGTGCAACAGCTCTGAAGAGCAGGGAACAACCTTCGTCATCCTCCTTCCTTCTGCACCGGCCTCCCAACCGGAAGCCCACAGAAAAAACCGCCGGACGAAACCTCCTTCAGGGAAGGATGAAGCCATTCTTGTTGTTGATGATGAACCGGTTATAGCCAGCCAGTCAAAGGAATTCCTCACGGAAATGGGTTACAGGGTCAATTGCGCCGCGTCAGGAGAAGAGGCTCTTGAGCTCGGGAAGGAAAATAAATATGACCTGATCCTTCTGGATCTGAATATGCCCGGTATGGGTGGTTACAGGTGTCTCAAAGAGATCAAGGCAATTGACCCGGAACAGAAGGTTCTCATAGTAAGCGGCCATTCAGAATATGAAGTTAACCTCAGTGAACTCATGAAAGAGGCCTCGGGTTTTCTCAGAAAACCCTACCGTCTTGATGCCCTTGCCCGGCGAATACGGGAACTTCTGGCAGACGAAGCCTGAATCTGACAGCTGCTGATCTGTTTTCAGAAACACACATGCCCATGAAGTGCGCAGCATAGACACCTTGAATGCATACTGGATTTCCCTGCCATCAAAACCCATGCCGTTCTGCTTCCAGAACCATTGTTATCTGCTACTGGTCCCTGTTCAGAATCTCATGGATACCTGCAACCAGCTTATTCTTTGAGAACGGTTTCTGTAAGAAGTTAACTCCTTCGTCCAGCACACCCCGGTGGGCGATAACATCTGCAGTGTATCCGGACATGAACAGGCGCTTTATGTCAGGATAGAGAGAGAGGATGTTTCTGGCCAGATCCCGTCCGTTCATTTCCGGCATAACCACGTCGGATAGCAGCAGATGTATGTTTCCAGCATGCTCTCTTGCCTTCCGAATGGCTTTTCCCGGGGTATCAGCCGGTATTACAGTGTAACCCTCCAGCTCAAGCATCATGGTGGTCATTTTCAGTATTGCCGGTTCGTCTTCCACAAGCAGAATGGTTTCGCTGCCCCGTTCGCTGTGTGTAGTGGGATGATCCTCGTGGCTGGCGGGTTTCTTTCCCAGGTAGCACGGCAGGTATATGCTGATATCAGTTCCCTCTCCAGTAACGCTGGAAACATCGATAAAGCCGTCATTCTGTTTTACGATGCCGTAAATTGTAGCCAGTCCCAGCCCGGTTCCCTGTTCTCCGCTTTTGGTTGTGAAGAACGGTTCAAAAATATGCGAACGGATTTCTTCATCCATCCCGCAGCCGTTGTCTCTTACCACAAGTTTCACATACTCTCCCGGCGAACACACGGGATTTGAACTGCAGTATTCAGCGGTGAAGGACGTATTGTCTGTTTCCATGGTCACAGTGCCCGGGTTATGACCGATGGCATCACGGGCGTTTATTGCAAGGTTGGCAAGAATCTGATCAACCTGTCCGGGATCAATCTTCACTGGTACCAGTTCGTTACCGGGCTTCCAGATAAGGTTGATGTCTTCTCCTATAAGGCGCTCGAGCATCTTGAGAGTAGAGGAGATGATCTCATTAAGATCAAGAACCTTCGGGGCAACGGTCTGTCTTCTGGCAAAAGCCAGGAGCTGTCTGGTCAGGTTGGCTGAGCGTTCTCCTGCTTTTTTCACCTCTTCCAGGTTTTCTCGAAGGGGGCTATCTGCCTCCAGAGTACTGATCGCCAATTCGGTCTGGCCCAGTATTACGCTCAGCATGTTGTTGAAGTCATGGGCAACACCTCCTGCCAGTCTGCCCACGGATTCCATCTTTTCCATCTGACGCATTCTCTCCTGCATCTGCTTCTGAACGGTGAGATCCTTCACCAGTCCCAGCAGACCCACCACATACCCATGAGCATTGCGAACCGGTGTTCCGATTGCTTCGGTGATAAACTCGGTTCCATCTTTTCGAACATGGTATATCTCGTAGGGCTCCCACTTCTGTGTGACTTCAGTATTGTAGCGCTTGTGTCCCTGCTCCAGATATTCCTCATCGCTGCGGTAAATTATTCTGGTTTTCTTGCCCAGCACCTCCTCGGGCCGGTATCCAAAAATCTTTGTGAAGGCGGGATTTACCTTCTTGATCCTGCGCTGCGTGTCAGCGTAAACCACTGCGTCAGGTAATGAGTTCAGTATCTCTTCCAGCTCTGAGGCCAGGTCCTGCTGGCGTATTTCAGCCATTTTCCGCTGGGTAATGTCCTGCACCGTTCCGGTGACCCGGGTTACCCTGCCTGTTTCATCCCTGATAGGCGTTCCTATGACATGGTGGTATGCAACTCTGCCGCTGGGCATTCCCACCCTGAGATCTATTGCGTAGCCTTTCCCTGTATCCAGAGTATCCTGCATCGCCTTTGCCAGGCGATCCCCGTCCTCCGATGAGTGACGGGCTATCACCTCTTCATATGTAAGCGGTGCCCTTTCCGGGTCCCCTTCGTAAAGCTCGTATGTCATGTCTGAGCAAAGGACTTCTCCTGTTTCAACCTTGAATTCCACATGTCCGATCCTTGCGGTTTTCTGGGATTCCCGCAGTCGGCTCTCGCTGTCCCGGAGAGCTTCCTCCGCCTGCTTAAGTATGGTTACATCCCTGGCTATTCCAAGTGATTCAGTTATTCTGCCCTCAGAGTCGAACAACGGTGCTCCGGTGGTGACCTGCCATCTCCAGGAACCGTCCTTACGGCGTACCCGGTATTCAATAGCTTCCGGCTTTTCTCCGGTTGACAGTATCTTTTTATGAAATTCAAAACAGTGGGGTAAGTCATCAGGGAAGACATATTCCTGGAAGTTTATGCCAACAGCATTCTCAGCAGGTTCCCCCATGAATTCCAGCCAGTTCGGAGACACATAAGTAAATGAACCGTTGGGAGAAACGGTAAAGATCAGATCGTTGGCGTTTTCAATAAAGGAGCGGAATTTTCTTTCGCTTTCCTTCAGTGCTTTTTCAACATTCTTACGGTGTGTGATATCCCTGCCTGCAACCATTACTCTCTGAAGTCCGGCGAGTTTCGTATACTGCAGGCTGTTCTCGAACCACATTAACTCACCGTTCCTGTTTTTTGCCAGCCATTCGAATTTCTGAGGACCTTCAGATACAGCTCTCTGGATATGTTCAAAGGCTTCCTTATGGGTAAACGGCGGTACATTCGCCGTCATATCACCAACATTCAGGTTCTGCATTTCTTCCAGAGTCCAGCCGAAAGCTTCCTCAGCGGCCTTGTTTATCTCAACTATTTCCCCGGTTGAACCGTCATGTATAAAGATGCAGTCTGTGGACGCATTGAAAATAGCCTCGTAGCTTCGCCTGGAATAATCCAGCTCTTCCTGGTACCGCATGTTCTCTGTGATATCACGTCCGTAGATTGCCACAGCTGCTACAGATCCTGAAGAATCCATGACCGGGTAAAGGCTGTTGCGAATCACCAGTTCATCGTGCTTATCTTCTTTTATGAATGTATTGCAGGTACGCACAACCTCTTCAACACGTTTCTTCAGGCGTTCGGATAATTCCTGAGAAATCATGGTGTAAATGGATATTCCGGTCAAATGGGACCCTTCCCTCCCCAGGCGACGGGCAAGTTCATCATTGGCAGCCAGTATTACACCCGAAGGGTCCATAAGAAGCGCTACATCAGTCGAGGCGTTCAGCAGGGCACGGATAGTTTCATCACCTGAGGGAAGCTGAACATGTTCAACATCAGCCAGTTCCTGGAGAAGCTGTTCCACAGCCGGGGGAAGAGCTTCCCCTGAAGAAAGCAGGGCTTTTGCCCTTTCGCCGAGACTTTGTGGGGAATTCAGTTTATCAGTTTCCACCAGGACCTCCCGCAGAGAAAAAAGAGCAGGTTACAATCAGAATCAATCACGCATTGAAGGCCATGTGTACAGATGCCTTCCTGCCAGAACAAAATGAGCAAAGTAAAGATATCTGCGCGTACCCCCCGTGTCCATCTCCTGAAAACACCAATTTGCTGCTGTAAGGAGGGAGCTCTGCAGTTTTTACAGCATGTTTTTCAACAACCATGGTTCATTCATCCCACTGAGCTGACCTGTATTCGCAAGGGAAAACCGCAGTATACCAGGTGCAGCAGAAGGTTACAGCTTCTACTCAGGGGCCGGATATCTCCTCTGGGCTGTACAGTCAGATGAGAAGCTGCGGGAGGTCTTACTCAACAGCACACCCAGGGGTCAGGTTGCGGGAACAGAAACAAAACCCGCAGAAGAGTTCTCTCTGCAGGCAAATCCTTCTGATGCAGGTAACTGTATAAGAAAATCAGAATCTAACACCCGTGTTAACTGCCGGAGGTCAGATTGTACGCGCTTGTTAAATGCTTTTTTGCCAAACTAACAAAGCTTCTTTATCTGTAGAAAGGCCATTTATGCCTACTTTAAAATTTGTAATAAGATTGTTTAAATCAGTTAGCTCTAATTTGCAGGTAAATGGTAATTTATCATGCTTTGTTGAAACACAACTAACTCTTATTTGAGACGCTTGCTGATCGTACCAACAATAAAAAATTGTAGGTATTCCATTTGTTTTATGAGAATAAACTCGTGAGCATTGTTGAATAAACTCTCTCAGTTCTTTTTCACTCAATGAATCCATCATTTCATCAGATATACCAAAAGCGATCATATTAGTATTGGCTTCATCATTGATTTCATCAGAGCGATGAATTTCAATCTCATCTTCTAGTTCTGATGCCCATTGTTTTAACATGAACTCGAATTCCTCAATGGTATTTAACAATCTATTATCTGGAAGGCTCCGGTGCGTTTGCTGAACCCTCCATGGCCTGCCTCACCTTTGCCCCCAGCTCCTGCCGGGTGAAGGGCTTCGCCAGAAAAATTGCCCCATCCTCCATCAGCCCTTTCCTGTCAAGGATGTTGTATGTGTACCCTGACATGAAAAGCAGCCTGAGATCCGGGTGAATCTCCTTCAGTCTGTCCGCCAGATCCCTTCCGTTCATTCCCGGCATGACTACATCGGTAAGAAGCAGCTTAATATCGAAATCAGGGCTCTGGCCTATCTGTATTGCCTCTTCGGGAGATTCTGCCGTAACAACCCTGTAACCTGTTTTTGTAAGCATAATGCTGGTCAGATTGCGCACTGCAGCCTCATCTTCCACCAGCAGGATTTTTTCCCCATCCCCCGGCTGCAGTTCCGTAACAGCTTCATTGCCGGATACAGCACCTTTTTCTGTGCACCTTGGCAGGTAAACCTTGAATGTGGTACCGAAATCCGGTTCACTGTAAGCTGTTATGTGTCCACCGTTCTGTTTGATAATCCCATGGACGGTGGAAAGACCCAGGCCGGTTCCACTACCAACTTCCTTGGTTGTGAAGAAAGGCTCGAATACCCTGTCCAGGGTTTCCCTGGCCATGCCTCTTCCGTTGTCGCTCACAGTGAGAAGCACATATTCTCCGGCAACTGCTTCGGGAATCGTACTGCAGTAGTCTTCATCCAGAACCGCATTGGATGTTTCCATAACTATGGAACCTACGCCGTCTATTGCATCCCTGGCATTTACACAGAGATTGGCAAGTATCTGATCAACCTGGCTCCGGTCCATTGAAACCTGCCAGAGTTCTTTGTTTACCTTCAGCTCAAGGTCAATGTTTTCTCCGATTATTCTTCTCAGCATTCGGCTGGTATCTTGAATAGTCGAATTCAGATCAAGTACTTCCGGCGCAATATCCATCTTCCGTGCAAAGGCCAGCAGCTGTTTCGTAAGGTCCGCCGAGTGCACTGCTGCTTCCCGTACTGCGTTCAGATCCTGTTTTGAGGAATCAGCGGTTCCAGCGCTTTCCAGGATCATATCGGTGTGGCCCAGGATAACGCTGAGCATGTTGTTGAAGTCATGGGCCACTCCACCTGCAAGCCTTCCAATGGCATCAATTTTCTGGGAATGCTGGAGCTGAGCTTCAACCTTTCTTCGCTCGGTCATGTCAATGAAGGTTTGAATGGCACCGGCAGCTTCACCGGCTCTGTTTCTCAGTATTGCTGCGGTACAGTGCAGTATTCTGCTTTCACCGGATAAAGACACATGGATCTCACCCTCAAGTGCCCCTGGAATCAGGGTGGATGGGTACAGCGATTTGAATGCGGCATTCTCATGGATTCCACCCTGTTCCCTCATAAGAACTATATCCGCAGGTACCGGTTGCTTAACCGTTCCGAAAACAACCCACTGGTTGTTTGTTCCTACCATTTCTTCAGACAACTTCCCTGTTATTTTTGCACAGGCATCGTTCCAGTGGGTGATAACATGGTTGCTGTCCAGCACAAAGGTGGGGACTGCGCTTCCCTTTATGGCCTGGTAGAGTTTTTCTTCGCTTTCAGCCAGTTCGTTTCTGGCAAGGGAGATATTTTCAAGCAGCTGGCTCTCCTGAATCAGTCGTTTTTTCAAAGCGTCTACAAGTATCGCCATTGGGACAACAACCAAACCGTTCAAAAACACATAAGTTACACTGGTTATCACCCACATGCGCAGAGTTATTCCGGGATTAAAAGTCCAGCTGAATTCGCCCATTTTCATCAGTAAACCTATAACGACCAGAACTGCCGCATTGAGAACAGCAGTGGCAATTCCGCCCTTAAGACCGTAGAAAAGCGTTGTCAGCAGTGAGAATGCGAAGAGCCAGGTTCTGCCGCTGCCGATGGGCCCGAACAGCACCAGCGCAGACACGCCAACAAGAAAAATGCTGAATAAGCCTACCGGAGTAGCAATTCCGTACGGAATCCTGCGCACAGTAACTATTAAAACTGCAAGAATATAACTGGCCGAGTGAAGCACCAGCAGGAACCAGTTACCCTGTTCAATGGATGTTTTTGTGCTTACAAAAAAAGGAATAGTAATGAGAATAAGGAATGTTGTGAAAATGGTGTAGAACAGCCGCTTTCTCCAGGACTGAAGAACCTCTCTGGCCTTGAGGTCTGTTATTTGTTCCGCAGACAAAAATAAACCCTCCTCCCGGCGTTACCCACCAGTAAGCACACTTTAATAATAGCAGTACATTCCTTCAATTACAAGAGAGAAAAAATTCTCTTCAAGTTTCTCTCTGCAAATACTGGAAATCGCTGAGACGAAAGGTACAGATACCATACCCTTGAGTTATAGTAACACGATTGACCAAGCTGAAAGGAAATCCCATGACAGGTGAACTGGCGGCCCTTGGAACGGCTCTCTGCTGGACAATTACAGTAATCTCCTTTGAAGCCGCCGGGAAAAGGGTGGGAGCCCTGTCAGTGAACATAATCAGGCTCTTCCTGGGACTTCTTTTTCTCTCCCTCTACAGCATGATTACAAGGGGTGTACCACTTCCCCTGGACGCCACCGGCCACCAGTGGTTCTGGCTGGGGCTTTCCGGAGTGACAGGTTTTGTGATTGGAGACCTGTTCCTGTTCAGGGCTTTCATACTCATAGGGGGCAGGATAACCATGGTGATTTACGCCCTGGTACCTCCGGTAACCGCACTGGCAGGCTGGCTTCTCCTGGGGGAGACACTTACTCTGAAACAGTGGCTGGGAATAACACTGACAGTAACCGGAATCTGCATGGTCATACTCATCAAGAAAAAAAGCAGAATGAAACTGGCCCACCCCATGAAGGGAATACTGTTTGCAGCCGGGGGTACCCTGGGCCAGGCAGCGGGTCTTGTGCTGAGCAAACACGGCCTGGAAGGCTACGATGCCTTCGCAGCCACACAGATCCGCATAATAGCAGCCATCGCAGCATTTGCACTGATAGTACCGATAGCAGGTCTCACCGGCAGCATAAAAGCGGCATTGAATAACAGCAGGGCCATGGGTCTCACCTCCCTGGGAGCCTTCTTCGGCCCCTTCCTCGGTGTATCCCTTTCCCTTGTTGCCGTAAGCCTTATTGAAGTGGGAGTAGCGTCTACAATCATGGCCATGGTACCCGTATTCATAATCTTCCCGGAAGTACTCTTCATGGGCAAGCGCCTTCGTCCCCTTGAAGTTGCCGGGGCTGTAGTCGCTGTTGCAGGTGTTGCCCTGGTGAGCCTTTAATCGAAATGGACCGTTTCAGAGAAAGACACGGAAGATCTACTTCTCTCAACTGTAAAAGAAACAGAACCGCAGCAGGTTTTCACTGAGTTGCCGCAAGAGTTCACCAATCATCAGGGTTGTTGCGGCCTGTGTTGAGGAAGCCGATTTCAGGGGCACCTGGATGAAGGGCTTCCGGTTGAAAGCGGGTCTTCACCTCAAGTCATGGAGTAATGTCGATTGACCCTGTGAGTTTCCTCAACTATTCTAATGTGAAAACGGAGCCGGGAGGGTCTCAGGCTCCTGTGTTTTACTCTTTTCAGGGAGTGTTTGGAATGAAGAGGATTCTCGGGTTTTCTACCATTGCCCTTGTTCTGCTGCTTTTCACAGGAACTGCCTTCGCCAGGCAGTCAAGTGCCTCAGGTGCTGAGGTTGCACTTGTGGCTCTTCCAATGGTGTTATTCGGTATCGGTGTTGGTCTGTTCATGCTGATATGCCAGTGGAAGATTTTTGAAAAGGCTGGAAAACCGGGCTGGGCTGCGATAATCCCCATCTACAACGTCATCGTAATGCTTCAGATGGTGGACAAACCCGAATGGTGGATAATCCTTTTCATCGTTCCTGTGGCGAATGTGATAATTGCCATAATAACCGTTGTAGCACTGGCTGAGAAGTTTGGCCAGGAAACAGGCTTCGCCATCGGAATGCTCCTGCTTCCTATAATTTTCTATCCCATCCTTGCCTTCGGAGACTCCAGATACCAGGTCTGACCCAGCAGTAACATCACCGCCCCTGTGTAAAAGCAGGGGTTTTTTTAATCCTGAAGTTGGAACGCTTCACTATTCGTAACAGGTTTGAGACTTCCCTTTCTCCTGCCTCTGCCAGTAAGCTGAAGAAAGAGATCGATTGCCTGGCCCTGCGCACTGCAGATACAATCCGCCAGTGGCTCAGGATGCGTTGCTTGCAGAACTGCCGGGTAACCGCAAGCCCGGTAATGCAGAAGCCTCTACCTGGGGTACTGCTCCATTCCCAGCTCTCTCCAGAAAAAGGCGTACTTTTCTGCGGTGCGGTCAAGACCTTCAGAGAGTCCCACTGCACCACCGTGGCCGGCAGCCGGGGTAATGCGCATCAGTATAGGCGCATCTCCGGTTTGGGCCGCCTGCAGTCTGGCGCCGTATTTGTAACTGTGACCAGGCACCACTCTGTCGTCGTGGTCGGCAGTGGATATCATCACCGGCGGATACTCCACGCCCTCCCTGATGTTGTGATAGGGGGAGTAGCCCAGCAGGAATTCAACGTCCTCCGGGTCTTCGGGATCACCGTACTCGGACTTCCAGGCCCAGCCGATGGTGAACATGTGGAAGCGCATGAGGTCCATAACCCCCATTGCAGGAGCGGCTGCACCGAACAGATCCGGTCTCATGTTCAGCACAGCGGCAACCAGAGTACCTCCGTTGGATCCTCCGGAGATGGCTATCCTGGAAGGAGAGGTATATTCCGAGTCTATCAGGAACTCTGCAGCGGCGATGAAGTCCCTGAACACAGTTGGGCGGTTCTCCTGTATGCCCGCTGTATGCCAGTCGCTTCCGTATTCGCCGCCTCCTCTTATGCATGGGGCGGCATACACTCCTCCCATCTCCAGCCAGGGGATGAGGCCTCTATTGAAATATGGTCCCATGGAGATGCCGAAACCGCCGTAGCCGTAAAGCATTACCGGGTTGGAGCCGTCCATATCAATGTCACTGGGATACACCAGGAACATGGGTATCCTGGTTCCGTCGAAGCTCTCGTAGAACACCATGGTCTCGGTGAACCCCGAGAGGTCTGCATCCACATCCGGCTGCCAGAGCAGTGTGCTTTCATCGGTGACCACATCGTACCTGTAAACGGCACCTGGGTTCAGGAACGAGGAGAATGTGTAGAAGGTTTCCGTATCGGAAAGCATGCCCCCGAAACCCCACAGGGAGCCCCTCCCAGGGAGTTCCACCTGGCCCAGGAAGTTCCCCTGGCGGTCAAATCGCCGCACAAAGTCATATCCTTCCCATGTGTACTTGGCAAGAAATGCGTTGCCGCTGTTCAGTATGGAAACCCAGTCGAGAACCATGTCGGATTCGGGAATTATCTCCACCCAGTTCTCACGGGAGGGGGAGGAGGGATCAATAGCAATTACCCTGTATCTGGGAGCTTCCAGATCAGTCATTACATAGAAAATGCCGTCCACTACCTCCAGCAGGTAGTATGTGGCGTCGAAGTCTCCAAGCAGCTCCACCACCTGCCGGTCGGCGGACTCCATGTCTATGTAGAAAAGCCCGTTGGCTGCGGAGATGTTTGCGTCGTAGATGTAGATGACCAGGTGCTTCCTGTCTTCCATCATGCCGGAATACATTCTCCAGTCAGGCTTGTCAGGCCTCTGGTAGACCAGGCTGTCAGTTTCCTGCGGGGTTCCCAGCCTGTGGAAAAGCAGCCTCTGGTTTCTGTTTTCCTGGGTGTATTCCTGGCCCTCCTCAGGCAGGTCGTAAAGGGTGTAGTAAACCCCTGAATCATCCTGGTTCCACGATACTCCGCCTTTAAGCCAGAACAGTGTGTCACTCAGTGCTTCACCGGTTTCCAGGTCTGTAAAGTGAATGGTCTGCCAGTCTGAACCAGATGTGCTTGTAAGCCAGGCCATGAGAGTGCCGTTATCGTTGACGATCGAGCCGGAGAAAGAGCGTCTGTCCTCGGAGAATGAGTTCGGGTCTACCAGAACGGTCATTTCACCGCCTATACTGTCCGCCATGCAGAAGACAGAATGATTCTGCAGTCCTTCGTTAAACCGGAAGAAGTATCGCTGGCCCCTTCTGTAGGGCATGGACAGGTACTGATAGTCGTAAATCTCATCCAGTCTGGAGCGAATCGGCTCCAGCACAGGGACCGAGCCAATGTAGGACTCCCACAGTTCACCCTGTGCCATAACCCATTCAGCAGTGGCTTCAGAATCCACATCCTCCAGCCATCTGTAGGGGTCCGGTACAGGGGTGCCGAAGTAATCGTCAACAACGTCACCAGGTGGAGCAGGGGGATACTCGAAACCCCCGGCGGTCAATACAGCAAGAACAATCAACCAGCACATATTTCCTCCAGACAAAACGACGAAACGAATAAGAAAACAGCAGACATACAAAAGTCATTACACATTAATAATAGTGTAACAAGCTTCAAATTGGCAAATAAACGCGGCTCATTCTGGAACTGAAAAAGAGAACCTGGCGAAGAAAGGACTTACGAAACGGTCCCAATCAGCAAAATAGCGGCAAACTGCAGGCAGCCTTTGCTTACAGATTCTCCCTGAGAGACACTGAAAGCAGTGAAGCAAGTTCCCCGGCGGCTTCCCTGGCGGTGTTCAAGTCGGTGAAAGAGAAAATGGCCGGTATGAAATCACCAATGGAGGTGTGGAACCGTACTCTGTAGCTGGTGTTCCTGCCCTGATTGTAGGAATAGCTGTGAAGAACCAGCTCCTGAATGTCCGACCGGGAAACCTTCGTGCTTCTGAAACCCATACTGGATGCATTCCGAAAACTCACCTCACCTGTGGAGGTATCAACGGAAAGAACCCCGCCCCCCATGGTTCTGCCAACTACAAAGATGGAAAAACCAAAGCTGAGAATAAAGATAGCAACGATGGGATAGATAGCAGGTCCGGCATCTGCACCAGTGCCCTCTGCAGAAGTCATAACAAATACGATAACAGCGGTAATCAGAAAAGCGAAGACAGCCATTGACATAACTACCATCTTCCTTTTTGAACTACCTGTACCCGCTACTCCAACGCTGCGGAAAATCGACCCATCTGCTTTGAAATGTTCCATGATCCCTCTGTCTTTCAAACGGAAAACTCGACTAAGCTCTACCTGGCCATACCAAACAAGAAACAGCTAACCCGCATACCCTTCAGGTGGAATATCCGGGCGAGGCGGGTTACCAAGCAGATCCAGAGTCTGTACCGAAGCAAACTCCTTTTCCCAGAACCGTACTCTGGCAAGAGCAGGATCAGACTGCACCGGAATGTCTGAAACGAAGGGGGAATAGAACTGTTTCCAGAGCATATCCCGCCAGGCTTCCGCAGAAAAAGCACCCCTGGCTGCTTTTTTCGCAGCAGGAACCCTGGGCCAGAGAATCTCGTTCCAGAACAAAAGGTACCTGGGGTCTGAAAAAACATCATCCCAGGTAATTCCCATGAATTCCGCCATGAACCGGTGGCAGTTCTTAAGCTTTGCTATGCTCTCTTTGTTCGGTCCGAAGGCTTCAATAGCCTGGGCACACCCGGGCAGCAAACCGATAACCTCCAGGTAAAGCGCATCCCACGGGTGTTCGGTGTTGGAAAGCTCCGCCATTTTCGTTCCTTCGAACTCCAGTTCGCAAACGGTACCCACCCTGGAATAGGTTTCAGCAGCCAGCTTCTGCTGAAAGTCGACGGTGGGTGAGTGGGCGGCTTCTGCCTGCACAAGTGTTTCCCGGGCAGACTCCATCAGGGGAATCCTGCTCATATCTAAAAGCACCGAGTCCTCCATCAGAAGGGCATTGAAGTGAATGGCGTTCTCCGCCTGCTCTTCAAGCTGAAAGATCCGGTCATAGTAAACCTTCTGCTTCTCGCGGTGTTCAGGGGGTATGGTATCCCAGGCCATGTGGTACCCGGCAGCTGGTACAGATGCAGCGGGTATTTCATCTGATATTTCACCCCTTGCTGCCATTGCTTCTATCTCCTCCGGAGGCAGGGGAGGTTCACTGGCAAGCTCTCCCAGCAGAACAGCGGTTTCGCTGAACAGAGGGTCCATGCTGATGGCAGTCATGTCCGCACCGTTCTCGGCTTTGGACCGCAGTTCTTCAAGCAGTTCACGTGCCCTGCAGAGCTTGGCGTTGGCAGGCCCCAGGCTTGACTCATAGTTTGAAATAGAAAAACTGAACCCGTCCAGCATCTGCTTAAGTGTGCTATCCATGGCAGACCTCCCTGAATACACCCTCAAGGAAAGCCATCTGACGATCATTAAAGGGAATTCTGTCCCGGTAGGGTTTGTGGGTCATTATCTTTTCCCAGGAAACAGAGGGATCAGCGGAATTCATCTGCTTCCAGTATTCCTGAAAAACAGCCAGATTACGAGTCCTGGCTTTCGACCACGGCGGATCGGTACACAGCTGAAAGAGAGATGAAACAACAGAGCCCAGGGCATTCAGCGCCAGGTTCTCCTGAAAACCAAGGGATGAGTTCTCCTCGAATTCAGTAAGCATTGAACTTAACTCGGCCTGGGTAGTGGCAGACTCGATCAAAGCAATCCTCTGCCTGTCTTCCTCAGCCTTCATAACATGGCCCAGAGAATCATACACAAGGGCACGGTTGCGATACCTGTCTATGGCGTTCGCTTTACCTGTAGACAGCATGTTCCCGGTCTGCTGCACCTTTCTCTTGAAAGCACCGGGGGAACCGGTCTCAGATAGCATGGACAGGTAGTACTCGCAGTCACTGATCATGGCTGAATGCAGCTCAGGCCGAACACTGAACTTCTCAAGCTGCGCTGTAAAATATCTCTTCTGCATTTCAAAGGAATCGATCATGAATGTCCCTTCAGTTAAACCAACAACAGATAAGATTGGTGATCACAGGTCCTCGCGCAAGGTGTGGTACTCTTTAAACTACCCTCTGAGCTGCTTTTGACAGTATTGCTCAGCTCTCCGGTATCAGTTCAAGGAATGACCATGTTGTATTTGACCAGGGGTTAACATCTCCATTTTCATCCTCAACAAACCCCGTTGAATTGATGTACTTCACATAAATCAAGGAACCGGATTCAATAAGAAGCGCGTCCTCAGGCGATATTTCATCCATGGCAATCTCAACCGGATCAACGAAGTTGTACTCACGAAAGATGTCAGCGAAAGAAACGGTAGGAGACCTGTCCTCATCATTCCGTATAACCAGCGCAGTAGCTCCTAACCCCATGACGCGACTGGCTGCGCCTGGTTCATACGGTTGTTCAGAAATGATTGCTTTCTTGATTACCTGAACCTGTCGGGTAAATGATAATGAGCACTGTTCTCGTAAACAATATCAATGTATCAGAATAGCCATGTCAGATTTGTCCGGAGTATCCGGTATTGTCGCATGAACCGATAGTCTTTCCAAGAACCGTATCACATGTAGAATTAC
Source organism: uncultured bacterium (assembly GCA_964386635.1). GTDB lineage: Bacteria > Fermentibacterota > Fermentibacteria > Fermentibacterales > JCC-6 > Sabulitectum. The sequence continues at coordinate 8,269 of CAYLRO010000018.1, read as the reverse complement.
CGATTGCATTCAGTTCCATCTTCGTGATGAATCAGCTTGACAAATAGTAAATTACTCTATTATTGGATTCTCTATCTTGTAAGAATATCAATGAGATTATCAATTTCAAAAGATGCCCAACAAACCGAAGCGAGTTGATTGCCTCTACCTCGCCAAGCAGCATTGATTACCTTGTAGTTCTTTGACTGCACATGTTCTACGGCAGGTATAAAGTCTTTGTCTGCAGATACGAGTATGGCAACATCATATGCACCTTCCCAAGCGAGTCCAACAAGATCAGTAACGATTCGAGCATCGATGGTTTTCTCAGCGGCTCTGCCAAGCGGTTCCTTGCAGTTTGGACATTCTTCTATTTGGGTATCACACGCTCTGCAGTGGATCGGTCGTTTTCTTCAGTGACGTTCTGAAGTAAAACTCTGATGCCAGGTTGTCTGTCAAGAAAGTTATGCAGCCAGTTCTTAAGAGCATTTTCACGACCAGCTTCATACCCAGCGTATACTCTTGTCTCTTCAAGAGTAAGGGCTCCAAGCCCAGCAGTGCCAATTGCTTTTGATGCCTCAGAACAAAAAGCCGATGAAACTGCTGTCCAATCACACTTTCCGCCACCGCTTTCATTCCAAGTCAGCTGGAAGTTCCAGTAGTCAATGAATACCCTTGCTCGCATATTGTCTCCAAAGAAAATACGGGGAGCCAAAAGACTCCCCGGGACAACCATTCGTGCCAGAATGCTCTGACACGGGGCAAACATGGAGAGCACATAACCGGATTACCAATTAATGTCAAGACCAATAGACCTGGCAAATAACATAGCGTTTCTTTCATTGAACGGCATCCTGGATGACTTTTCGAAAAGGAGATAGTCTTCAATACATCGGATGAATCTGGCTAAGCTTAAATTAATTTGTCTGGATAAATGCTTCAACCTGATGCATGGCAAATACTCTTCTGAACAACATCATAGAACTCCACAGTAACATTCAGCACACCTGATTCAGCATCGTAGCCACCGGCTTCCAGCACTCTTCCTGCTGCAACAATGCCAACCCTTGTGGACCCGTTTGCCACCCCGGCCACCATGAGCACAGCAACAAATACTAAAAACACTCTTACATTTCTCATGTTCTTCTCCTTTCAAAAAGATTACGCACAATCAAGATACCTGCGTAAAGAAGATGTATTCCAGAAGACGGCAAAGTCCCTTCCATGCCTTCAGCAATAGCCTGAAAGCCAGACGAACAAAGAAAACAGCATAGAGAATAAGCAAGCGGAAGAACTCTGCGCAGAACTCAAGAGATGAGTTTCCCAGAAAAAACACAGCCATAGAACACCTCTGGAGCAGAGCAAAACCTTCACCTCCAGAATGCCCGGACCAAACATTGCCCCAACAGGGGTGCTAAAGAATCAGGAAGAAGACTTCTTCCCCGAACGATGAAGACGGCAACACTCTATCTCAAGCTCAATTCGCCTGTTCACAAGTGAACGGAAATTCCCGTAGTTAGCCACCTCCTCCTGCACCAGTTCAGCATAACCCCGGTGGACCAATGGAACATCCACCTTATCCAGTTCTAACAAAAGCCTCAGAAGTACCGGACGAAAGTGATCTGGTCGGGTTCTGGCACTGAAGCGCCGCTGCCCATCCGGAAGCCGGACTCGACCACCTCATCGTACACTGTATGAAAACAGGCACCGGCGACCCGTGCGCAGAGCACCTTGACTGAATCCGGGCGACAGGGAGAGAAGCGAACTGAACACGCAGGGGCACACATAACCCCGCACTCCTGAAGATACCATTGACTTTCAGTAAAATTGCTCACTCAGGCTTATCAGCCCTTCGGAATTTTGCGATACTGCCGATAGACTGAACGGGAGGAGGCCAAATGGTTGAAGAGTCTTCTGCAGAACGGGTCAGCCAGGTTATCCAACGGAGTTTCTCCCTGGTGGAATCCGAACCCCGGGGAGAGGTCCAGGGACTGTGAGCTCACCGGAGACCACCAGTCAGCCTGCGAGAACATCAGGGAATTCGTGGGGGTACAGAAAGAGCAGCTGTCGGGAAAGAGACTGAGACAGATAGATGTGCTCAGGCTCTACTACGAGACCGAGGAGCGGGGAAGGAAGATAGAGCAGCTCAATCAGGCTAATCTGAAACTGGCCCGGGCCTGCTTAAAGGTCGAGGAACTCACCAGAACCGATACCCTTGACTGTCTTGGCAACAGAAGGTCCCGGGCCTGATGATCGTAACGCCAGATTTCCCACAGAGCTGCTGATTAATGTTCTACCGGCATCTCTGCCATTGCTGTGTCTCAGTATGCAATCCATATTCGAAGTTGACATAGGGGCATGTTTCAGCAATAGTAATGACGAAACAGGGGCATGTTTGAACGGATAGGGTGATGATATACAGGGATGTTTTGAAGGATATTGAAGACTGGCTGTCCTCGCACAGGCCTAAATGCCTTGTACTGAGGGGTGCCAGGCAAGTTGGCAAGACAACTGCCATACGCAGTCTGCCGGCTGTTCGCAGCGGAAAAGCAGGCCTCTGCGAGGTGAACCTGGAGAGACATCCAGGCCTGGAGGAGGTTTTCTCGGGGAAAGACACCGGGAGAATACTGGAGGAGATAGCATTCACTGCAGGCAGATCCCCCAATCCCGGAGACATTGTTTTCCTTGATGAGGTGCAGGCTGCGCCCTCTGCCTTCTCCGCCCTCCGCTACCTGGCTGAAGACTTCCCGGAACTGCGCTGGGCAGCTGCCGGTTCCCTGCTGGACATGGAGCTGAGGGACAGCGTTTCCACGGTTCCAGTCGGAAGGATGCAGTACCTCTTCATGGGTCCGCTTTCCGTGGAGGAGTTCATTGAGGGTACTGGAGACCTTGGAATGGAACTTGAGCTGCTGAGGGGATGGGAACCTGGAAGATCATTTTCATCCGCCGCGCACAGGAATCTCTGTGAAGCCCTCAGGAAGTTCTTCATTGTGGGGGGTATGCCCGAGGTTGCCGAAGCCTGGCTGGAGACGGGAAGAGCCGAGGAGGTGGCAAAGCTTCAGGCATCCATCATTAACACATTCCGTGACGACTGTGCGAAGTACGCCTCCAGTACAGACCTTTCTCTGCTTCGAAGGGTGTTCGATCGGGTGCCGGCCATTGCAGGCGACAAGGTTATCTACAGCCACATTGCCCCGGAACACAGAGCGGGGAAGGTTCGCCGGGCCATAGAGTACCTTACAGATGCCAGAGTGATCTCTCCCGCGGTACACTCCCATGGGAACGGGCTCCCTCTGGGAGCGGAAGCTACCCCCGATGTTTACAAGCTGTACTTTCTGGATGCTGGGCTTGCCTCCCACACAACCGGTATGTCAAGGCTGGATCCGAACACTCTCATCAGCCGGAAGTTCATCAACTCCGGTCGCCTTGCGGAGCAGCTCATCGCCCAGCATCTGCTTTACAGGGCGCCTTCATGGGAAAGGCCTGAGCTTTACTACTGGCTCCGATCTGGGCGAACAGGTAATGCTGAGGTTGATTTCCTGCTGGAAGGACCCCGGGGAGTTGTTCCCCTGGAGGTAAAGGCCGGAGCTTCAGGAAGCATGAAGTCCCTTCTCCGATTCGTGCTGGAGAAGGGTTCACCAACAGCAGTACGACTGGACATGAATCCCCCGTCGCTGCAGCGGATACAGCACGGTATCGGCACCGAAAGAGTATCATTCGAACTGCTCTCACTTCCACTCTACATGGTTGGTCAGATAGGGCGGCTTCTCTCAACCCGGCTCGGTTGACCGGCAGGAACCACAGGTAACGCACTAAAACAAAGCCCAGCTGCATCAGCACCAGGGAGAAACCTGCAGTCTCCTGCCCAGGCTGTTCTACATCACCGGCACACTCATCACATATGCCGTATGGGTGTGTTTTCGATACTCACAGGCCTCTGCAAATATGCAAAGGGCTGCTGGAACAGAATTACTGAAGGCTTACTGATCGGTCCGGCTGAGCTGGGTGTGACAGGTGAGCTTCTACTCCCTTACAGTTCTTAGCGGGGGAGCCCAGGTGGAGGCCCCGGGCAGTGTGGCGGAGGTGTTCGACCGTTGGGTGGTCTGGGTGATTGCCGTAATCATCGTGCTTGAAATGGCGGCTTCCGCAAGAAGGCTCCAGAGACTCCGCAAATCCCGCGAATGGTATCACGGATTACATGGGAACAGTTAGATCGGCAGCTGTCGGGTAGATTACCGTTTCGTTAGTATTTACAGCGTAAGGAGTAGAAGGGAAACCGAGGAAAACAGGAACAGCGTGAGGAAGGAAGTCTGGAAGTGAGAACACTGTTCTGTGCGTTGCTGTTCATGGCACAGGTATCAGCAGCCGACACATTTTCGGAACAGATCCAGGGTAAGAGATGGATAATGTCCATTGAAGCCGGTATTGGAATGGGCTTCATGGACCATACCCTGGACCAGGGTCTTGAGGAGGAATGGTTTGATGTGGATACCCTCCGTGATTCCAGCGAGCAGGACGGAGTCGGATACCGCATTGCCTTCGGGAGGAGACTCTCAGAGGATACGGACCTGATGCTCTATGGAGGCGGGGGACTGGTGTTCGCTGGGGTCTTCTTTGATAACCACGGGCCTTACATTCCCCCGGAGCTGACCTACATGCTCAATGAGAAGCAGCTGGGGCTTGAGTTCCGCTACGATGTTGTGGGAATAGGTGCCGGGATCAGTTTCTACGACGGAACCTTATCTCTTTTCCCTGACAAACGGGAGGAATACGAATACGGTGCGCAATGGGAGGCAGACCTGGCAAACACCATGGGATTCCACCTGATAGCAGGAGCATCAATCCCCACGGAGATCACAAGTATCACCATCAACTTCAGCATCATCTACAGGGATATACCTCTGGACTTTCCAGTCACTCCCACGGGAGTTGACCCTGAAGTGTTCCACAGAACCCATATAGAGGCGAGAGGAGGTATCCAGGTTGATGTGGAGCTGTTCTGACAGAATCACGCAGCCCATAGATGAAACGCAACGGTTCCGAATCGTCCAATAACGCCGCACTAGGAAAAGGGATGCTTCAGGAAGAGACGCCTGACAAGCCGAACCACCAGCCGAAAAGGAAACAGAACACACAGAAGAAGAAGGCGGAAGAACTCCACACAGAACTCAAGGGATGAGTTCCCCAGATAAAACCGAGCCATAATACACCTCCGGAGCAGAGCACAAACCTCCAACCTCCAGAATGCCCAGGCCCAATCATTGCCCCCAAAGGGAGCGCTAAGGAATCAGGAAGAAGACTTCTCCCCGGAACGACGAAGACGGGAACACTCGATCTCAAGCTCAATCCACCTGTTCACCAGTGAACGGAACTTCCCGTAGTTAGCCACCTCCTCCCGCATCTGTTCAACATCACCCTCGCGCACATACAGTGTGTGGCCCTTGCCTGCGAAGCTGTAGCTCAACTGGCAATACTCTCCGCCCCTGGAACGCTTCTGCATGGAAAGAGAACCGGGATGAATTCTACCAACCTCAACCAGAGCCTGTTTCACAGACTCAATCTCTCGCTCAAAATCAGAATGATCTTTCATATGTTGAATCATAGTATAGACACAACATTTTTGTCAATCGGTATAGAATCCCAAACCAGAAGACTGTATATTCAGCAAATGAAATGTACCAGAACGAAACTGAGGTAGCATTGAACTCTAGTCTTCTTAAGCTGTTCTATGGGCTGAAACCAATCATCCCAAGAAGTATTCAGCTGAAAATGCGACAGGCAAGGGCACAGAAGATATTCAGTACATTGCATCCCCCTTATCTTGAGGGTCTGGATGAAGAAAAGGAAACTCTCACAGCCCCTGACGGCTATGACTGTGTCGTTCTCCTGACCCATGATGTAGAATCAGAAGAAGGTCTGAAAAAGATTGAGATGCTCAGGGAAATTGAAAGAGAGTTCAATGTCCCCTCCACTTGGAACTTCGTTCTTAAAAAATACGGTGACCCATCCAAATACATAGACAAACTAAGAGCAGAAGGTTGTGAGTGCGGTGCACATGGACTGTATCATGACGGGAAACTCTTCAAAGACTACAATACTTACAAAAAAAGAATGGATGAAATAGTTTCAATCTCGGAGAAGCTAGGACTTGAAGGATTCCGAGCCCCCGCTCTTCACAGAAACAGAGAGTGGATGCAGGACATGCCCTTCAAGTGGGACTCTTCGTTCCCCGCCTGGGATCCGTTTCAACCTCAGCCCGGCGGGTGCAGAAGGTATGTTCCCTTCAAGCTTAATGAGAGAACATGGGAGTTTCCTGTTACACTGTGGCAGGATTTTACTTTGTTTGAAGAGCTTAAGCTAAAAAGCAATAAAGTATGGTATTAACACATAGCTACTTTATATAGAATAAATTAACATAATAGTACATCCAGACTATGTTACAAAAAAAACGACACAAAGATATATAGAGCTTCTTGATTTCATTCGTAGTTTTGGAAATGCAATCATAACTACATCTGCCAGACAGATTGAATTTCTTGATAGGAGTGTTCATTTATGAAAAAAGAAATTTGGGTAGATTTTGAGAATGCTCCCCATATACCTGTTCTCCTTCCAGTTATTCGCGGTTTGGAAAGCCATGGTTTTAAGTTTTTTATGACGGCAAGGCATTTCTCTTTTACAGTTCAACTTGTTGAAGAACACAATCTTCCTGCCATAATTGTTGGGAAAGGAGGAGGTGCTAAGTCTTCAGTTGCAAAAGCACTCTTTCTATTTGTCAGAGTACTTAAGCTTCTCAAAATAGTTTGGCCGAAAAGAAATAGCATTCTGTTTGCCTTATCACATAGTTCCAGAGCTCAGTTGTTTGCTGCCTGGCTTCTTGGACTGGAGTCGATATCTCTTGAAGATTACGAACACTCGAATCAGCTTCAAAATAAGCTTTCAACCTATTTATTGGTGCCTGAATCCATTCCTTTATCTTCTTTTCCTAAAAACAAAAAAGGTATAATTCATTACCCTGGTATCAAGGAAAATATTTACTTGGGCGGATTATCGATGCCTGTAAAACCTCCCCAGTTTATCGATTCTGATTCAGAAAGGGTGTATCTCCTGTTCAGACCGGAAGGCAGGACAACTCACTATCGGTCTGCTATTAGTACAGCAATCCAGGAAAAACTACTTTTAGAATTGAGTAACACAAAGAACCTGCACATGCTTGTTTATCCTAGAGATCCCATTCAACAGAAAGAAATAGAAAGTATTTTGAAAAACGGAACAGTAACTTACAGCTTTCCTCCAATAACAAATGGTATAGAGCTGATTGCTTCTGTTGATCTAGTAATTGGCGGGGGCGGTACAATGACAAGGGAGGCCTCAGTGTTGGGTGTACCTTCCTACAGCTTTTTTGCTGGAAAGTGGGGAGGAGTGGACCGATATCTTGAGGAAAAAGGCATTCTTTTTGCGATTCGAACGGAGGCAGATATTCATAAAATTAAAGTTGAGAAGAAAAAGAAAAATGTACAAATTATTGATAATGCCACGTGTGAATTTATTGTCAATTTTATTTTAAACAGGAAATTATATGACTAGAAAAAGAGAAAAACACATCTCATTTGTAGATATTAATTCCCCTTTTGTTTGGCAAAACATCATCTCCTCGTGTGAAGGAAGCACTGTATTCCACACAAATAGCTGGGCCTCTGTGTTTGCTGAAACTTATGGGCATAAACCAATACTTGTATACAAAAGGGCATCTGATCAAAGCACCGCAGAGTGGGCGCTTCCTGTTTCGATAGTAAAAAGGCCAATTGGAAATTCGTTATGTGTATCTATGCCATACTCCGATTTTGCAGGTCCCATTGGAACAGATGGATGTTTTAGAAATGCTAGTCTTTCAACTGCTTCAGAATTAGGCAGGCAGTTGCAGATTCGCTCTGAACACAGTCTTAGCAGCGGGAGTGTATCCGACTTCTCTACATACAGAATTTCATTACCGCCAACAGAAAACCAAATGCTTAGCAGACTCCCTCAAAAATCTGTTAGATATCCAATCAGGAAAGCAACGAGAGAAGGGGTAATAATACGTAAAGGTGCAGAAGAAGACATTAATCAGTTCTACCTGTTAATGAGTAAAACACGAAGAAGACATGGGCTTCCTACTCCACCTAAAAGATTTTTCGAAGTACTTTTTAGAAACATTATCGAACCCGGGAAGGGTTCACTTTATCTTGCAGATATGCCATCTGGAGAAACAGTAGCTGCGAGCATTTTCCTCTGGCACAAAGAATGGGGC
>CAYLRO010000017.1:0-56051 GCA_964386635.1 uncultured bacterium | reverse complement strand
ACCCCGAAGCGAATTCGAACTCTTCCAGTGAAGTGTCAGATAAGTCCGTGAACCAGTGCAAGGCCTGAGATGGCTACAACTGCACAGATCAGTTTAATTGGAAGGCCGGCTTTGAGAAAGTCTGTTGTGGTGTAACCGCCGGGGCCGAAGATCATGAGGTTGGTCTGGTAGCCCACTGGTGTGATGAAGTTGGCTGCTGCACCATATGCCACAGCGAGATAGAATGGTGTGGGATCTACACCCAGGATGGTAGCTGAGGCTGCTGCAAAAGGGAACACTATGGTGGCTGCTGCAGTGGTTGTGATAAATTCCGCGAGAATGTTGGTAGTGAGATAAACAGCTGCAAGTATTCCGATTGTTCCGAATGGCTCAAAAGCAGTTACAACACTGTTTGCCATCATATCACCCAGGCCTGTGATCTGAACAGCTTTACCAATTGCCAGAGCGAAGGCAGCTACTGCAAGGACATTCAGATTCACCATTCCCTTCAGCTCTGCAGGAGTGATTATTCTTGCCGCAAGGAAGATGGCTATTATGCCCAGGAGAGAAGTGAAAAGCGGAATAACACCAGCGATACTCAGGACTATGCAGGAGAAAACACTGCCAACAATGAACACGGATTTTCTCATATCGATCTTGTGTATCTGCTTTATCCTGGACACCACAAAGAACTGCTCAGGACCGCTTGCGGTATTCGAAAAGTCACTGCCTGTGACAAGAAGCAGAAGGTCGCCTGATTGAAGAACAATATCTCCTATCCTTCCCTTTATCCTTTTACCCTGTCTGTGAACACCAAGAATTGCCGCATCATACCTGCCTCTGAAATTGGTGTTTCTCACTTTCTTGTTTGCAAGAGAAGACCCCGGTGCAATAACCGCCTCGATTACATGAAGCCTTTCAGCTTTAGGAAGAGTAACTTTGCCTCCCAGGGAAAGACCCTGTCTGTTCTCAGCCATCTCGGCGATGGCATCGGTTTTACCTGCAAGAAGAAGGCGGTCACCCTCTTCAAGGACTTCATCGGGAGCCACAGGAGCGATAACTCTATTCTGCCTTACTATCTCTATTAGAAAGAGGTGCTTGAGGCTTCTGAGGCTGGCCTGTTCAATGGTCTTGCCGGCCAGTGGAGAACCCCTGTCAACAACAAGGTCAGTTATGTACTCTCTGGGGCTTTCCGCCAGTTTGTCATAGGGATTCTTCCTGGAGGGGAACGATCTGTACCCAATGAACAAAACATAGATCATGCCGAAAAAGAACAGCATCAGTCCCACTGGAGTGAAATCCAGTATGGACATGCTCTCTCCTCCCTGTTCCATAACAAGGCTGTTCACTATCATGTTTGTTGAGGTACCGATCAGGGTAACCATTCCTCCAAGAATAGCCGCCCATGACAGGGGCATAAGAAGTTTGGATGCTGGAATCCTGTGCTCTCTGCCCCAGTGATCAACGAAAGGGATCATCATTGCTACAACAGGAGTGTTATTCATGAAGGCGGAGCTAACCCCTGCAAAAGGCATAAGCTGACAGAGGAACTTCCTGTAACTGCCGGAGGGTTTTATCACGGTTTCAAAGAGCCACTGAACAAAGCCAGTGCGCCATATGATCTGGCTCATTACAAGAAGCATGAGCATTACAGCAATAGCCTGATTACCGAAACCGGACAGGGATTCTGAAGGAGTGAGAATACCGGAAAAAACAAGAACTGCTGTAGCTCCGATGAATATCACCGGTGCCGTAACTTTTCTTGAATACAGCATTATTACCATTGCCGCGAGAACGACAGAAACGATAATTTGCGGTGTGATCACCAGACCTCCTTCATCTGGATAAATACAGGCTGTTGCAGCGTAAAGCAATCATGCCGACCTATTCAAGGCAGGGAGCAGGCCGTATAGTTGGAAGAAGTAATACGCAACATTCACCCCGAAAGGCTGATCTAATGAAAAGTGCCGTACTTGTTCTTCCGGTAATCTGCAGTCTGCTGTTCGGATGCACTACGATCATTGTCACCCCGGGTGCAACAGAAGATGGTTCCATGTTCGTTACCCATTCAGATGACAATGAACTCTGCGACGAGAGGCTGATTCATGTATCTGCTGCAGATCATGAACCGGGAGCAATGAGACCTGTCTATTGCTCCGCATGCGCAATGGGAGACTTCAGCGAATACAACACATTCACATATCCCAGGATCAACGGCAGCGACAGAAGCGGGTACTACAACCTTGAGGGATACGCTGCCAGTATTCCTGTTGGAGAAATCCCTCAGGTTGAACACACTTACGCTTACTTCGACGGCTCCTACGGCATAATGAATGAACACCAGCTGATGATCGGAGAATGCACCTGCGGGTCAAAACTCATGCTGAACCCTGAACCGGGAAGGCGGATTTTTTACTCTGCAGAGCTCTCCAGAGTTGCCCTGGAGAGATGTACTGAGGCTCTGGAAGCTGTGCTGCTTATAGGAAGCCTTATTGAGGAGTACGGTTACTGGGGCACCGGAGAAACACTGCTGATCGCTGACCCGGAAGAAGCCTGGGTGCTGGAGATGTGCTGTGGTACAACTGACAGCTCTTCCGGCCTGTGGGTTGCACAGAAAGTCACTGACGGCGAGCTGTTCGTTTCCGCCAACGAGTTCCGCATAAGGGAAATACAGGAAGATGAGTCTGTCTTTCTTCACAGCTCGAACCTTTATGAACAGTGTGAAGCAATGGGATGGTACGATCCTGCTTCCGGTGAACTGGACTGGCTCAGGGCTGTAAGCCTTGGGGAGTACAACCACCCTTATTACAGCCTTCGTCGTGTATGGAGAGTTATGAGCGTTGCAGCACCTTCACTGAACCTGAGCCCCTGGGTTGAAGACGGGTACACAAGAGACTATCCGTTCAGCATAAAACCGGACCGGCTGCTTGGCCTCCGGGATGTGATGGCTCTGCACAGGGATCATTACGAAGGTACCGAGTTTGACATGACAACGGGAATTGCTGCAGGACCATTCGGTTATCCGTACCGTTTCTACGGTCCCTATGATGCAACAGGCGATGTGGCTGATCCTGACCATGCCCCTGAGGGAGCCTGGGAAAGACCTCTGTCAGTAGACTACTGTGGATTCATCTATGTAAACCAGGGCAGAAGCTGGCTCCCCGACCCTGTTGGGGGTATATGCTGGTTCGGACCGGATAAGCCTGCTGAAACATGCTTTGTTCCCTTCTTTGCAGGAGTGAATTCCATCCCGGAGTGCTACAGTGTATGCAACACCAGCGAGTTCTCTGAAAACAGTGCATGGTGGGCATTCAACTTCGTTGCAAACTGGGCTGCCTTCAAATACAGCTATATCCGCAAAGACATTGAGGAGATGCAGGAATCTATCGAGGTCCAGGAGCTGAACAGTATTGCAAACTGGGAACAGACGGGGCTTTCTCTGCTTCAGACAGAAGGAGGAGAAGCCTGCTCTGAATACCTCACGGCACAGTGTTCCTCAAATGCCGACAGCATTGTAGCTGAATGGTGGAGTTTCGGTCACAGAATGATAGTGAAGTATGATGACGGTTACATTGATACACCGGGACATGTGGGCCACGGAGTCGGCTACCCTCAGTGGTGGCTGGACCAGTCAGGCTGGCTGAATGGCCCGGTGAACTATGAAAGACAGGGAAGCTGACTTATGAAAATGCCTGATGATATGAGGGGAATGCGTGTCGACCGCATGGTATCCATGCTCCTCTGCTGAATCAGAATGGTTCTTCCGGGAATGCCCGGGACGAAAAGCATACAGTTCGCAGGAACCCTTGTTACTGCTCTTCTCTGAAGTTCTTGAAGAAATAGCTGAAGTCTGATATGCAGACTGGTGAATGAAATCATTGAATCGGTGAAAACTGAAACCCGTATTGAAATGTAGATTCCCGGCAGCTGTTGAGAAGACTCTGATACAGGTCAGGAGACCTGTTGGAATTACTGGGAATCAGGTCCGAAAAACTCGATGCTCAGCTGAACCGCCTCGCTTCTGCCTGGTGGAACAGGTGGAATGTTGGCACTGTTGATGGCATGGGTTACCGCTCTGTCAAAACTGCTGTCGCCGCTGTTCCTGATTGTGCTGTAAGAAGTTGATCCATCCAGATTAACTGTGAATTCTATGCGGAAGCTCTGTGCAGGGGTTACTGATGTACGGAAATTTCTTCTGATTGCACTGAAAACACGACCCTCATAACTGGCAGGCCCCGGTGCTCCGCTGCCTGCTTCTCCCTGAGACCCTACTCCTATGAATTCCTCTGTTGCAGGTACTTCCTCCTGAACATCTTCCTGAGTCTCCACAACTTCCTCTACAGGATTGGTTTCTTCTATCTCAGTTGTTTCCACAAGCTCTTCTACTTCTTCGACCTCTTCAATGGGATTTGTCACTTCCTCTATCTCTTCAACCGGGTTTGTCACTTCTACAGCTTCTGCAGAACTCTGGCTCTCGTCGAGAATGATCATTTCCACCGAGACGAATTCCCCGCCGCCTGCGGGGATTGTGTTTTTCTCACTGAAAATCACACCGGCAACTATCAGCATGAGAAGTATCCCCCCGTGAATCCCCGCTGAAAGCAGAAAGTCCCTTCTGTTTACAGAACCGGCCTGGTTTTCCGCTCTGTTGAAGGGGTTACTCTGTTCCATTTTCCGCTTCCTGTATAAGACCTACATCGGAGTAGCCTCCCCGTCGCAGCTCGGTCAGAGCGCCGGCAAGAATGGCATACTGCACCTGCCCGTCTGCTCTCAGATAAGCTTCGGTTCTTCCGGATGAGAGGGCGGTTTCTGCAAGGATTGCCAGATCTTCAGGAGGTATCGTCTCACCGGCTACTGAGATGTTTCCAACTGCATCCATCTCCACCACAAGAGAAGTTCCCGGATCAAGCCTTCTGACTATCTCCCCCTGATCTGTTGACGGCGGCGTTACTTCCGTACTTCGCTGTATCACCGGGGCACTGAGCATGAAAATCACAAGCAGAACAAAGGTCACATCCACCAGGTTGGTCACATTGATGGATGAGAACTGCTTGTAACGCCTGCGTATCATGTTATGGAACCTCTCCGGCAGACATCAACAAGTTCTGAAAGGAACCTGTCCATCTCACCTGCAAGCTCATCAACACGGCCCACTACATAGTTATGGAAAACATTTGCAGGAATAGCAGCGAGAAGACCGGCAACTGTTGTTGTAAGAGCTGCAGCAACACCTGAGCCAACAGCACTGATGTCGGCGATTCCTGCTTCTCTCATACCGATAAAACTCACCAGAACTCCCCAGACAGTCCCCAGAAGCCCCAGAAGGGGGCTGACACTTGTAACTGTTGCAAGGAATCCGATGTTCCGGCTGCGCTGTGCAAGATCTTCACTGGCTTCCCGTTCAAGAGCCCCGTGAAGTATTGCCACCTCCTCTCCGTTCAGAGGTTCTTCACGACCCTGGTCTTTCCTTCTTCTCAGGTATCTCCCGGCTTCAGAGTACATCCTGGCAAGGGGACCCATGTCGCCGGAATCCTTCATGAAATCTCCACTGGGAGGTCTGCCGGTTGTTCGCAGTGCCTCCATGAACCTGTGCGAAGCGCTCATGATCCTGCTTAACTCTTTTAGTTTTGCTATTGCAACACCCCAGGAGCCAAGGGAGAGTGCCAGTATCAGAAACAGTATGAATTTCGTGAATCCGTCGGAAGTGGTCACTGTGGACCAGACCTGACCCAGCATCTTATCTCTCTTTCAGCCTGGCCACGGCTTCTATTTCAACCATGGCGTTTAGTGGAAGCTCAGAAACCTGGTAAGCAGCCCGTGCAGGGTAGGGTTCAGTGAAATATCCCTGATAGACTTCATTCACCGTTTTAAAATCTTTCATGTTCTTAAGCAGAACCGTGGTTTTTACAACATCACTCATGCAGGCACCTGCAGAGTTCAGGATGATCCTGAGATTTTCCAGTGCGATCTCTGCCTGTTCTGCAACAGAATCCGGAAGAGAGCCGCCTGGTCTCATTCCAAGCTGACCGCTCACAAAAATAAAAGAACCGGTAACAACAGCCTGACTGTATGGACCCACAGGAGCAGGGGCATCAGGTGTGTACACCGCTTTCGTATCTGTGCGAGACATCAATAACCTCCTCAGCAGTTGTACGCTCTCTAAACCGTTTCTGTTCCATCCACACTGTAAAAGATCACCTCGTGGGACTTGAATCCGTCAGAATCGTATACGAATTTTCCACTGAAGAACCGGTTGCCTTCAAGCCATTCCATGAAGATCCGGTCACCCTCCCATAGTGGAATATGCTTAAGTTCACTGTCATTCAGCCAGAACAGATCTCCCTCGTGACAGGAATTCTTCAACTGGCCCTGAAATTCTCTGCCTGTAAAAACGAAGACATACCAGTCCTCCTGACCGTCAAAGGCAGGGAAGGTAAGGACACCACGCATTCGGGGACTCTTCAGGTGCAGCCCGGTTTCCTCATACACCTCTCTTAAAACGCACTCCTCCGGTGACTCACCAGGTTCCACCTTTCCCCCGGGAGCATTCCATTTACCGAAATGCATATCGTCTTTCCGGGAGTTACGGTGTATCATCAGTGTACGGTTGTTTTGGCGAATGTAACACAGAACTGCAATCTTCATACTTGGGAATATATTCAGGGTGCATTCTGGAACAAACATGACTATCGGGGTTAAATACACTAACAGGTAAATGAACACAACAACACGGGAGCTTTATGATACTTCCATTGCTGCTGATACTCACATCTGCCGTCGAAAATGATGTCTTCATCCCTTTTCAATCCGGAGTCTCTTTTGAAGAAAGATCCGGTGTAACGGAAATACGGTTCAACGAAGATCAGGGTTTTCTCAGCTCTGAGCCGGGATCACCCCTGGTCCCTGTGGTTTCCAGAGTATTCATTCTTCCGGGAAACTGTGATGTCACTTCAGTGGAGTGTAAACTGTCTTTCAATCATGAAACCTGGCAGCTCAGCTCACCGCTTCCAGGGGCTGAAGTGCTCACATCAACAGACAGGCAGGTAACAGTTGAAAGAACCGCTTCAGCTGAAGGTATCTCCGGCGAGTCACCTGTTGTCTCCTGCCATACAGGAACAATCCTGAGCACTTATACCATAGTGTCCTGCTCAATCAATCCCTGGAAGTA
This sequence comes from uncultured bacterium, assembly GCA_964386635.1. Taxonomy (GTDB): domain Bacteria; phylum Fermentibacterota; class Fermentibacteria; order Fermentibacterales; family JCC-6; genus Sabulitectum. The sequence goes on along the minus strand of CAYLRO010000017.1, from coordinate 48,904 downwards.
CGACAGAAGTTCAGGAGCCCTTGATCTTGCCTCTTCCTGTGAACTGGCTGTGAACTGGGAAACAGTTCAGGGTCCAGGAAATCTCTCTCCCCTGCAGGCAGAGCTGGTTAACTACAGACTGCAGCAGATATCAGGAAGATCCATTCCAGTTCAGGCTGGATCAGATGCTTCTGTGGATTACCTTATCATTACCTCGGAGAGTATCTCCAGTGCACTGACCCCGCTTCTTTCTCTTCTTGATTCACGGTCTTATACAACAGAAGTGCTTACTGTTCAGAACATTTCAGGTGCCTGGTCAGGCGCGGATGTTCAGGAGGACATCAGGAACTGCATCAGAGATTATGTACTGAATCAGGGCACCGCTTACGTACTGCTGGCAGGTGACGAGGATGTGGTACCGGTAAGAGAAGTTTACACCGAGTGCGAGGGACTTTCTGAACTTGCACCCTGCGACCTTTATTACTCGGATCTGGATGGCTCCTGGGACGATAATGGAAACGGTATTTACGGCGAATGGGAAGACAGCCTTGACCTTTATGCCGATGTTGTTCTGGGAAGACTGCTTTTCTCCACTGCTCAGGAAGCTGCAACGGTTGTTGCCAAGAACATTGAATACGCTGGCGCTGGAGACAATGAATGGTACAGAAGTGCAGTTCTCTGCGGAGCAATGCTCTTTGCCGATGTGGGATATGTAGGAGCAAAAGGCTGCAGGATGACAACAAAGTATTTCCCGAACAATTTTGAACTCACAGAAGCCTATGAGTTACAGACAGGTGACCACCCGGATACTTATTTCCCGGCCATCTACAGCGGAGCCGGCTGGAACCACTACGCCGGTCACGGTGATCAGGGAGGAATCTGGTGGGGAGACGGCTCAGCGGTAATGGCATTTACAAGAATGGCAGGATTTGATAACCCCGGGCAGTATGGGATCCACACTGCCATCGGCTGCCATACTGGAGATTTCACGGAACCTGCCACTTTCGGATGCCTGGCTGATACTCTGCTTACTCTGGCTGATGGAGGCGGTATAGCATGCTTCTTCAATTCCACATGGGGATGGGAAGGCTACTGGCCTGAAATCGGCTCATCCGAAAGGCTCTGCCTTAATACTGTGAAACAGGTTTACTACCAGAAAGCGCCAACAGTGGGTCTTGCATATACAGCGGCAATGGATAGTGAAATCCCCTTGATGACAGGACCCTATGACAGGGTAATGCAGTCGGTTCTTGCATACACTGCCTTTGCCGAACCATCACTGGAAGTACTGGGAGTTTCACACGAAACCACGTTCCCGCCGCAGCCGTTCAGGCTTCTAATGATGGGGCCGAATCCCGTTTTCACGAACATTTCCTTCAAGGTAACCGGGGCTTCCACCGCATACAATATCTCCATTTTCGATATCTCAGGAAGAAAGGTAATGGATACCTTCAGTCTTCCACAGAATACACTGCACCAGCTGGATACTGAAGGACTCCATCCCGGGGTTTACTTCATCTCAGCCCGGTCATCAGGGGGAACTTCTGTTTCAGAAAGCTTTGTGAAGCTCAGGTAGTTCTACATTATCCGCCCAAGGTACACACCCCAGCAGTTACTGTGAGTAAGTATGCGGCCGGCCTTTTCGATAAGGTCATAATCTCTGCTTTCCATATACTGTGAGCAGAGTATTCCTGCCGGATGATTCTGCAGTTTCTCCGGAAGAGCAGTGAAAGCATCGAAGTCATTATGAGCTAAAGAGTAGAAGGCTTCTGCCAGCCTTCGCCACTCTTTGCAGGTCAGATCCAGTTGCTCCCATATCTTTTTCATACACCCGCCAGCCAGAAAACAATGGGAATGGTGGCAGCACTCAACAGTGTTGCCGTAATCAGAATGGCAGAAGCCAGAGACGCATCTCCACCGTACCTTTTCAGGAACACAACCCCAAGAACTGCCGGGGGCATTGCTGCGAGAATTACAAGTACATCCTGCCATAAGTCAGAAAAACCCAGAGAAGATGCCGCAACTCCCGCTGTAAGCGGTTTCAAAACCAATTTTATAAGAACAACAATAAGAAGAGGATACATGATCAGCTTCAGCGAAGGTTTTTTAAACATCAGGCCGATACTGAGGATCGCAAGAGGTGTCAGGGCTCCTGAAAGCACATCCGCAAGATGAAAGAGCGGTGCGACAAACGAATTCTCCTTGCCTGGAATCTTAAACACTCCCCATAGAATCCCGAAAATCAGAGCAAAGAAGACCGGTGACTTGAAAAAACTGAGAGAAGCTTTCCAGTCGTTCCTGCTGCTGCCGAAATAGGCAGCCAGCACAGGTCCCAGAATGAATATCGGGTAGCCCACTCCGATCTCCGAGATCAGAACTGCCTCGCTGAGGGCAGTCTCATTACCTGGATACATCTGCATTATGATGGAGTAGCCCATAAATGTTGAAGAGCCGAATGCAGAGCAGAACACCACAGCTCCCTGCTTATCCCTGCTGAACCTCAGGAGCCTGGTCAGCCCCCACGCCAGGAGTATGCATGTTACCTCAAGACAAAGCATTGTTCCTGCAGGTTCAAGTTTACTCAGCTGAATGGTCTGTCCCGCAAGACCTGTAAAAACAATTGCAGGCAGACATACATCTGTTACTATCCTTGCCAGTGTAAGAGAATGATCCTCTTTCAGTATACCTTTTCTCTTTAAAGCAACAGCCATAAGGAAAATCGCTATTATTACCGAAACGGCATTCAGCAGTTCATGCAGGGCACTCATTTTGCTCCTTCATATTGCAGGTTCTCTGAATAATAGCAGACTGAGTGAAGCAGCGGTACTTGATAAAACGGAAAGCCTTTGTTCAGTTTGACTGCCAGGCACAGGCCAGGGTATTGTCTGCATAAACCCTCAATGAATTTCACGGTGGACACACAGTGGATGGATTAACCCTGCTTCATGCACATGAGTGGATGAGAAAGTAAGTGATCGGGGCAGGAGAGGATCCTGCCCCGGATCCTGGAAAATCAGTGATCGCACTTCTTGGTGCAGAGGAACCAGTCAAGGCACTTGTAGTCGTCTCCGGCACCTTCCACTCTTTTTTCAGCTGCTTCCCGTGAAGAAGGAGGCGGGACGATAACATCCTTGCCCAGCTCCCAGTTTGCAGGTGTTGCAATGTGGTACTCATCCGAGTGCTGCATTGCTACAACAAGCCTCTTTATTTCCTGCATATTCCTGCCATTGGAGAGGGGGTAGTAAAGTATTGCCCTGACTTTTGCTTCCGGATCAATAATGAAAACAGCCCGTACAGCCTGTGTGGTACTGGCTTCAGGCTGAAGCATTCCGTATGCCTTTGAAACTTCCATTGTAAGGTCGCTGATAATCGGAAATTTCACATGAACATTCTTCATGCCATTGTATTCTATCTTCTCGCGGATTGTTCTCAACCAGGCAATATGACTGAAGGTACTGTCGATTGACAGACCCAGCAGTTCACAGTTCAAGGCCTTGAACTCGTCGGCCATGCTGGCGAATGTCATAAACTCAGTTGTACATACAGGAGTGAAATCGGCAGGGTGCGAAAAGAAAACCACCCACTTGCCTTCATAGTCCTCAGGAAAATTCAGTATCCCGTTGGTTGTTTCAGCTGTAAACGCCGGAGCCTTCTCACCAATGAGAGGCATTCTTCTTTCAGTACACATGATCTTCCTCCATCTGAATCAAAATTGATACCGCCTGAATAGCTCAGACAGAAGAATATCATGAAAGAGGGTTCACAGCCACAAGCTCAGTTGAATTCAGATCTCAAAAACTGTAAATAACAACACCGGATACAGCGTTTATGTAACGCCTTCAATTCCATCTGATCTCTGGACTATCTAACTTTTCTCTTTAAGGAAATACTCAGCTGATTCTGATGTATACTTACAGATGGAAGGAGCACAAATGGCAGCAGTAATCGTATTCCTGTGTTTTGGTGTGGCTGGATTTTTTCCGTCAGCCCTGGAGGTTATTGAAACTGAAGGGTCCCTGGCATTCACTGACGGTTCTTCAGTGTATCAGTTCTTTGATGACGGAAGGTTTCTCCAGGAACCTGCGGGAATCTCCGGAAGATCCGTTGAGGGCAGCTGGACAGCAATTGATTCAGGGCAATTCGAGATTACCGGAACCTGGGGCTGGTACAACGGAATTTCAGCCATAAACGACATCAGAAGAATGGTAATGTATGTAACAGTGCAGGCAGACAAAGGCAGAGAATCGGAACTTCTCTGGTCAGGAGCGGGAATCCTGCTCTGGGATGTTTACTTCACTGTGGAGGAGCTCACTTCAACACCGGCTCCTTAAAAGCTTTTACAGCCAGGAGGAGTTGAAATGAGAAAACTGCATAGAACCAGGGTATTCGCTGTTTATTTCGGATTGTTGCTGGGAGCTGCAACAGCTGGAGTAGCTGCAGACCAGTGGAATCACACTGTGATTGATTCCACCGGAGCTGTCTACTGGGTCTCCATGGAAATGGATCCCTGGAACCTGCCCCACATCGCTTATGCAATAGACGGCCAGATCTGGTACGCTACCAGACACGCCGGTGAGTGGAACTGGATTACCGAGCTTGTTGCGCCTGTTGGCAACAGACCTTCCATTACCCTCAGGGCTGACGGTTCCCCGGTGATCGTTTTCTCCGCTGACTACAGCGGTGATGTGGGTGTGGCGGATCTCACCGACAACGGCTGGACACTTGAATACCTGGACCTGACATCCCTTCAGTCTGCAGGGCAGTACAGCCCGGCTGACGGTCTTCACATCTACTACATAGATGAAAATAATCGCTCGAGCATCCAGCACATGAGAAGGTGGTACGGGAACTGGTACAACCTGGCAAGCTTCTATCTCGCCAATAATCCACAGGTCAGTCCGTTCGTTTCCGACTACCATCCCGCATGGGGCCCTCTTGTAGGATACACCTATAAGTGGTTCTATGAGGGAGACAGCTGGAGTTATGTCATGCTGAATGAGCAGGGTTTTTACGGCGGCTTCTGGACCAGCTATTCCATTTCCGGAAGACCGGCTTTCGAAATCCTTGGAGACCGCGCAGCCATCTGCTACAAGGACGGCGGTGACCTTTTCTACATAGAGGACACAGGTTACGGAGCCCCCTCTTACGGTCCATATCTCATTGCAGAGTCCGCTATGTCCCCGTCTCTGGCGGAAGACACACAGGGAAGAATACACATCGTCTGCAGGCTGCAGTCCAATGCTGTGGGCTATTTCGTCAAAACCGGTGAATCATGGGAGAGTACTGAACTGCCCCACAGTGTTTACTCCTACGGCCTGGACCTGGAGACTGATTCAAATGGCGAGGTTCACATTGCCATGATGACAGTAGGAGGCAAGCTGGAGTACACCTGGTACGGGGATCCCACCGGGATTCCGGAAGACATGTCACAGTTTACAGGCAGGATCCTCCATCAGGTTATTCCTCAACCTGCAGGGAATTCGGTAACTGTCATGCTGGATGAAGGAGTCACAGGACCTGTGATGCTGTCGGTTGTGGATCTCTCCGGGAGAACAGTAATAACCAGGATGAACGAGGACATGGAAACGGTTATGGACCTGTCCGGTTTGTCATCAGGAGTGTACTTGATAACCGCTGAGCAGGGGAACTGTCTGGATTCTGCGCTTCTCACAGTTCTCCGGTAACAGTTTACTCCAGCTCTGAAACGAGCTTTGCCAGAAGGGAATCCAGTTCTTTCTTCCGGGTCCATGCATCTGCCAGCGGGTGTCTCACGATTTTGCCCTCTTCAATGCCAACCATGCATGGTGCCGCGTCATCAAGCAGAGCATTCACCGCTGCATAACCCAGTTTTGAAGCGAGTATTCTGTCAGCAGCTGTAGGGCTGCCGCCACGCTGAACATGGCCGAGAATGGTTACACGGCTTTTCAAACCGGATTGTTTTTCTATCTTTGCGGCAATCTCATAAGCACTGCCCTCTTCGTCGCCTTCCGCAACAACAAGAATGCTGGAAGTTCTGCCGCTGCCTATTCTCTCTTTCAGCTTTGCCGAGATTTCCGGAATGTCTGTTTTCGTTTCAGGGATAAGGATTTCTTCAGCACCTGTCCCGATACCCACTGCAAGAGCTATGAAACCTGCATTCCTTCCCATGACTTCCACAATGAAAAGCCTGTCATGGGCCGCAGCGGTATCCCTTACCTTGTCAACTGCATCAAGAGCTGTATTCACAGCAGTATCGAATCCTATGGTGAAATCGGTTCCCCATATGTCATTGTCGATTGTGGCAGGAGCACCAACAACCTGTATCCCGAATTCGCGCTGAAGATCGTTGGCTCCTCTGAAGCTGCCGTCACCACCAAAGACTATCAGGCCGTCTATGTTCCGGCTGCGCAGATTCTCTGCTGCAAGCCTTCTTCCCTCTTCAGTTCTGAAAGGCTCACTTCTGGCGGAGTGGAGGATTGTTCCGCCGCGCTGGAGAATGTTGCTTACATCTGTGGACTTCATCTGGAATATGTTGTCCTCGATGAGCCCCTGATATCCTCTTTTAACTCCGAACACGGAAAGGCCGCGGGAGATTGATGTTCTCACCGCGGCTCTAATTCCAGCATTCATTCCAGGAGCGTCTCCGCCACTGGTAAGAACAGCTATGGACTTCAAGAGGCTTTACTCCCCGCTTTTAGCAGGGGAATCAAGAAGCTCGAGAATTACTGCTTCAGCAGCATCTCCGTGTCTGGGACCGAGCTTGATGATCCTTGTGTATCCTCCGGGTCTGTCGGCATAGCGCGGTCCGAGTTCATTGAAGATCTTCTTCACCGCTTTTGGACCGTATACCATTCCTGCAACAAGTCTGCGGGAGTGAACTGTGTCCTTCTTGCCCTTTGTTATGATTCTCTCGGCAAGGCTTCTGACTGCTTTTGCCCTGGCCTGACTGGTAACAACCTTCTCCTCCAGGAAAAGTGATGTTACCAGGTTCCTGAGCATTCTGGTCCTGGCAGCCTTATTCCGGCCCAGTTTGGGCGTTGTTTTCCTGTGACGCATGGAACTCTCGTCCCTTTCTACTCTGCCAGGGAGAGTCCGTGGGCTTCAAGCAGCTCAGTAACAACTTCAAGAGAAGCATTACCGAAATTGCGAAGCTCAAGGAGCTCTTCTGCCTTTTTCGCTGCCAGCTGGTTAATGGTGTTTATCCCACCTGCTGACAGAATCTTGATATACCGCTTGGAAAGATCGGTGTCCGCAAGAGTGATGTCCTCGGAAAGAGGCTTCTCTGCCGGAGCTTCAGGCTCCTCAGCGATCTCTTCAACTACTGTTTCCTCTACAGCCGGCGCTTTCTCCTCTATACCTATTCCCATAATAAGCTCAAGATGCTTCATGATGATCCTGGTAGCGTTCTCGATGGCCTGCAGAGGAGTCATGCTGCCATCAGTAGTGATATCCATGTTAAGCTTGTCATAGTCGGTTCTGTCACCGACTCTGGCACTCACAACATCGAAATTCACTTTCCTGACAGGGCAGAACCATGAATCAACGAGAATGTCACCGATCTCCCGGCCTCTGCCGCTGTTGTACCACTCATCCTGAGTAACGAATCCCTTGCCCCGCTCTATGTTCACAGTGAGGTCAAGTATTCCGCCTTCCTCAGTTATCTCTGCGATTACCTGATCACCATTGGCAATGGTAATTCCCTCGTCGCACTGGAAAGCCTCAGCAGTGTAAACGCCCGGCTTGTCCGCTTTCAGTCTGAGCTGAGCATTTCCCTCGCCACTGTAGTCTACAGCAAGTGATTTCACATTGAGGATGATGTCAGGCACATCCTCAAGAACGCCGCTCAGGACGCTGAACTCGTGCTCCGCACCCTTAATGGTTACGGAAACAGGCGCAGTTCCTTCGAGGGAGGAAAGCATCACCCTGCGAAGCGCATTGCCCAGAGTTCTTCCAAAACCTCTCTCAAGGGCTGTTATGGTCATCAGTCCGAATCTGTCAGTAAGAGTTTCCTGTTCCCACTTTACAATATCCGGCAGATGAAGCTTCATGTATTCCATTCGTTCCCCCTGAACGCTGACGTTTTTCGTTACTTGCCTCTGCGCCTTTTATTAGGTCTGCAGCCATTGTGAGGAATTCTTGTGATATCCTTCACACCTGTAACTTCAATATCTGTTGTCTGGAGAGCGCGAACTGCGGCCTCTCGACCGGATCCAGGCCCACGAACCCAGACTTCAACCTTTTTCAACCCTGCCTCGATGGCTTTCTCGGCAGCCTGAACCGCAGCCTGACTTGCTGCAAAAGCAGTGCTCTTCCTGGTGCCTTTAACGCCGGTAGTGCCGCCGCTGGCCCAGGTAATAACATTGCCGGTCCTGTCCGAGATAGTGATCACCGTGTTGTTGAATGAAGATTTGATGTGAGCCACTCCATGTATGTCAGAGACCTTTGCGATCTTCTTCTTGACAGTTCTTTTTACTTTTCCTTTTGGCACGACTCACCTACCTTCTCTTGCCATGGCCCCGCTTGGGACCTTTCCTGGTGCGTGCATTTGTGTGTGTACGCTGACCGCGGACAGGAAGATTCTTCCTGTGCCTGAGGCCTCTGTAACATCCGATGTCCATGAGCCTTTTGCGGTTCATGTTCACTTCTGCTCTCAGCGCGCCTTCCACTGTGTACTCGTCTTCAAGAACCTTACGAAGAGAAGCAACCTCTGTTTCTGTAAGAGCATCAGTGTTCTTATCGAACGGAATGCCCACTTCAGAGAGGATCGCCTTCGAAGACGTCAGACCAATACCGTGTATGTATGGAAGCGCATAGACCACATGCTTGTTTCTGGGTAGGTCCACACCTGCTATTCTCGCCACTTGTTACCTCCGTTACTGCCGCCCGGCGGCTATCCCTGTCTCTGCTTGTGCCTGGGGTTCCGGGAACAGATCACAAGCACCTTTCCCTCACGCCGGACAATTCGACAGTATTCGCAAATCTTCTTTACTGAGCTGCGTACTTTCATCGTCCTACCTCACTTATATCTGTAAGTTATCCGCCCTCTGCTCAGATCGTAGGGAGACAGTTCAACTGTTACCCTGTCACCAACCAGAATACGGATGTAATGCATCCTCATCTTGCCTGACACATGGCACAGGACAACATGCCCTTCCGGCTTGTCAAGCTCAACTCGACACATGCTGTTCGGAAGAGTTTCAAGAACTGTTCCATCAACAACAATACCCTGTTCTTTCGCCATATTGCCCTCTCAGTTTGGCCACGGAACAGCAAATATCCTCATAAACGGCTATGCCGTCAATATTTCCGGACTGTTGCCGTTAACCATAATCGTGTTCTCGGCATGCGCCGAGAGCATTCCGTCCGCTGTAACCACCGTCCATCCGTCAGAAAGGAAGCGGACTTCCGCAACTCCCTGATTTACCATGGGCTCGATGGCCAGGAGAAGACCATTCTTGATTTTCTGCCCTTTCCCCTGCCTGCCGTAGTTAGGCACCTGTGGACTCTCATGAAGTTTTTTACCTATTCCGTGCCCCACAAGTTGATGAACCACAGTGAAACCAGCGGCTTCAACATAGCTCTGCACAGCATGCCCTATGTCTCCTATGCAGTTCCCAGGTACTGCTGCTGCAATACCTTTGTCCCGGGCCTGATAGGTTACTTCTACGAGCCTTCTGGCTTCCATGGATACATCTCCCACCATAACGGTGTCAGCTGCATCTCCGTGGTATCCGTTTTTGTAGGCTCCAACATCAATACCCACAATATCTCCATCGCGAATCTGTCTCAAGGCGGATGGAATGCCGTGCACTACCTCGCGGTTGATGGAAACACAAACCGCTGCAGGATAGCCGTTGTAGTTCAGAAACGAAGGGACTGCCCCTTCGGCGCTGATAATCTCCCGACCAAGTGCATCGATGTCCGCCGTGGTAACTCCAGGTTTTATGAACTCAGCCAGCTCCGCAAGAACTTTCCTTACGATGCGTCCTGATTCTCTTACCCTCTCCCTGTCCCGGTTCGAAGTGACTATGCCCATGGTTTCAGAGCCTCCAGTATTCTTTCAGTAACTTCCGATGTGGTTCCGGTGCCGTTTACCGAGATCATTCTCTCTCCGTAGTATTCAGCAAGGGGAGCAGTTGCCCGCTTGTATACCTTGAACCGATGGTGGATCACCTCTGGTGCGTCATCTGCTCTTCGGTAATTCTCTATTTTCTTCTGTCTCGTGCTTCTTCTCAATTGAAGCCTTCTTTCAGCTTCCTTCTCTGGAACATCCAGAAAAAGAGCACAGCTGAGCTTCAGGTTCAGATTGGCAAGATGAGCATCAAAAATCCTGGCTTGAGCCACATTCCGCGGGTAGCCGTCAACAAGAAACCTGTCAAGACCTTCAATGGCCTTGAAAAGGACGTAGTTTGTTGTGATGTCGTCCACCAGCTTACCCGCGGCAATTATGTGACCGATTCTCCTGCCAATTCTGGTCCCGTCAAGGACTTTGGCCCTGAAAAGTTCACCAGTTGACACATGGTCAAGTTTGAAGTTCCTGGCGATCTCTGTCGCCTGGGTACCTTTACCCGATCCTGGAGAACCAAAAAAGACCAGTCTCATCGTCTTCCGCGTATCCTTCCCTTGGAAAGGAATCCATCGTAGTGCCTCATGAGCAGGTGCGTTTCTATCTGCCTGAGCGTTTCAAGGGCTACACCCACAACGATCAGAAGGCTGGTTCCACCAAACATGAAGTTCACCCCTGCGTGACGCATCATGACCATTGGAAGCACAGCAATGGCAGCAAGGAAAATTGCTCCGGGAAGAGTAACTCTTACAAGTACTTTTTCGATGTACTTGGCAGTGCTCTTGCCGGGTTTTCTTCCTGGAATAAACCCGCCCTGTTTCTTCATGTTATCCGCAAGGTCCTGCGGATTGAACACTATTGCTGTGTATACATACGCGAACAAAATGATAAGTACAGTATAGATCGCAATGTAAACAAAACCGCCCGGTGCCATCCAGGTGTTCACCCATCCTGAGATGTCGCTGTTCGGGAAGAACATCGCCAGGGTGGAAGGGAACATCATGAAGGACTGAGCGAAGATCACAGGAATAACGCCTGCAGTATTCAGCCTGAGAGGTATGTGGGTACTCTGACCGCCATACACCTTTCTGCCTCTAACCTGCTTGGCATATGAAACAGGAATTCTCCTCTGGGCTTCTGTCATTACAACAACGAAAGCCACAACAGCAAACATGAACACCAGCAGGAATACTCCTGTGATGAAATTGGTCTGCTGGAGAACGAAGATGTCCCTGTAAAGAGTAGTTACAGCTTCCGGAAGCCGTCCGACAATACCTGCGAAGATTATCAGACTGATTCCGTTGCCGATACCTCTCTCACCTATTCTTTCACCCAGCCACATTACGAAAATGGTACCGGTGATAAGAGTAATCACCGTCTGCAGGGTAAAAGCAAATCCGGGATTTGGAACAACGCCTGGAACCTGTGCGTTCATGCCGATAAGGTACTGGCTTATACCCAGTCCCTGTATGAAGGCAAGAAGTACGGTGCCATACCTTGTTATCTCGGTCATTTTCTGCCTGCCGGCCTCACCCTCCTTCTTCAATTTCTCGAAGTAGGGGAGAACAGAGCCAAGAAGCTGAACAATGATCGATGCGGAGATGTAAGGCATAATACCCAGAGCGAAGATACTTGCTCTGCGAAGTGCTCCACCCACGAACAGGTCGAACATGCCCATAACACCGCCGCCACCGGAGAAAGCCTCCTGAAGCGCGTGGCTGTTAATACCCGGAACCGGGATGAATCCACCCAGACGGTATATGGCCAGAAGCCCGAACGTATAGAGGATCTTCTTCCGGAGCTCCGGGATCTTCATTACGTTGTCAAAGCCCCGCATCAGCTAAGCACCTCCACTGTTCCTCCGGCTTCAGTTATAGCCTTGATGGCACTCTCTGTATATGCGTTGGCACATACTGTGAGACTGCGCTCAAGTGTTCCGTCGCCGAGGATTTTTACCGGTTTCAGTCTCGAAGAGATGAGTCCGGCAGTTTTAAGTAATTCCGGTGTTACCACGGAATCTTTTTCAAATCGGTTCAACAGACCAACATTCACAACCTGATACTTTGTGGCGTGTCGGGCATTGCTGAAACCTTTGTGGGTCATTCTTCTCTGAATAGGCATCTGGCCGCCTTCAAACCAGGGATGCACAGCTGCTCTGGCCTTCTGGCCCTTGTGCCCCTTGCCGGCTGTGCCGCCATTGCCTGTTCCAAGTCCGCGACCTCTTCGCTTACGGTTCGTTTTGGCACCCTGTGCCGGTCGAAGATGCTGAAGTCTTCTCATTCCTCTACCTCCTCGACCTTAATCAGATGCTTTACCTTGAAGAGCATCCCTCTGATCTGGGGAGTATCGTTATGGGTCTTTGAAGAGTTCATCTTACGGAGCCCAAGAGCTTCAAGAGTTCTCTTCTGCCCAATCTCCCGACCGATGGCGCTCCTGACCTTGGTCACGCGGAGCTTTTTCTCAGCCATTCGTCTTACTCCTTTCAGCCACAATTGTGCGTCTGATGGAGCTGACACGGTCGATCTTGATCAGATCGCGAAGGCCGCTCATGGTTGCCTTGGTAACATTGTGAGCGTTGTTTGAACCCTGCGCCTTTGTGAGGACATCCTTGACGCCTGCACACTCCATGATGGCACGAACCGCACTGCCTGCGATAACACCGGTACCGGGACTTGCAGGTCTCAAGAGAACCTTGCCGGCACCGTATTTGCCTATGATCAGGTGAGAGATGGTGCGGTCGTCCACAAGGGGGACCTTAATCATGCTCTTCCGGGCATTTTCTGTGGCTTTTCTTATTGACTCAGGAAGCTCTGTCGCCTTGCCGAGACCAATACCCACCATGCCGTTCTGGTCACCTACAGCTACGATGGCATTAAAACCAAAGGTTCTACCGCCCTTTGTAACCTTGGCGCACCTGTTCACGGTAATCAGCTTGTCGATAAGGCCGGCTTCTTCCAGAGCAGAGGGTTTGCGTTCGCGTTTCTGCTGCTGCCCTCTTTTTCCTCTGTTGTCATTCCTGCCTGAACCGCTGCGATTGTCGGGTCTGCTGTTTCTGCTGTCTGTCTTTTTTTCCATCAGTGCCCCCTAAAATTCCAGTCCGTTTTCACGGGCCTTCTCCGCCAGAGCCTTGACCCTGCCGTGATAGGGATGTCCACCTCTGTCAAAAACCACTGACTTGATTCCTTTTTCCTTTGCCTTTACGGCAAGCCTGGCACCTAAAGCCTCAGCACGCTGAGTCTTGTTGCCTGAGGAATCCGCTCTGAATTCTGCGGAATCAGTGGTAAGTGCAAGAAGGGTTTTCCCTTCAACATCGTCGACGAGACAGGCGACCATGTGTTTGAGAGATCTCCTGACGAAGAGCCTGGGGCGCTCAGCAGTTCCTGAGATACTCTTTCTGATCCGCCTGTGCCTGCGGGAGAGGCGCTCTCTTCTTGTCAACTTAGCCATTGTGCTGCCTCTCCTTTCTAACTGACAACAGACTTGGCAGCCTTGCGCTTTACCTGCTGATCGCTGTAGCGGAAACCTATAAGGTTATAGGGCTCCACTTTACGCAGCTTGTAAAGGGTGGAGGCGAATGCTCCCACCAGGTGCTTGTCGTTGCCTGTGATTATCAGGGTGAACTCGTTCTGACTTGGCTTAACCTCGATGTTGAGACCTGCAGGAACATCAGCAACCACTTTGTGGCTGAATCCAATCTGCATCTCAAGAGCCTTGCCCTTGATCTCAGCAGCGTAGCCCTTGCCGTGAACAATGAGTTCTTTCCTGTGACCGTTACGTACGCCCACAACCCTGTTGTTCAACTCCGCACGGGTAACTCCGTGAAGTGTTTTCTGCTCTGAACTGTCATCGCTCCGTTTAACATGAAGGATGTCACCGTCTACCTTGGCGGTGATGCCTCCGGGAAGAGAATAACTGGCCTCTCCCCTCTTACCTTTAACAGAAACGAGATTGTCTTTTATCTTAACTTCTACACCCTCGAGAGGAATGGGAAGTCTGCCGATTCTTGACATTCTTTCCCCCCTACCAGATGTGCAGCAGCACTTCGCCGCCGACTTTGTGTTTTCTCGCCTCAGCATCAGTAATGATACCACGGGGAGTAGTGAGAACTGCGAGTCCGCGTCCTCCCATAACTCTCTTGATTTCACTGACACCGGCATAGACCCTGCAACCGGGACGGGATATCCTCTTCAGGCCAAGAATCAGAGACTGACCGTTCCTGTAGGAAAGGTAGACTCTAAGCATTCCCTGTTTGCTGTCTTCCATTCTCCTGAAACCACGGATGTATCCGTGATTGTAGAGAACTCTTGCAATACTCGCCTTCATTTTGGAGGCGGGAATATCAACCATCTTGTGTCCTGCGGAAGAAGCATTCCTGATACGGGTCAGCATATCGGCGATGGGATCTGTCATTGACATATTCTCTCCCTACCAGCTTGCCTTGCGCACGCCGGGAATAAGGCCGCGATTAGCCATGTCCCGGAAACAGATGCGGCAGATGCCGAACTTCCGAAGGTATCCCCTGGGTCTTCCACACAGAGAGCACCTGTTATACTTTCTCACATTGAACTTTGGCGTTCTTTTACACTTCTCTATCAGGCCCTTCTTTGCCATCAGGCACCTCCTCTGCCACTGCGCCTGAACGGCATTCCGAGGAACCCGATCAGCTCGTGACCCTCTTCATCGTTTTTGGCAGTGGTGACTATGGTGATGTTCATTCCCCTGAACTTGTCAATTTTATCAACATCTATTTCAGGGAAAATGGCCTGCTCTTCAACGCCGAAGTTGTAGTTCCCTCTTCCGTCAAATCCCTTTGGGGAAAGACCTCTGAAGTCTCTCACCTGCGGCAGGGAGAAGTTGATAAGCCTGTCCAGGAACTCCCACATACGAGCACCTCTCAGAGTGGTAAACACACCGATGGGTACTCCCTCGCGGAGCCTGAAAGCGGCTACTGATCTCTTGGCCTTTGCAATAACGCACTTCTGGCCTGAGATCATCTCCATCTGCTGCTGGGCATTGGTAACATTGTTGGCATTATCCATTGCTTCTTTGCCAAGACCCATGTTGAGAACAACCTTTGAAACTACTGGAATCTGCATGGGATTCGCATAGTTGAATCTTTCACGCATCTTCGCCCGTATTTCCTCCTGGTATATCTTCTTAAGTCTTGGTGTTTCATTCTTACTCATCATCAGCCCCCTAACCTGCTGCTATTACTTCGCCGCAGGACTTGCAGACGCGACTGAGACGACCTTCAGCATCACGCTCACGGCTGATGCCTGTGGCTTTGCCACATCCGGGACAGATCACCCTGAGATTGGAAACATGGATCGGGGCTTCCCTCTCGATGATTCCACCCTGCTGATTCTTCTGAGAAGGGCGGCTGTGTCTCTTTATCATGTTGAGACCCTCCACAATTGCCCTCTCACTACCCGGGAAGACCTTGAGTACCTTGCCGGCCTTGCCGCGCTCGTTACCCGAAAGCACTTTTACCTTATCACCTTTTTTTACATGCATCTATATCACCTCCGGTGCCAGCGACACGATCTTCATGAAACGCTGACGGAGTTCACGGCCTACAGGGCCGAAGATGCGTGTGGCCACTGGCTGTCCCTGCTCGTCAAGGATAACAGCGGCGTTGTCGTCAAAACGAACGCTTGAGCCGTCGGCCCTGTTGAGCTCTTTTCTGGTACGGACCACTACGGCCCTGCGTACATCGCTCTTCTTCACGGTTCCCCCTGGATTGGCTTCCTTCACTGTAACAACAATGATGTCACCAATTCTGGCATAACGGCGTCTTGTTCCACCGAGAACCTTGATGCAGAGGACTTCGCGAGCGCCGGAGTTATCGGCTACCTTCAGTCTTGATTCCACCTGGATCATACTGAGTCCTCCCTAACGAGCTTTCTCCACGATGTCGAGAAGACGCCAGCGCTTGAGCCTTGAAAAGGGACGGGTCTCCGAAATGGTGACCACATCGCCACGGCCGCACTGGTTACTCTCATCGTGGGCATAGTACTTTTTTGATGTTCTGTATCTTTTGCGGTATGTAGGGTGAGCTCTGAGTGTGATAACCTCGACAACAATGGTTTTATCCATCTTGTCAGAGACCACCACGCCGCGGAGAACCCTCCTTGTACCTGTTCCTGTTTCCGCCACGGTCAGCTCCCTTCCCTGTCAGTAGAGAGGCCGAGTTCTTTTTCCCTTACAAGCGTAAGGGTTCGGGCGAGACTTCTCTTTGCACTGCGAATCTTCAGAGGGTTGTCAAGCTGCTGTGCAGCCTTGCGGAATCTGAGATTGAATATCTCCGCTCTCAGCTCCCTTACCTGGTCCTGAAGTTCCTCAATGCTCATGGACTGGAGTTCTGGTGTCTTCATATCTGAATCGCCTCCCTGTCCCTTGCCACAAATCTCACTTTAATAGGGAGTTTATGGCCGGCAAGTCTCATTGCTTCTCTGGCAACATCCAGAGAAATACCCTCGATCTCGAACATCACTCTGCCGGGTTTAACCGGTGCTACCCAGAAGTCGACAGCACCCTTACCCTTACCCATTCTTGTTTCCGCTGGTGTGGAGGTAACAGGTTTGTCAGGGAAAATCCTGATCCAGACCTTTCCACCACGCTTGGCATGCCTTGTCATGGCAACACGAGCTGCCTCGATCTGAGCGCTGGTGATCCAGCCGGCTTCTACAGCCTGGAGGCCAAAATCACCGAATGCCACGGTGTCTCCACCCTTTGCACGGCCCCGCATGCGACCTCTGTGCTGTTTGCGGAACTTTGTTCTTTTCGGCATTAACATTTCATATCACCTGCAATCTCAGGATCCGGCGACAGGTACTTCGTGCACCTCACCGGTGTAGATCCAGACTTTAACTCCGATAACGCCGTAGGTGGTCCGGGCCACACCCCTTGCGAAATCAATGTTTGCTCTCAGTGTATGAAGAGGTACTCTGCCCTCGTGGTATGAGTTTACCCTGGACATCTCAGCACCGCCAAGACGACCTGAACAGGTAATCTTTATCCCCTCTGCACCTGCGCGCATTGAGTCTGAAATAGTTCTCTTCATGGCTCTGCGGACACTGACCCTGTTTTCCAGCTGACGGGCCACATTGTCTGCAACGAGCATCGCGTCTGTTTCAGGTTTCTCAACCTGGTTGACCTTGATCTTTACTGTTTTCTTTGTCAGATGCTTTAACTCACTGGTGAGGCTGTCAATTGTACTTCCCCTGCTGCCGATCACAAGACCGGGCCTGGCAGTACTGATAATGACATTTACCTCCTGAGGCTTGCGCTCAATAATGATCCTTGAGAGCTGTGCCCTTTCAAGACGACGGTAAACATATCGTCTGATACGCTCGTCCTCTTCGATGAAACGGGCAAAGTCTCTTCCCCGTGCAAACCAGTTCGAATCCCAGCTCCGGCTTATACCGAGCCTGAGTCCGATAGGATTGGTTTTCTGACCCAATCGATTACTCCTCTCCAGGTTCGGCGCCGTCGTTCACCTTTATCACAATGTGGCTGGTGCGGTGACGGATCCTGGTTGCCCGGCCGCGAGCTCTGGGTCTCCAGCGCATGACGGTCGGTCCTTCATCTACCGTTATTGTGGTAACTTTAAGATCGTCGATATCCAGCTGGCGTCCCTCTGCTTTGATAACAGCATTGGCAACTGCCGAGTCCAGTGTACGACCGATTATCTTTGAGGCGTTCTTGGGAACTGTAAGAAGGATTGCCAGAGCCTGGTTTACGGACTTGCCGCGTACCAGATCCGCTACAGCACGTGCCTTCCTCGGGGGAACTTTCACAAATTTAGCTTTAGCTGTTGCTTCCATTATCCCCCTCCTCTAACCCTTCTCGCGGTGACCGCGGAAGGTTCTTGTAGGTGCAAACTCTCCGAGCTTGTGTCCCACCATGTTCTCAACAACAAACACCGGTACGAATTTCCTGCCGTTGTGTACGGCGAAAGTGTAGCCTACAAAATCTGGTGGAATGGTTGACCTGCGAGCCCAGGTCTTGATAACCTTCTTGTCTCCGGATTCTGCGTGTGCTGCAACCTTCTTCTGGAGGTTCGCATCGATGTATGGGCCTTTCTTCAGCGAACGGGCCATAACTACTTCCTCCTCTTACCGGTTGGTCTGCGTCTTGTGATAAGTTTATCAGACTTGTTTCTGGCTTTCCTTGTCCTGAGACCCTTGGAAAGCTGACCCCAGGGAGAACAGGGGTGACGTCCACCACTGGTCTTGCCTTCTCCACCGCCCATTGGGTGATCGATAGGGTTCATGGCAACACCGCGAACCTTGGGCCTGCGGCCCCGCCAGCGTGATGCGCCTGCTTTACCGGGTACTATCAGGTTGTGCTCAACATTGCCCACTGTTCCAATTGTAGCAGCGCAGCTGACCGGTACTCTGCGCATCTCCCTGGAAGGAAGTTTCAGTGTGGCATACTTGCCTTCTCGAGCCATGAGCTGAACTGCTGCACCGGCACTTCTGGCCATCTGGCCACCCTTGCCCGGCTTAAGTTCAACATTATGAACCATTGTTCCAAGAGGGATCTTGTTCAGAGGAAGGTGATTTCCTACCTCTGGAGCCGCCTGGGGACCTGACATGATCGAGTCGTTTACAGAAAGACCGACAGGGCAGAGAATGTATCTCTTCTCTCCGTCAGCATAAACCACAAGGGCAATCCTTGCGGACCTGTTGGGATCGTACTCAATCGTTGCAACTCGACCGGGGATACCGATCTTGTTTCTCTTAAAATCCACTATCCGGTACATGCGTTTATGACCACCGCCACGATGCCTTGCGGTCACCCTGCCGTTGCTGTTTCTGCCAGAAGTCTTCTTAAGCGGGACCATGAGAGATTTCTCACCGTAATCCCTGGTGATCTCTGCGAAATCCGGAGAGACCTTAAACCTTGTACCGGGAGTCATGGGCTTCCATCTTTTTGTTCCCATGATTACACCCCCTCGAAGAAGTCAACAGAGTCGCCCTCTTTAAGAGTGACGATAGCCTTCTTCCAGGCGGATCTGCGACCTATGTTACGACCAAGGCGCTTGACCTTGCCCTGCATCTTGATAGTGCGAACTTCCAGAACGGTAACTTCAAAGATTTCCTCAACTGCCTTTGCGATCTGGGGCTTCGTGGCATTGGGAACAACTTTGAACGTGTATCTGTTGTACTTTTCCCTGGCAACTGTTGATTTCTCAGTTACCATGGGCTCGATGATTATCTGACGCGGGTCCATTACATCACCCTCGCCTTCAGCTGTTCCAAAGCGTTCTCGGCAATAACGACAACCTCTGAGTTAACCAGTGTTGTCACTGGAACTCGGCTGGCAGCAACTGCCTGTACTCCGGGAATGTTGCCTGCGGCTCTGGCGACAAGACTGTCCCCATCGGTAAGGATGACTATTCTTCTGCCGTTTATACCGTTTCCGCCCAGCATTTCTCTAACCACACGGGTCCTGCCGTCTACAGAAAGATCGCGGATGATCCTGAGATTACCCTCGGAAAGCCTCTCGGAAAGAATCCCGGCGATAGCCTTGCGGCGAACTTTTCTGTTTATCTTCTTTGAGAAGAATCTGGGTCTTGGACCGTGAGCAACTCCACCGCTTCTCCATATGGGGCTCTTGAATGAACCGGCACGGGCATGCCCTGTATGCTTCTGCCTCCAGGGTTTTCTTCCACTGCCTTTTACTTCTGCTCTTGTGAGACTGCATGCATTGCCCTGTCTCCTGTTGTTCTGCTCGGCACGGACCACTTCCCACAGAACATGTGTGGAAACGCCCATGGCGAACATCTCGTCAGGAAGCTTGACAGCACCGACCTCTTCGCCGTTCATGGTGTAGACTCTGGCTTCAGCCATCAGCTCTCACCTCCGCGTGAAACGTGCTTCCTGATCATCAGGTAGCCGTTCTTGGCACCGGGCACAGCGCCCTTGATAACAAGAAGATTTTTCTCAACATCGATCTGAATGATCTCGAGGTTCTTCACAGTTGTTTTTGTATTGCCGCACTGACCGGGCATTTTTTTGTTCTTCCAGACTCTTCCCGGTGTGGCACACTGACCGATTGAACCGGGAATACGCTTGCCATGATAGCCATGGGTTGCATCAAAACCGGAAAAACCGTGACGCTTTACAACGCCCTGGAAACCCTTGCCTTTGGTTGTTCCTGATACATCAACCTTTTCGCCGGGCTTGAACATTTCAACAGTGAATGAATCTCCTGCTTTAACCTCGTTACCTGAAACAGGGAACTCGACAAGCCTTGATACAGGGGGAACCCCTGCTTTATCAAGGTGACCCTTCATGGGCTTTGTCAGTCTGCTCTCCTTCTTGGGCCAGTAACCAACCTGAACTGCGGAGTATCCATCAGTTTCAGGGGTCTTGATCTGAACCACAGGGTTCGGGGCAGCTTCAAGCACCGTAACCGGTATAACTTTGCCGTCCTCTGCGAAGACGCGGGTCATACCAATCTTACGAGCCATTATTCCGCTCATAACCACTTCCCGTCGCTGAAGTCCCCTTTGAACGGGGGGACAAGCGTTTCTGTTATTCCGTTCTGGTGAATCGTCCGTTCCCGTTCATCCAGTACGGTTTCCTCTTAATCCGGTAAAACCGGATCAGTAAGGATTTACCTGTTAACTGCTATTTGATCTCCACATCGACACCGGCAGGAACATCAAGTTTCCGCAGGGCCTCTGTGGTCTGTTCGTTCGGATCCTGTATCTCGATCAGTCTTGAGTGAATTCTCACTTCAAACTGTTCGCGGGACTTCTTATTAACATGGGGGCTTCTCAGAACCGTGATCACAGACCTTTTGGTTGGCAGAGGTATTGGCCCTGCAACACGGGCGCCGGTGTTTGTAACACCGCGCACTATGTCAACAGCCGATCTGTCAAGAAGGCGGTGATCATAGGCTCTGAGCCTGATTCTCAACCTGTTTTCGTTCAACACAACTCCTTTATACAAACAACCGCGCAGAAGACCATCTGCCCACAGCACATGGACTTCCGAACACGCACCACACTTTACTCTCTCGTCCCTGGGGGTCTTATGCACCTGCAGGGACGGCTATTATAAGCAACTGTAACGGGTTGTGCAAACCCCGGAAATGCTTTTCCGGAGTTCCATGAAATGCTGGCGGAATATACACTGTAGTGATAAGAACAGAATAGTATGGCAAAGTATGCTGAAAATACCAAAATACATACCTGCCGCGCTTTGACAAGCTCAACTTTTCAGGCTGCAGGGATCAGTCAGTGCATGGAATCCTGATCACTGCTCCATCCACATTGAGACCTTTCCCGATAAGGAGCTCTACCATTGTCTCCACAGCTTCGTGAGCTGCTGTTCTGACCGGTTCACTGAGACCTTCCCCCAGTTCTTCAGGAAGATCTATTGAGATCCCCCAGAGAGTCCACCTGGGGAATTCTCCATCCCAGAGCTTCTGAAGAGAAGTTACCACTGCAGAAAGATCTGACTGGTGAAAAGAGGGAGTGTACGCCCTGGGTAGAGTTTTACCCACCCGGATCATCCCTGGACTGTCTCCCGTTACTGCATCCAGAAAAACGAAAACATCAGTACCCGGAAGCATATCCCATATCTCGTAGAGATCTCCCTCAAGCTCCGAAAACAAAACTCTGTCATCTGCAGGAAGAAGCCTTTTAAGCTCTCTAACCATGTGAATGCCTACTCCGTCATCGCCGGCAAGGGTGTTGCCTACACCGGCGAAAACGATTTTACCCACGGTACTACTTGCTCTTTCGTCTGTAAAGCTTAATCTTGTATGTGCACCTGTCACAACCAGGTGACATCTCCTCAAGCTTCAACCTGACACCGCTCATCTTACCCAGATACCCGGCAAGGTTGTTGTAAAAAAGAACACAGAGGTCTCCTCCAAGTTCAATGCCCTCTCTGGTGCAGAGGTCACGGATGAAACATGTGCCTGTATCTATTGTCAGTTCATCACCAGACTCCTGGAAGTTCAGATCCCAGGACGGACTGAACTGCTTCTTCGCCAGATCAAGCACTTCCTGGAATGTTTCCGGCTCCTGATACCTGGGAAGCTGATTTGCAAGAGTTCTGCCGGCCATTGTTCCCACGGCAGGCATACTGCCTCCCAGGGTGTGCCTGAAAACCGAGGCAATGGAGAGAAGTCTGATTCCAAGATCTTCAAGAGCGGCAGTCTGCTGGGCTTCATCAGTAACGTCCATGGAATGTTCTACCCCGGGAACAAGCTTCTCTGCAAGATCCATTGCGTAGCTTTCATGATAGAAGTTACTGGAAAGCTCTACCCCTTCATGGACAATAGCTTCCGCAGGACAAATCTCAGAGCAGCTTAAGCACCCGAAACACTCCTTTTCGTGCTTTACAACAGGTACCTTCTTCTCTTCATCAAACTCGAACACATCAGTGGGGCACTCATCCACACAGAGGGAGCAGCCCACACATGCATTTTCATCAATCTTTATGGTTATCATTACCTACCTCCCCGGCTTAAAGTGCGCAGGGTTTTTCCGTGACGCCTTATATTAACTTTCATAGGCATTCGCCCGGCTGTGTGTGTTGCACAGGCAAGACAGGGATCAAAGCATCTCAGTGAGAACTCCACACTGCTCATGAGAAGTTCATCCTGGCCGGTACCGGCATATTTCGAAGCGATACCTGCAATGGAGTGATCAATGGCATCGTAGTTGTTCTGGGTTGCCACAATGAGGTTTGCCGCTGTAAGCACACCATCGTCGTCGGTCTGATACTCGTGGATGAGTATTCCTCTAGGGGCTTCAACAACTCCCACAAACCTTCCGGCTCCGGGCTTTGCAGCCACCAGCAGATCATCACCGGCAGGTGTTGCGGCAAGTTCCTGGATTCTCTCGGCACAGTGAACCATCTCCAGCAATCTGGCTTCAATGAAATCAAGAGCAGAAGTTCTCGGGGACTTGTTCGACCTGTATGTGGTAAGAAGAGCGTCAGCTTTAGGAGTTGAGAATGCACTGTTGACATTCAACCTGGCAAGAGGGCCCACGAAAAATGACCTGTCGCCATCTTTCAGTCTTACAGACTTCATGTATGAACCTGGCATGGAATGCTCGTTCAGGTATTCCTGATACTTGTCCCCTTCAAATGTGGATTCTATTTTACCTGTGGGAGCCATAACAGCCATGGGCGCCTGGAAAAAGGTTACATTTCCTCTGTCTGTGAGGGACAGAGACGAGTATGGGATATCCAGGCAGTCTCTGATATCTGCAAACCCTGCAAGAGCATCCATGAGCAGCGGGTGAAGCTCCTCAAGAATTGATACTGCTTCTGCGCCCCATGAAGACATGTTCTCCATCTCTTCACTGGAAGGTGCTGAAGCCAGTCCTCCAGGGATTGATGTTACCGGGTGAACTCCCCTGCCGCCTACGATCTCCACCACTCTCTGTCCGATTGACCTGAGCCGGAGCATTTTCTTCACAGCTTCCGGTTTCAACCGGAGAAGCTCGAAGATATTTCTGCTTTCATGGGGAGCATCAAGACCCTGAAAGATATCCGGCCCTGTGAGAACAAAATTACTCAATGCATGAGAGTGAAGAATGTGCCCCATATACATGAGCTCTCTCAGCCTTTTTGCTGTATCGGTGATCTTCACACCCAGTCCATTCTCAATTGCAGTAACAGAAGCCATGTGATGCGCAGCAGGACAAACGCCGCAGATTCTTGCTGTTATGAGAGGCATCTTGAACAGTTCCATACCCTCAAGAAGCTTCTCGAATCCTCTTATCTCCAGAACCTGCAGATGCCCCTGGGTTACTTTTCCACTGTCATCGATATCCAGTGTTATCCTGGCATGACCTTCGATCCTTGTAACCGGATCTATAATAAGCTTACTCATTTAGAAAACCTCATCTCTCTGTGGATATACTCACTTCTCTCCGGCCCATTCCCGAATTTCCACCGTTGGTTTTTTGTAGATAACCGGAGAGGAAAGTGCGTAAGAGTAGAAGGTTCTTGCTTCCTTTGCCATGTAATCAAGTATCTCCTGCTCGTCTATATCCGTGAGCAGGCTCATTCTTTTTGCCACCATGTTTCTTATATCCAGATGGGGTTCCCTGGCAACAGCCACCGAGGGGCCGGCACACCCGGCGCATGCAACGCCCTTGTTGGTGCACTGCGCTCTGCAGCGGTCAAGTGTCACAGATCCCAGACAGATAACACCCTGGCTGAGGAAACACACGTCCCTCTCCGGAGCAGTAACTGCTCCCCTCTGGAGGGTTACGCCGGTTCGCTTCTCCATTACTCTGTCGCACATTGAACAGACTGTACCGGCAGGCATAACTGCATTATCCTGCTGGAGAAGAACCTTGATAGCCTGTGCTATATAGTACGGGTGGGGAGGACAGCCTGGCAGATGCATATCAACCTTTATAACCTCATCGACAGGGACTACACTCTGCTCGAGAACTGGAGCACCCTCAGGTCTCTCCGTTTCAGTTGTTGTGGGAAGACCTCCGTAAACCTTTTTCAATATCGCATCATCTTTGTAGAGCCATCCCAGACCGGAGACTCCTCCGTATGAGGCACAAGTGCCGAAAGCTACAATTGTTTTGCAGCTCTCACGCATCTTCAAAGCTGCATGCCTGTCATGTTCACTCCTTATTGCACCCTCAACAAAACCCACATCCGCATCCGGATATCCTTTTTCATCCATAAGTACAGGTATCCGTACAAACTCGATATCTTCCACAAGGCCCAGAAGTTTCTCATGAAGGTCCACCACTGCTACATGGCAGCCGGAGCATCCTGAAAGCCATTCAGTTGAAATTCTTGCTTTCATTTCCCCTCCTCTATTATCAGTTCCTTCAGACATGCATTGGGACCGGCATGGAGAATTTCAAGATGAACTGTTTTCCCTGGCATTATCTTCTCCATGGCACCGGCGAAAACTCCGTGTGACATATAGCAGAGAGACAGTTTCTGATCATGGGCATACCGGAAGAGAGCATTTCTCACCATGCAGGTGTTAAAAACAAGCCTGACCACCCTTGCTCCATCCCGTTCCTCAATAAGGCTATCTTTCTCCCCCAGAAAAGGAACGAAGTCCCAGACAATCCCCCTCTTTTTCAAGGCGTCACTCAGAAGCTCAACAGCCCTGATGGGGTCATCCGTGGTTTCCGTTCCCTCTACTGCCTCCTGCCCGAACTTCTTTCCTGCAAGGGCGCAGGAAGAGAGACTGCCCTGCCCGAGATTCTTCTCTGCTGCGTGGGTAAGCGATCCGATAAGGAAAGCAATACCGTGCAATCTGTCCAGTTTATTTTCCATAGAATCTCCTTACTTAATAGATGTGGCTGACTAATCACTTTTATCATATTATAACTACTAAAGACCAATAATGCATCAAGAGCAGGTAAAAAAACTTGACAATTTATTACCGTTATGCTTCTTTTTCATATTGAGCTGTTCTTCCTGCTTATCTCCAATGACAATAACTCCTGTTTCAGATGGGAACCAGTATCATTACCACTAACGCACAGGAAGAGCCGAAGCCGCATTCATGTATCAGTAACACTTTCTGCACAGGAAACGTTCCTCTCTTGAGAATTCCCTTTAATTTACTAATCGTTCTCTCCATGCTTCTTTTTACAAAGGAAGGGGAAATCCAGCATACTGGATTACCCCCCCCTATATAAATATCTCAGGTCTGACTGACTGTTCTCTAAAGAACTGCTTCCAGTTCCTTTTTCCTTTTCCTTACCTGAAGTCGCACATTACCAAGGCTGGCGCTGGTTGCAGCAACAACAGAGAGAATTGCATCTTCTCCGATTGCTGTCATGACGATAACACCCTGGTCGTACTCCATCATAGCCTGGCTCAGCGAACCTACATTGAGTTCCCTGCCCACGCTCTCTGCAGATCCCAGTCCGGTGGCAACCATTGCTCCAATTGCATCAACATCAGAACCTGCAGCTGCAGCTGCTTCTATAACAAAACCGTCTCTTCCCACGCATACAGCAGCTTCAATACCCTGCACTGCAACAAGGGCATTAAGAATTTCTTCTATTCCCATAACGGATTCCTTTCTAAAAGAGTAACAATGATAACTGTTTGTATTTCTATATTCAATCGCCCTGCCTATGACAACCCCAATATGGGTACACCTTACTTGAGAGCTACCATTGCAGCTTCAAGATCCTTTTTCTTCAGGAATTCCACTGCCTTCTCCAGCTTGGTAATTTCCTCTGCACTGGCGTTTCGCTCACGAAGCTGTTCAATTCTTTTCCCGGCAGCAAGAAGCAGAGCTTCTATCTGCTTATCCACAGTCTGAGCAGAGGCAATCAGACTTCTGTACTGCCCTCCATTCTCCTCAGGCATCTTGTCTGTGGCAGATCCCTCTTTCTCTGCAGAAGGAGTTAATTCTTCCAGTTCACCTGCTTCCCCAGAGGGAATCTTTTTCTTCTCATCTTCAATATCAACAACGATGTAGGGTGATGCCTCGATATAAGGTTTTTCTTCCGGCTCCTCCTCCAGAGGCTTTTCCTGTTCCATTTGCGGTTTCGAGTCAGGTGCAGGCGCAGTACATAATGCAGCAGGTTTCTCTTCTACCGGCTTTTCTGATTCCGGTTTTACACCGGGAACATCATAGAAATGCATTGATTTCAGCAGTTTCTTCACTTCAGGAAGCGTGATCTCAGAGCGGCCGGGAGTAGCAAGAAGATAAGCTATCACAGCTCTGGCAGCTGCTTTAAGTGTTCGGACATTGTTCGTTATTCTGGTGGCTATATAGTTTACTATTTCATCATCAGGGCCGAAACCGGTGTGGCTGAATTTCTGTTTCAGCAGAGCCACCCTGCCGTCGAAATCCAGCATCTTCAGCTCGATTGTGATGCCTGATGTTATTCTGGAATAGAATGTTATGTGATAATCCCTGTTATCCTCAGGTTCAATATTGGAGCACAGAACAATAGCGTTCCGGTCGGAACTTAATCGGTTGAACACCGAACAGAGGAAGTTTTGAAAGCCGAAATTGCCCTGGGCAAACTGAATATCATCCAGCAGAAGGAAATTGTGCCTTGTTATCCAGCTGAGAAGTTCCAGGTCTTTCTTTGCGTCCAGACAGTATTTGTACTCCATCATAAGATCGTTTGTGTTAAGAATGAGAGCCCGTTGCCTGGATGCTCTTGCCATGGCGGAAAGAAGGTGGGTTTTTCCCTGACCGGTATGACCGTAAAACAGTACAGGTGAAAGGTTTCTCCAGATTCTGGGAATAAGGGCAACAGTTCTGGCAAGTTCTATAGCGTGAAAATTTTCTTCGGAAACAACATAATCATCAAAGGATTTTGAGTCGTCATCTGCAAAACCAAGAAGATACTCAAAACGTTCTTCATAATTTTCGTTAACATCCGGAACGGTTGGGAGGGCACTTACTCCACCCTGATATTTGGCAAACTGGCAGATTCGTCTGGCTGAAGACTCGCTGATAATACCTGAGTCAGCGCAAATCTCCATGAATTCAATGAAATGCAGTGACTCTGACTGAGCCCCCCGCTTAGTTTCCTCTTCCTTCATACTGTTCTCCAAACTCCCTGGTCTCAAGTTCGGTCATGAACTTTCCAAGTTCCATTGAGAGAGTTCCAAGCCTTGTTTTGGGTGCTGCAAACAGAACAACAGCATACCCGCGGGAATTGCCGCACAATCCCAGTGAAAAGCTGCTGTCATCAATGAATGTTTTGCCTATTACACCTTCAGGGTACTCTCTGATGAAGCACCTCACCGCTGCGAGGTACTTCTCAATGGATCTCATGAACTCTTTCTCCACTTCGGATTGGGCCACGATTACACCGTTGCTGTTAACAATACATGCCAGTGTGGAATGTGCGGCAGTCTGTAGAAAATCAGCAGGAATCACCACAGGCTCTACCTCAGGCTCAGCCGGGGATTCCGCCGGGGCCTCTTCCATAAGTTTCCTGCTTTCCTCTTCAGCCGCCTTCATCTCCGCCTCTTTCCTTTTTCTTTCATCTCTTTCTTTCAAGGCCCACATAAGCACATGGTGAAGGTCTCCGGAGATGGTATTCTGTTCACAGACAACATCGGACTCAAAAACAAATTTGCCTTCGTTCCAATCGATAACTGCAGAAAGGGCATCTCTCCCCTGAATGTCTCCGCACACAGCATGGAGGAGTTTGCCGCCGTCATAGTAGAATTCCGCAATACACTCCGGCCCATCAACGGTCAGCCTGCCGTTAAGCCTGTTTGTGTTCGGCAGTTGCAGCAGAGCAACGATACCGAATTCATGAAGATTGCCGTTGAAGGCCATTTAGCTCCTTTCAATCAGATATTCTCAGGCTGGAATCGCCTGATAACTTCCTTACTTATTATTTTCAGTGTCTGCATTACGCCCTTTCCATCTGTGGCAACAGATTCGGTAACGGGAATGTCCGGGGAAATGCCAAGTTTTTCTTCAAGTATTCCCAGAGGAAGGATCTCATCAATATCCCTCTTGTTGTACTGCAGCACAATGGGATACTCATCAATGTCGATGCCAAACCCGGACAGGTTCTCAATCATTCTTCTGTACATGTCCAGATTGTCTTCCAGCCGGTCAGCACCGGAATCAGCAACAAAGACAACACCGTCTGCACCCTCCAGAATAATCTTTCTGCTTGCCTCGTAAAAAACCTGACCCGGTATTGTGTAGAGATGAAACTTCAGAGAAAATCCCTGCACCGTCCCAAGGGAAACCGGGAAAAAATCGAAGAAGAGAGTACGCTCCTCCTCTGTATCCAGTACCAGCATCTCACCGCGGTACTTTTCCATCAGCGTTCTGTGAATGCAGAGCAGATTTGTTGTTTTACCACTCATTCCAGGGCCGAAGTAAACTATTTTAAAAATGAACTGCCGGTTCTCAAGATCAAGATGAGGCATCCTCATCCTCTCCAACAACAAAGATCCGGTCAATCAGATTCATGGCATATTCCTTGAAGTCAGGAACAGATATGGCTTCCACTGCCTGTTCTTTTCTGACATTCTCCCTTTCAAGAGTCTTGAGCAGTTCAGTTCCTGCACCTCTAGCGGCAAACCTTACCTTGCCGATACGGGAATAGTCCTCGAACACGATGACCATCATGGTCTTTGCTCCTATCAGCGAGATGTGTATGTGCCTTTTCTCACCCTGCTGCAGAAGTATCGAGAACTGATCCTCGCCAACAATGTTGGCAACTTCTCTTGTGGCGGAGAACATTCCGGCAACAAGTGCTGCCAGAGCAGTTGAATTCAATGAAGCTGCTGTACCTGCCTGGCCCATGCAAATTCCCTGTCTGCTGATAAGCAGAGCGGTAATTGCTTCTGTTCTTTCCACCAGCCTGTCAAGGATACGATTTATCTCGCCGGTCTTCTCCATAAGTTCATTTTTCAAGTTGTCCACTTCTCTCCAATCATGTTCAATACCCATATTAAGTATTGCAGATGAAGGGGCTTCTGTCCAGCTGTCTTTAAAGAGCGAAATTCTCTTGTGCAGGTGAAAGAAAGAATCTATATTGAACAGCAAATTGCTCAAACTGAAAAGGATCACAAGATGGCCAAGTATGTTGACTGCCCGGACCAGCTCTCTCCGCTTTTCAGCAAAGCAGAGGATATCATCACTCCTCTTTTCTGGGATTTTAAAAGAAACCCGGAAAAAGGTTCCATTGCAGTATCGTCTGAACGGTATGTGATGTACAGGGCAGATTCTATAACCATGGCACTGAAGGACCAGCTCACCGCTGTTCTGGGACCAGGGGCAGGGGTGTTAATTTACCAGATAGGCAAAACAGCCGGCTCTGCAGATGCAAGATTCTATTTCGAGAAATCCGGCATAGGAGACCCTGCTCTCAGGCTTGCCATGGGACCTGTGATTTTTGCGTATGGAGGATATGCCAATCTGAGAATTCTAGACGACAGTTCCCCTTCTCCTGATGAAGATTTCCTCTTTGTCTATGACCATCTCAACTCTTTTGAAGCTGAAGCACACATGAAAGCCGGAATAA
Source organism: uncultured bacterium (assembly GCA_964386635.1). Taxonomy (GTDB): domain Bacteria; phylum Fermentibacterota; class Fermentibacteria; order Fermentibacterales; family JCC-6; genus Sabulitectum. The sequence goes on along the minus strand of CAYLRO010000017.1, from coordinate 18,884 downwards.
AACCTCAGTCACCGGTTGATTTTCTTAATGCAGGATATTTCGCCGGCTGGTGCTCAGAGGCTTACAGTGTTAAACTCGAAGCCAAGGAGATCTGCTGCAGGGCCATGGGCAGTGAGCAGTGCAGATTCGTCATGGCTCCGGCAAAAAGGCTCAGAGAAAGAGTAAAAGAGATAAAGGAAAAATACAACCTCTGAGAAGAGTGATGAAGAATACGGAAAGCTGCTGCTGATCAGCTGAGAAAGCCGGTATCAGTAGGTAAGTCCCATTTTATCCAGAAGCTTCTTCTGAATGTTCGGAGGAACATCTGCGTATTCCTTGAACTGCATGGTGTATCCCGCACGGCCCTGGGTAAGACTTCGGAGTGTGCTTGTGTAGCCGAAGAGTTCTGACAGAGGAATGTCAGCCAGAATTGCCTGAGCTTCCCCTCTCTGCTCAATGGAAACAACACTTCCCCGGCGGGAATTCACATCACCGATCACATCACCCATATAGTCTACAGGGGTAACAATATCCACCTTCATGACAGGTTCCCTTATTACCGGTGAGCCATTGCTTAATGCTTTCCTCAGAGCACCGGCAGCTGCAGAACTGTAACCGATTTCTGCGGAATCAGTTTCATGCACCTTTGCAGCTTTCAGCACAACATCAACACCGTCCAGGGGATATCCGGCAAGAACTCCTGCTCCCACAGAGCCCATGATACCGCTTTCAGCTGATTCTACAAACTGCCTTGGAACATTCTCAGCTTCAGACCTGAATGTAACACCTGATTCAGAAGGACTTACAGCAATTGTCGCGTTTCCATAGTTGCCCTTGCCACCGACAATTCTTTCAAATGTATCTTCACCGATACCGCAGAGAGAAACACCTTCACGGTAGGATACCTGGGGTTTCCCGGTTCTCACATCAAGCTTTTTCTCCCGTTTCAGCCTGTCAACGATGATCTCAAGATGCAGTTCACCCATCCCTCTGATAAGAGTCTGCCCGGTTTCTCTGTCAGTTCCAACCTTGAAGCTGGGATCTTCACTGGTAAGGTCTTCCAGAGCGTCTTCAAGTTTCTTCTCATCAGCAGTACTGGCAGGTTCAATGGCCATCTCCATAACCGGGTCCACAAAATGTATTGTTTCAAGGGTAAGGGGTTTGCCGGTGGATGTAAGCGTATCTCCGGTTGCGGCATTCTTCATTCCTGCTGCTGCGATGTCGCCTTCTGAGACAGAGTCAAGATGGGTTCTCTTGTCTGCGTGCATCATCACAAGTCTTGTGAGTCGCTCTTTCTTCCCTGACCGGTTGTTCAGAACTGCTTCACCATCCTTAGCCTTGCCTGAATACACCCTGATATAGGCCAGGCGCCCCAGATGAGGATCGCTCTGTATTTTAAACACCAGGGCAGTAAACGGTTCACTTCTGGAACGCTCTCTGGTCTCTTCACTGCCGTTAGGCTTCAATCCCACTACAGCAGGCAGTTCTTCCGGAGCAGGCAGCCAGTCCACTATGGCATCTATCAGCAGCTGAACACCTACATTGCGCAGAGCAGCTCCGCACAGCACCGGTACAAATGCTCCCTGAATAGTGCCTTTGCGCAGGAGTCTTCTTATGTCAGACTCGCTCAGTTCACCGGCGAAGAATTTCTCCATGGCTTCATCTTCAAGCTCAGCCACTGCTTCGCACACCTTCTCCAGAGCCTCTGCAGCGGACTCCTGGAGTTCTTCCGGAATTTCCGATTCCTCAAAATGGGATCCGAGGGTTTCCTTATCGAAGTAGAGTGCCTTCTGTCTGATTACATCAATAACACCCCTGAATGCTGAACCCTGACCCACTGGAAGCATAACAGGCAGAGGAACCTCGCCGAGAATGTCTTTCATCATCTGCAGCACACGGTAAAAATCGGCACCCTGGCGATCAAGTTTATTAATGAAAGCAAGTGAAGAAACCGAGTACCTCTGCGCCTGTCGCCAGACTGTTTCGGTCTGTGGCTCAACACCGCCCACAGCGCAGAAAACACCAACACCTCCGTCAAGAACCCGGAGCGATCTTTCAACCTCGGCGGTGAAATCCACATGACCGGGAGTGTCAATAATGTTGATCCTGGTATCACGCCAGTGACAGGTTGTTGCAGCGGAGACAATGGTTATTCCCCGCTCCCGCTCCTGGGGCATCCAGTCCATCACCGCAGTACCATGGTCAACATCGCCCATTCGGTGGGTTCGGCCTGTGTAGTAAAGGATTCTCTCTGTTACTGTTGTTTTCCCCGCATCTATATGAGCGAAGATACCGATGTTCCTTGTATTACTTGCCGGGCCCATTGTCTATTTCTCCTTTGTATCTGCCACAGGTTAAGCATGCAACTTATGAAGATAGGGCAGAATGTCAAGCTTTCATTGCTGAGGGATAAATGGCGATACTGCACACATGGTCACCGGTCATAACTGACTTCAGCATCTCCACTCTCACAGGCTGTTCAGTTATTTCCTCCCATATGTTCCGGTAGAAGCCTGCGCCGCACAGACAGTACTCCACTGGAACGCTGAGATTCAGTTTGACTGCATCTCTGACCCTGGGACAATGGCAGTACAGCTCCCTCCTGGACTGAAGATCATCCTCTGAAAGCCAGGCTCTGAGATTCCCGCTCTTAGGAATCTTTGTTGCTACTATCCTGTCATTTTCCAGTACTCCTGCAGGTCCCATTCCGTCTGAGAGAAGCATTTCCACTGTCTCTTCATGAAAGCCATGGGTTTGTTCAAGCATCCTGGTGAACTGCTCATTAAGCATGGAGATCGCCTGAGCAAAATCATGATTTTCTCTGAAAGCATCCCTGATGGGAACCAGCTTTGCCAGAGGATAATGACATGCACAGGATGTTATAATCTCGTTGACCCTGTCAGGAGGAAGCAGTTCATTAAGCTTCTCCACCATTGCTGCGGTCCAGGAAATAATTTCATCCTGGCTTAAGTCACCGGAACCATGGAGAAGTTCCTCTGTCATGCCGGGCTCTGCAACTCTTTCCAGAGCTGCTTTAAGCTTCTCTATCCACATTCTTTCAAAGTCCATTGCAGTTCCTTTCGGAATAAACTATTCGCTGAGATCCAGATCACATATCCGGAACTGCTTCAAAAGTTCTTCCGGGTCTGTGCTCCACTGCCCCATCTTCCTTGAGATGTGCTCTGTCCAGCTGTAATTGTCAAAACTGAATTTGTCTTCAACAGTTTTGTCTGCAAGGGGAATCATGAATCCAGCATTTTTATAGTAGTCCTGATCCAGATAACCCCTGTCCATAACATCCATGGCCTTTTTTACCATTTCGTCATCCATCTCCGGGTACCTCTCGTCATAGAGATGAAACTCCATGGGATACCGTGGACGCACAGGGGGGTCTTCTGCAGGGAATCCCATAGTCAGAATCACCAGGGGAATCACGTGGTCAGGCAGATTGCAATCATTCCTTAACTTCTCCGACATGTAAGGTGCTGCACCGATGTAACAGCTGCCCATCCCGAGACTCTCTGCAGCGGTAACCATGTTCTGCGCCATGTAAGCTGCATCCTGAAGGGCAAAGAATACGCTGTGAACATTGGAGGCATCTCTATTCCAGCCACGCACCTCCATTACCCGTTCCATCCTGTGGATATCGCAGAGAACCACGAACTGAACAGGAGCATTGAAGGCATTCTTCTCTCTGTTCCTCTGGATAATTACGCTGCCCATCTGCATGGCGAACGGAGCCTGCTGGCCGGCACGGACCACGGAAAGAATTTCTTCTTCAGAAGGAGCCTGATCGGTATACTTCCTGATTGATTTTCTGTTCATCATGGCATCAATTACGGGATTTCTGATCATTTCCAACCTCATCTCTCAAATGTGTTTCAGATTACTTTTTTCGAATATGAGACAGGGTCTTCCTTAAAGGAAGGATTTGAGTACTTCGCCTGCCAGGCTGTTCACATCTTCCATTCGGGCCACCTGTTCCAGGCAATCAGTTTATGGACCTTTTCTGCCTGTACATCATTGCATCGGCTCTGCTGATGATTGAGGAGATGGAATCCCCTTTTGCGGATACAGCTGCACCAACAGATACAGAAGGCTTCAGGCTGATTCCTTCCACATGCACCAGAGAGCTCCGGACGAGCATGCTGACTCTCTCTGCAAACCTCTCAGCTCCTGCAAGATTGCAATTGGGAAGAACACCAACGAATTCGTCTCCACCCCACCTGCCCATGGTGTCAAAAGGTCTTGCGCATCCTGCTATTGTTCTGCCAACGGTTTTCAGCAATTCATCCCCGGCCTTATGTCCGTAACGGTCATTGAAAGTCTTGAAGTTGTCCAGATCTGCAAAAACAACACCGAAGGGAATCCCTTCTCTGTTCATCAATGCCAGCTGTGATTCGATTCTAGCCTCAATGTGTCTTCTGTTGGGGAGCCTGGTCAGGGTGTCCATGAGAGCAAGTTCCTCAAGCTCACCTATTCTGTTCTGAAGAAGAGCCAGAGAGCCTGTATTGGTGAACAGCTCAAGACCACCTGTGATATTTCCCTCTTTGTCTTTAAGCGGTAATACCCGAACATGAACAGGGACCCTGTGCCCCATCTTGTGGTGGAGAAATACATCTGCTTCCTGAAGCTCATCTCCATCCATTGCAGCTGCAAGAGGGCACATGCCCGTACACAGTTCATTTCCCCTGTCATCAACATGAATAAGAATGTTGTCAGAACACCTGCTGCCTGTAACTTCCTCTGAGGAATAGCCTGTTATTATCTCAGCAGCTCTGTTCCACTGCACTATCCTTCTGTCCCGGTCAACAATGTAGAGCCCCTCAATGAGATTCGCAACCAGAGGTTCGATGTTATCTGAAAGGTTCATTCAATCTCATCTTCCTGTTATGAGCACAAATCAGATTTCGCACAGAAAATGATGCAGAAGCGATTGGAACAGGTCAACGGTCCATGTGATCAAACTTGTCAGAGTTCTACACTCCAGGTGTTTCGGATGCAGCCGGAAAAACCGTGTGATTCTTTAAACCTCACCAGAGACCAGGAAGGCTCAAGGGGATTCGGGCTGAAGGTATCCATTGATACACCATAATCAAGATACTCAATTTCCTGTTTTTTCAGCCATTCTCCAGCATGATAAAGAAGTACAGATACCGGGTAGTAGTTTCTGTACTCGTAGAGATGCATTGAGTAGAAATTCATGGCACACCTGGAGTTGGCAATGAAGAGAAGGACACCTGCCACAGCCAGCCCTTCCAGTTCAGCTGTAAACAACTTCAGGGAGTCGGGCATGAGTTTCTGCAGAAGCAGCAGCTCTTCAAGGGTATGTGTCGGTGCTGTTCCGAACTTTGCCTTGTTCGCCAGAAGGATGGGATAGAATCGCTGCATATCATCATCCTCAACAACCTTGAGCCCATTTCTCAGGGCTCTGTTGATGTTGTATCTGATCTTGCGGGTGGGCTTCATATCAGAGTTCTTTATTACGGAAGAGTACTGGGATTTGGAAATTGTGAATCCGTTGTAAACAAGCGCATACCCCATAGCGTGATTCACTTTAGAGCAGAAGATATCCATGGGAGGTGTGAAAATAACTTTCTTTACCCCTCTGCTCCTGCAATATCCAATGAATGCCGAGACAATGCCGTGTGCCCGGTGCAGCTTAAGGTCACATGCTGTGGCAAAACTTCCCATGCTTGCCCCTGCAGGGCTTTTGTATACGGCATTTTCCAGACTGCCGGGAAGAACGGCAATCAGCTTTTCGTCCTGGAAAAACATCAGATGGTGAAAGTTGAACCTGCCCGACGGGTGATAATCCAGAAATTCAGTGCGGTGAAACATTGTCCCGTTGTTTGAACTCAGAACGAAATCTTTCCAGATCCGGAAGTCAGATGAATGATATTCTCTAACCGTAACAGGAGAACAGTCACCTGTTTCACTGATGTAACTATTTTCTTCAGCCAAAAGTCTATCCCCGAACTTCCTACTATGTCAGTCTGTATTTAGCGAATAACTTCCAGTAATCGAGTATTATAAAGGAAATGTGATACTGCAGGATATCTTTCGAAAAAGAGCCCCGCTCCCTGATAAAGGGAACGGGGCTCTGTCAATGTATCTGAAAGACTACCAGCGGTAGTGAGCGAACGCCTTGTTGGCTTCGGCCATCTTGTGGGTGTCTTCCTTCTTCTTAACGCTGGAACCTTCGTTCCTTGCAGCATCCATGAACTCGGCGGCAAGACGGTCACGCATGGTCTTACCCTTGCGTCCTCTTGAGTAACCGATGAGCCATCTCATTGCAAGAGCATCCCTCTCCTCAGGGCGGACTTCCAGAGGAACCTGGTAAGTTGATCCACCGACTCGACGGCTTTTAACCTTGAGCGTGGGACGAACGTTGTTCATGGCCTTGCTGAAAACAGATACAGGATCCTGGCCTGTCTTCTCGGCAATGATATCGAAGGCGCCGTATACTATTGATTCAGCGATGGATCTCTTGCCCTTGAGCATGATGTTGTTGATGAACTTGGCAACAACAAGGTTGCCGTACTTCACGTCAGGCAGAATTTCTCTTCGCTTTGGTCTGTTTCTTCTCATCTCTTATACCCCGCTCTACGATTCCCGTTTGGTGCCGTACTTTGAACGGCTCTGTTTTCTGCCTTCCACTCCACTTGTGTCCTCAACACCACGGATGATGTGATAACGGACACCGGGAAGGTCCTTTACTCGGCCGCCTCTTACAAGCACTACAGAGTGCTCGTTAAGGTTGTGGCCCTCTCCGGGAATGTATGCTGTAACCTCAAACCCGTTACGAAGCCTTACCCTGGCAACCTTGCGGAGTGCCGAGTTGGGCTTCTTGGGTGTGGATGTGTACACACGGGTACATATGCCTTTTTTCTGCGGGCAACTTTTGAGTGCAGGAGCTTTCGTTTTCTGTGTCTGCTTCTTGCGCCCTTTTCGCACCAGCTGATTAATGGTGGGCAAACTCTCTCCTTTCGTGGGTCAGCTCGTGCGAGCTGCCGTTTCTCCTATTACAGTGAGTGCAACTCTATACATGTTCATACTTTTCGTCAACCTCCGGCTCCTGAACAGGTTCAGGGAGATCGGAACCATCAGCCATGGATATTCTGATATCGCGGTAGCCCCTTACGCCTGTTCCCGCAGGGACAAGATGCCCCACGATAACATTTTCCTTCAGACCTATCAGTGTGTCAAGCTGGCCATTAATGGCAGCATCTGACAGAACCGAGTTGGTCTCCTGGAAAGAAGCGGCAGAGAGGAAACTGCTTGTCGCCAGTGATGCCTTGGTTATTCCAAGCAGCATGACATCACTGGAAGCAGGGCGTCTGCCCTGATTCATCATGTCCATATTCACCTTGTTAAGGGACAGTCGGCTGATCCTTGCTCCTTCGAGGAACTGGGTGTCACCGGCATTTTCAACCCTTGCCTTGCCAAGCATCTGTCTCACGACGATACCAATATGCTTGTCATTTATCTTCACACCCTGAAGGCGGTATACCTCCTGGATTTCATTAAGGAGATAATCCTCCACGCTTTCGGTTCCCCTGACCCTGAGAATGTCATGAGGATCGAGAGGTCCGTCAGTGAGTTTATCGCCTGCTTCAACGTGGTCACCTTCTCTAACCCGGATGTGCTTGGTGGCCTGTATCTTGATACTGGCCTCCTGACCCTGGTCTCCTGTGATGGTCACTGTTCTCATTGCAGCCTTGATCGGGCTGAGAGTAACAATTCCGCTGATTTCAGCAATGGCTGCTGCATCTCTGGGACGTCTTGCTTCGAAAAGCTCATCAACCCTTGGCAGACCACCTGTAATATCCCTCTGCAGTCCTGCTCTCTTCTGCATTCTTGCGATATGGACACCTGTCTTTATCAGCTGGCCATCCCTTACATGGAGCGTAGCGCCACTGGGTATGGGATAGACTCCCCGAACATGGGTCTTGATGAACTGCTCCACCGGATCCTGTCCCTGCTGCCGCTGGCGGCCTCTGGCGACTATATGGCTTCTGAAGCCACCCTTCTGATAGAAGCTCACAAGCACAAGAATCCTGCCCTGACTGATTATGTCAGAAAGGCGAAGTATGACCTGCCTTGTTCCGGCATGTGCCTTATCCAGGCTGGCCAGTGCCATAACGAAGGGATTATTAGTGCTGTATTCCAGCAGAACTTCCATGAACTCGTCCTCGAGTTCCTCGTTCTTTCTGCTGCTGGATGCTGCAAGTCGATCTGTTACCTCTTTGAGAGCTTCGTACTCTTTGCTTTTCCTGGCGGCTGTTGCCCCGATCTGATCCACTATCTCAGCGAATGCGGCATAACTGCCTGTGCCAACTCTTCGGCAATCCAGAGAGAGGAATGGGATGGTTGAATCGCTTTTTGCGTGAGCAATGATTATCTCGTCATAAAGAGATGTCGGCTTTACTGCATTTGTATCACGATACGTAAAGACGATCCTGCCATTTGATCCCTCTGCCTCGTCAAGAAGCTCATTGAATGTGTGAAGCTCCTCCTCTCGGCGCCTGGGTCGGCCGGATAGAACAACCATGAACTCCGGCAGAACAAACACATGGGGATGAAGCGTTCTGCTTCTATCCTCTACAATTATCATCTGCCTGTGCTGTTCAGTATCGATCTCTTCCTGCAGGGTAACATCTTCTTCTATATCCACATAGTGAATAGACCCGGTGTGCTCACTGACAATGGGATTACTGAAAGGCTCAGCAATGAACAGCATGTCTTCCCTGTCCACCATCTGGTCATCGGCAACCGACATGATTGCACCGGGTGTTACCTCGTATGTCGAGAGGATCTCACCTTCAGTATCAATTATGTCTATCTGACCGTTTCTGGAAGCAATCACACTGCCGTTGCCATCTGCATCGGTACCCTCAACAAGGTGAATGTTCCTGAAGCTGATCTTACCTGGATGCCTGGCCTTCACCTGGTTGTCCTGAGCCTCTCTTGAAGACACACCACCTGTATGGAATGTTCTAAGAGTGAGCTGGGTTCCAGGCTCACCGATGGACTGAGCAGCAATAACACCCACAGCCTCACCCTGGGTTACGTTCCGGTTCCTGCTGAGGTCCCATCCGTAACACTTGCCGCAGAGTCCCTGCTCGGCCTCGCACGTGAGAACCGACCGGATCTTGACAGACTCGATGGATCTCGAGTCAATGTAGGAAGCAAGTTTGGGCGTTATCTCCCTGCCGGCTTCACAGATGATCTCATCGGTCACAGGGTCGTAGACATCCTCTGCAGTCACCCTGCCCACGATTCTTTCGCTGAGTTTTTCGATAACCTTTTCACCCTCTTTGAGAGAGGTGATGTCGCGACCGCGAATTGTTCCGCAATCCTCCATGGTTATCACAACATCCTGGCAGACATCCACAAGTCTTCTTGTGAGATATCCCGCATCAGCGGTTTTAAGAGCCGTATCAGCAAGACCCTTTCTGGATCCGTGGGTGGAGATGGAATACTCAATGACTGAGAGTCCTTCCTTCAGCGAACTGATAATAGGAGTCTCGATAGTCTCACCGATATCACCGGAAAGTTTCTTCTTTGGCTTGGCCATCAGCCCTCGCATACCTGCCAGCTGTCTGACCTGCTCAACACTGCCTCTTGCACCGGAGTTTGCCATGAGGAAGATCGGGTTGAACCCGTGGTTGTCATGACTGAGCTGCTCCATCATGGAGTTCTTCACATCTTCAGTGGACTGTGACCAGATATCGATGATCTTGTTGTATCTGTCACTTTCAGTCATTTCACCCTTACGGGCTGCAAACTCAACTTCTGCCACTTCAGCTGTGCTCTGGGCAATAATTCTTTTCTTCTCGTCAGGTATGATCATGTCATCCATACCCACGGTAAGTCCGCTGACAGTGCTGTACTTGAATCCGAGATCCTTGAGATTATCAAGGAATACAGCGGTATTAACAGCACCGATCTCGTTGAAGCACCTGGCTACCATTCTGTTCAGGCCCTTTTTGCCGAACACCTTCGCATGTGATTCGGTAAGACCATTTGCCATGATGTAGCCCATGCCTTCAGGCACAATTGCGTTAAAGATCACCTGTCCCGGAGTGGTGTAATCCTTCCAGTACTTCGGCAGTCTTCTTTCGCCCTTTGAGTTTATCTCGACTATCTTGTTAATTCCGCGAATCTTTATTCTGGAGTGCAGGTTGATCTTACCGGCATCAAGAGCTCCTATCACCTCTTCCCTGGAAGAAAAGATCATGCCCTCACCCAGGTCACCTGCAAGAGGTTTCGTAATGTAGTAGGCACCAATAACCATGTCATGGCTTGGGGCGGCAACAGGCTCACCGCTTGAAGGTTTCAGAATGTTCCTGCTTCCAAGCATGAGAATTCTGGCTTCAACCTGTGCCTCTGCGGAGAGGGGCAGATGTACAGCCATCTGGTCACCGTCGAAGTCGGCGTTGAAAGCAGCGCATGCCAGAGGGTGAAGCCTTATAGCCAGGCCCTCCACAAGAACCGGTTCAAATGCCTGGATACCCAGACGGTGAAGCGTTGGTGCTCTGTTGAGAAGTACAGGATGGTTGGCGATAACCTCTTCAAGTATCGCCCACACGACCTCCTCCCGCTCTTCTACCTGCTTCTGAGCCATCTTGACCTTGTCGCCTGTCATCTTGGCGAGTCTGGCAACTACAAACGGCTTGAACAGCTCCAGCGCCATGGTCTTCGGCAGACCGCACTGATGCATTTTCAGCTCAGGACCCACAACAATCACGGATCGTCCTGAATAATCAACACGCTTTCCAAGAAGATTCTGGCGGAAGCGACCGCGCTTGCCCTTTAGAAGATCAGAAAGACTTCTCAGAGGACGCATGCCGGCACCTTTAACAGGTTTCCGTCTGCTGCCGTTATCAAGAACTGCATCCACAGCTTCCTGAAGCATCCTCTTCTCGTTTCTCAGGATAACATCCGGAGCCTGGAGATCAAGAAGCCTGAGAAGCCTGTTGTTCCTGTTGATAACCCTTCTGTAAAGATCATTCAGGTCGCTTGAAGCGAACCGTCCTCCCTCCAGGGGCACAAGAGGTCTGAGATCAGGCGGCAGCACAGGGAGAACCCTGAGAATCATCCATTCGGGCTTGTTATCGTTTTTGGAACTTTCGAAGGCAACAACTTCTTTGAGCCTTTTAAGATTCTTCTGCCTGCGGCTCTGAGTTGTCTCGTTGGCAATGCTTGTACGAAGCGTTGCTGCAAGCTCGTCAAGATCAATTTCAGCCAGAAGCCTGGATATTGCCTCTGCCCCCATTCCTACTGTGAACGCATCGTCACCGTAGGTCTCTCTTGCGGCGTAATAATCCTCGTCGTCCAGAACCTTGCCTGGTTTGAGAGAGGGATGTTCACTTGATGTAACGATGTAGGACTCGTAATAAAGCACTCGCTCAAGATTGAGGTTCGTTATATCGAGAAGCTTGTTGATCTTTCTGCTTTTGAAGTACCAGATGTGAGAAACAGGAACAGCAAGCTCTATGTGTCCCATCCTGCTTCGGCGAACACGGGAATGAGTTACCTCAACTCCGCATCTGTCACACTTTACTCCTCTGTATCTGGGCTTCTTATATCTTCCGCAACTGCATTCCCAGTCCTTCACAGGGCCGAATATCTTTTCACAGAAAAGACCGTCGGGTTCCGGCTTGTAACTGCGGTAGTTTATTGTCTCCGCCTTCGTAACCTCTCCATAGGACCATTCCTTGATGGTATCAGGCGAGGCAAGGCTGATTCTTATTCCTGAAAAGTCTGCAGGAAAGGTATTCGCGTCTCTAAGGGAATGTGAATCAAGCATTCTCGTTCCCCCTTTCGTCACTCATGTCAAGCTCTACATCCAGAGCAAGGCTGCGCATCTCACTGAGAAGAACATTGAAAGCCTCAGGTGTACCCCGGGTTTCAACATTTCTGCCATGAACTATTGCCTTGTATGCTTCAGTACGGCCATCAACATCATCGCTCTTGATTGTCAGCATCTCCTGCAGACAGTGTGATGCTCCGTAAGCTTCCAGAGCCCATACTTCCATCTCTCCCAGCCTCTGACCTCCGTTCTGAGCTTTTCCGCCCAGGGGCTGCTGAGTTACCATGGCGTAAGGACCTGTGGACCTGGCGTGTATCTTGTCTTCAACCTGATGAGCAAGCTTAAGCATGTACATCCGTCCAACTGTTACTCTCTGATCAAAAGGCACACCGGTTCTGCCGTCGTAGAGTACGGTTTTACCGTCTCTGTCATGACCGGCCTCTTCAAGAAGATCACTGATCTTCTCGGTACCTATGCTGTCGAACACAGGAGTTATGGCATTGATGCCCAGATCTGCTGCTGCCATGCCGAGATTAGTCTCCATTATCTGACCGACATTCATTCTACTGGGAACACCCAGAGGATTCAGGCAGATGTCAACCGGAGTACCGTCAGGCAGGTAGGGCATGTCCTCTTCAGGGACAATAATGCTCACAACACCCTTGTTACCGTGTCGTCCAGCCATCTTGTCTCCGATTCGGAGCTTGCGTCTCTTGGCAACATAGACCTTCACAAGCTTTATCACACCGGGTTTGAGTTCATCACCCCTGTGAAGCCTGTCCTCCTGGTCCTGGTAATAATCGTTTAATTCCTTAAGCTTGTTCTCAGCGCTTCTGAGAATTCTTCTCGCCCTGTCATCCACCACCAGGTCTTCCACAAGCTGGCGATTGAAATCCAGGTCGGTGAAGTCGATCTTTTTAAGGAATGTAGCTGTAATCTTTCTGCCTTCAGGAATAAGCTTCTCGCCGGTTACTCCATCAACAAAAGCAGCTGCTTTCTCGCCGGTGAGCACCTTCCGGAGCATACCGTCCCGGTGAGAGAAAAGCCGCTTTTCAGCTTCAATGCGCTCCTCTCTGAGGAAATCCACTCTGGACTCGATGTCTCGTCTTCCACGCTCGGTATCATCCCTGCGTGAGTAAACCTTAACATCAACAACTATTCCGGACATTCCCACAGGAGCCTTCAGTGAAGTATCCTTTACATCGCTGGCTCTCTTGCCGAAAATGGCCCTTATAAGCCGCTCTTCAGGTGAGAGGTCCTGCTCTCCCTTGGGACTGACCTTGCCTACAAGAATGTCACCGGCGCGTATCCTGGAACCGATGCGGACGATACCATTATCGTCAATGTTCCTCATTGCCTCGCGCTTTTCAGTGGAGTTGGGAAGGTCTTTAGTAAGCTCTTCAGGTCCCAGTTTTGTTTCACGGAACTGGGTCTCAAATTCCACGATATGGACTGAAGTGAAAGTGTCATCCTTAACAACCCGTTCACTTACAACAATAGCATCCTCATAATTGTAGCCGTTCCATGGCGTGAAAGCAACAAGAGAATTAACTCCCAGAGCAAGTCTTCCATTATGGGTTGCCATACCGTCTGCCAGGATGTCTCCCTTGTCCACCTTGTCGCCAACAGCCACAGCAGGCTTCTGGTTGACACATGTATCCTGATTGGAGCGTTCGAACTTCCTCAGGTCGTAAACATCTTCCCTGTCAAAGTCGTACTCATCTCCGTCAGCCTTAACCACAATCCTGCCGGCGTCAACAGCTATGACCTCTCCTGCCCTGTCGGCGAGAACAAGCGCACCACTGTCTCTGGCAGCCACTTCTTCCATACCGGTTCCAACAACAGGATCATCTGTATAGAGAAGAGGTACCGCCTGCCTCTGCATGTTTGAACCCATGAGCGCTCTGTTTGCATCGTCGTGCTCAAGGAAGGGTATCAGAGCTGCAGATAGACCCACAAGCTGCATTGGGCTCACATCAATGTATTCCACCTCATCAGGTGTTACCATTGGGAAACTGCCTGCTTTTCTTGCCCTTACAAGAGGGCCCACAAGACAGCTTTTATCGTCAACAGGAGAATCGGCTTCCGCCACCACTGTTCTGTCTTCCTTGTCAGCTGACAGGAATGACACCTCATTGGTGATCTTTCCGTTGATGACTCTTCTGTAAGGAGTCTCAAGGAAACCGAATCTGTTAATTGAAGCATAAACCGAAAGGGTTGTGATAAGACCGATGTTGGGACCTTCCGGGGTTTCTACTGGACAAACCCTTCCGTAGTGGGTGTGATGAACATCTCGAACATCGAACCCGGCGCGCTCTCTTGTAAGACCACCCTCACCAAGCGCACTTGTTCTCCGCTTGTGGGTAAGTTCTGCAAGAGGGTTGGTCTGTTCCATGAACTGAGAGAGCTGACTCTGTCCGAAGAATGAATTTATCACACTGGAAAGAGTTCTTGAATTCACAAGGTCCTGGGGACGGAGTTTTTCTCTGTCCTGCTGGCCCATTCTGTCTTTAATGGTTCTGGCCATTCTTGCAAGGCCCTTTGAAAACTCCTGGCCCAGAAGCTCACCAACTGTTTTCACTCTCCTGTTTCCAAGATGATCGATATCATCTGAAACATTGGTGCCTTCTCTAAGACATATCAGGTTGTCAACAATTGCCACAAGATCCGGAACTGTAAGAGTAAGCTTATCCATGGATGTGTTTATGTTGAGTCTCTCGTTGAGCTTGTATCTGCCCACCTCACTGAGACTGTATCTCTTACTGTCAAAGAACATGGACCTGAGATAGCTTCTCGCATGGTCCAGTGACGGTGCTTCCGTACCCCTGAGCGCTTCGTAGATCCACATTGTAGCAGTGGATTCACTCTTCTCGATACCTGCACCGAGAGCAGACTCTTCCTTTGCCAGTGTCCGTCTGATACTGTCAACACTGTTCCGCTCATTCCTGGGTTCAAGGAACTTAACCCTGGCTATGCCTGCAGCAGCTATTTTTTCAAGCTTCTCCACGCTCTCCACCGGCTCGTCACATCTAACGATAAACTCGCCTGTGGCAGGGTCGATGATGTCTTCAGCAAAGGACTTGTGGATGATTTCAGCAATCTTTGACTGTCTTTTCAATATTGAAGAAAGATCTTTTTCCTTTACAGGATAGAAAGACTGAAGTATTTCTGAATCAGCACCCAGTCCGAGGGCTCTGAGAAGCATTGTTACAGGGATTCTCTTGGGTTTCTTATCTATGTTGGCAAAGATGACCTCGTTGCTGTCAAGGGTGAGATCAAGCCATGAGCCCTTCTGCGGGATAACCCTGGTGGTACAAATCCTTCGCCCCCTCTGCTGGGTTTTCTCTTCAAAGAAAACACCCGGGCTTCTGTGGAGCTGACTTACTATGACCCTCTCTGCACCATTGATGATAAAAGATCCACTGCTTGTCATCTGCGGCAGTTCACCAAGGAAAGTACTCTGATCAACTGCCATTTTCATAACCAGTGACTCAGGATCCCGGGTAACCAGGCGCATTGTGGCATTAAGAGGGGCTGAATAAGTAACTCCCCGCTCAACAGCCTCTCTGATGGAGTGCTTCGGGCGGCCAATTTCGTAACTTACATACTCCAGAGAAAACTCCTTTGTGGAACTCTCAATGGGAAAGGTGTCCATGAATATTTTATGAAGCCCCTGGGGGAGCCTCTCCTCAGACATAACATCAGCCTGAAGGAAATTGTCGAACGATTCCTTTTGAACTCTTAAAAGATCAGGAACCTGTATCGCGGGTTTAACCCGGGAAAAGTTCCTTACAGGTCTCGTTATTTTCACTGCCACTCCTCTGCACTTCTCCTGAACCGAATAAGGCGACTTTCGTGCTCTCCCGGCGGGAAAGCGGAGGATGGAATTCCCATCCTCCGCTGCCAGCCATTGTAACTGCTTCTACTACTTGAGTGCGGCTGTTGCGCCGGCTTCCTCAAGCTGCTTCTTGATCTCTTCACCCTCGGCCTTCTCAACGCCTTCCTTCACCTTTGAAGGAGCACCGTCAACAAGGTCCTTGGCTTCTTTAAGGCCAAGACCTGTAAGCTCGCGGACCACTTTGATAACTGCGATCTTTTTGGCACCGAAGCTCTCGAGAACAACATCAAACTCGCTCTGCTCTTCAGCGGCTGCGTCGCCACCAGCAGGACCAGCGGCTGCAACTGCAACTGCAGGTGCTGCTGCTGATACACCGAATTTGTCTTCCATTTCCTTGACAAGGTCGGCAAGCTCAAGGACGGTCATGTTGGAGATGGCCTCGATGACAGCAGCCTTTCTGTCTTCACTCATTGTATTTCCTCCGTGCGTCGCGGAGTTCTCATGAACTCCGTGTTTATTTGGTTAGTTGTCTTTTGTTTCGCTGATGGCGTTAACAGCATACAGGAACTTCCTGAGCACGCCGCTGGTAACCATTACGAAGCCCTGCAGAGGTGAGTTCATTGAACCCATGACTCTGGCCAGAAGCTCTTCTCTTCCAGGCATGTCAGCAAGACTGAGAACTTCCTCGAGAGAAAAGCTCTTGCCTGCTACAAAACCACCTTTAAGCGCAGGGATACCCTTGTGCGCTTTGCTGAATTCCTTAAGAAGCTTTGCCGGAGCAACCTCGTCAGGACTGTAGGCAATAGCCGTAGGTCCGTTAAGGAGACCGAATATGCCTTCCTCCGAATCAACGCCGATGTCTGCAAGCGCTCTTCTGAGAAGAGTGTTCTTGACAACGGTAAAGACGATACCGGCTTCTCTCATCTGCTTTCTGAGTTCAGTCATCTGTTCAACATTGATGCCTGTGAAATCAGCCAGAACAACAGCGCCAGCTTCATTTATCCCAGTGTTCAGAGTGGAGACTACGGTTTCTTTATGGTTTCTTGTTATGCTCATTACCGCAACTCCCCTCTACCTGAGCAGTGAACGGATATCATTGACATCCACTTTTATTCCGGGGCCCATGGTTGATGATACAGCCATGTTGTTGATGTACCTTCCCTTGGAGGAAGAAGGCCTCAACTGAATAACCTTTTCCATAAAGGACAGGATATTTTCTATCAGTGCCTGGTTCTCAAAGCTGGCTTTGCCAACAGGAACATGAAGGTTTCCTGTCTTGTCAACTCTGAAACTGATCTTACCGCCTTTGGCATCCTTTACCGCTGTTCCAACTTCCATTGTAACAGTTCCGGTTTTCGGATTAGGCATGAGCCCCCTGGGGCCAAGTACTCTGCCCAGCTTGCCAACAACACCCATCATGTCCGGTGATGCAATAACTACATCGAAATCAAGCCAGCCTTCAGTTATCTTCTTTGCTGTCTCTTCGTCACCAATGTGGTCTGCACCGGCATCTTTTGCCTCCTGGGCTTTGTCGCCTCTGGCGAAAGCAAGCACTCTGACGGTTTTACCCGTTCCGTGGGGAAGCATGCATGTTCCGCGTACAACCTGATCGCTGTATTTCGGATCTACACCGAGGTTAAGGGCCACTTCAACTGTTTCGTCGAACTTTGCTGTAGCAAGTTCTTTGATGGAAGCAACACTTTCCTCGAGAGAATAAGTTTTCATTCTCTCAATGGATTCCCGGGCTTTGGTGAATCTTCTGCTTTTAGCCATCCACCACCTCCAGACCCATGCTGCGCGCGGTGCCGGCTATCATGCTGATACCGGTTTCCACTGTGGCTGCATTCAGGTCCTTTGCTTTCAGCTCTGCGATCTCCCTGCACTGGGCGATGGTGACCGTTCCAACCTTTTCACGGTTGGATTCGGAAGATCCCTTTGCCAAACCCGCTGCCCTCTTCAGAAGCACTGAAGCAGGCGGGGATTTGAGTATGAAGGTAAAGCTTCTGTCCTTGAAGACAGTAACAACCGCAGGAATGATAAGGCCTTCTTTGCCCTGGGTACGGGCATTGAAATCCTTACAGAATCCGGCCAGATTAATACCGTACTGACCGAGTGCCGGGCCAACCGGCGGAGCCGGAGTAGCCTTACCTGCAGGAAGCTGAAGCTTTACCACGCCCAAGACTTTCTTGGCCATGGTAACTCCTTTCTGCTGCTTTCCCCTCCCCTTGCTGGGGCAAGCAGTAGTTCACCGGGAATGAAAAACAGGACTGAGACCCGGTTATCCTCAGACCATTCTTACTTGCTTGTGATCTATCTCAACAGGCGCTTTACGCCCGAAGATCGTAAAGATTATCCTCACCTTGCCACGCTCAGGGTTGATCGATTCCACAACACCTGTGAAATTCCTGAACGGACCCTCTGTAACCCTGACGGTCTGGCCAACCTTGAATTGTATCCGGACTACCTTGCGGTCGTCTGTACCTGTGGTCTGGCCCATGATCCTCTTAATATCTATATCGGTGAGGGGAGCAGGTTTTCCCCTGTTCATAGGGGGAAATCCGCTTACATTGCTCATTGCCCGAACATCCATAATCATTTCGTCTGAAATTTCAAGCTGTACAAAAACATATCCGGGATAGAGCTTCTTCTTTCTTGTGTATTCCTTGCCATTCTTCCGGTGAGTAACTTCTTCAGTGGGGATAAGGGTTTTACCCACCCTGTTTGGATACTTACGCAGAAGCTGGCCCTCAAGGAACTTGGCAACTCGCTGTTCATAACCGGAGAATGAGTGTACCACATACCACTTGAGGTTGCGGTTCTCAGGCTCTGCAGTTTCTTTCTCGATGCCTTCTACCGGTTCTTCAACAGTCATCAGAACGCCTTTCCTTAAGGTTACCGGAGTTACCCGAGCAGTCTGATCAGACCTGCCATCATCATTGCAGTAGCTTTGTCTACAATGAATATCCATGCAGCAACGACTAAAACCGCTCCAAGAACCACCCAGGTGGAAGAAACAGCTTCATCTCTGCTGGGCCAGGCCACCTTGGAAAGCTCAGCTTTTACTTCACCGAGAAATTCCACGGCGGTTCTCCACCATCTTACCGGCAGAATTCCATTGTTCGCAGCCTTTGCAGCCATTTCCTCTTCCTTTCACAGACAGATACGAAGAGAGGTTGGCAGGGCAGGAAGGACTTGAACCCTCAACCCCCGGATTTGGAGTCCGGTGCACTGCCAATTGTGCTACTGCCC
>CAYLRO010000016.1:49561-56105 GCA_964386635.1 uncultured bacterium | reverse complement strand
CTCTAGATTAAACGCAGAAACATGAAGGAACCCCGGGAAACCGGGGTTCTTTTTTTCAGGAACGTTCAGCGATCAGTTCAAGGATCTGCACAGCGTTAAGGGCTGCACCTTTTCTGACGTTATCAGCTGTTACCCAGAACTGAAGGGTTCTGTCATCAGCTGGATGGTTACGGATTCTTCCGGCAAAGGTGTCATCAGTTCCCTGAGCCTTCAGCGGTTCAAAACCTGTTTTGACCACTTTCAGCCCGGGAAATGCCGCCATTACTTCTCCGGCAGCTGCTGCAGATACCGGTCTCTTGAACCGCACTGTAACTGATTCAGTGTGTCCGATTGCCACAGGAACTCTTGCACAGGCTGGATATACAGGGAAATCACACTGGAGAATCTTCACGGTTTCATTCTGCAGCTTCAGCTCTTCTCCTGTGTATCCCGAATCTTCAACAGCTCCTATTTCACATAGAATGTTTCTGTGCACTCTTCCCGGTTCTGCACCGTTTTCCTCACCGGAGGCAAGATCATTGATCCCACTTCTGCCAGAACCGGATACAGACTGATATGTTGACACCGATACCCACTCAACAGGACAAAGGTCACAGAGTGGTTTCAGAGCCATCACAAGTTGTATGGTTGAGCAGTTCGGATTGGCAATAAGGTTGTTGCCGGGACCCATCGCATCAGGATTTACCTGGGGAACAACAAGGGGAACATCAGGTATCATTCGAAATGCTGAAGAGTTATCTATTACTGCAGCACCGGCTTCCAGTGCTTCTGGAACCCAGATTTCAGCCAGTTCAGCTGATGTGGCACCCAGAAGGATCATACCCTGTTCCAGGACCTCTTTTTTTATTATTTCAATATGAAGGGCAGAAGTCCTGAAATTTTGTTTTTTTCCTTCGCTTTCCCTGGAGGCGAACAGTCTAACAGTCTCGAAAGAAAGGGTACTCTCCTGAAGAACGGAAAGCATCTCCTGCCCCACAAGTCCGGTTGCTCCGGCTATCCCTATTTTCATAAGAGAAGTGTCTCCTCGCTTATTCTGCGCAGCGGCACAGCAGCTGCAGCGGTATTTCTGTTCCTGGCTGGTTGCTCAGGAACAAGACTTCACACAGATACTGCAGGAACATACAACGATAATACAGGGCCGGAGATAAGTTCCAGCCCGATGTCCTCTGTTACAGAGCCTTCCATCCAGTTGTTTCACGGTTCTTCAGGAGATGTTGTAACTGAGATAATACCGCTGCATGCACCACATCTCAGCGACCTGAATTACTCACCTGAATCCTGCCCTGCAGAGGATGGAATGCTTCGACTCCTTGAATCAATCCTCAAGAGTCAGGGGGTTCCTTCAGATCTTTCCGCACTGCCCTGGGTTGAGAGCAGCTACTATGTCGGGGATTACTCCAGAGTTGGAGCGGCAGGACCCTGGCAGTTCATGAGCGGTACAGCAAGACATTTTAACATGAACATGACCGACGAGGTCGATGACAGGTATTCATGGACTGCATCCACCAGAACAGCTTCTGAATACCTGAACTACCTCCATGGCAGATTCGATGACTGGCATCTGGCTCTTGCTGCTTACAACTGCGGTGAGGGGGTTGTTCAGCGAGCTCTCTCGGACTCGGAGAGAAAAGAATACGGCATGATCGAGCTCCCAGGTGAAACAGATGCATTTGTTCCCAGATATTCTGCGGCTCTGGATGCTCTGAGACAGAGAGAACGGGACAACCCTGAGCTGTCTGTGGTTCTTGTACCTCCAGGTCTGGATCTGAGGATTCTCGCTGCAGAAAGCGGAATTGACCCGGAGCAGATGGCAAGCCGCAACAGAAGCTATCTCAAGGAAAGAACACCAATAGGTCAGAGGAACTGGGAAGTGGTTGTTCCAACCTCCAGAGCATCTGTGACTTTTCAGACAGCCTGGTCCATAAACCGGACTGATTACCTTGTACGGCAGGGAGACAGCTGGTCATCAGTAGCCGATGCTCTTGGTGTTAGCGAAAACGAGCTCAGGGAAGCCAACCACTCTGCCATGCCTTTTCCCGGGGAGTACATGCTTCTGCCTGAGAGCGGGAGAACTCCTGTTAATTCCGATGCTGCCCAGAGGGCTGGATTTTATCAGTATACTGTGAGGTCAGGTGATACTCTTGGAGGAATTGGTGCGTCCATTGGTGTTTCTTCCAGAGAAGTGGCTTCCTGGAACGATATCTCAACATCCACTATGATTTACCCGGGACAGAACCTTCTTCTCAGAGGCTGTCCTCCCGAAGGCAGTTCTTCAGTGGAAATAATCACTTCCGGCCAGGAAATTACGCACACAGTTCAGCCGGGAGATACAATGTGGGACCTTGCACTTCAGTACGGAGTATCTGTGGAACAGATTCTGCAGCTTAATAATAAAGAATCTTCAGCTTTGTCAATTGGCGAAACTTTAATAATTAAACCGGAGTAGGTATCATGGCGTTTCTCTTTGGATCAAAGGCTCAGAGAACTTTCAAAAAGATACAGGACCTGGCTTCCAGCGATATGGTGGACCAGTCTGCTGTTATGATCGAGGAAGAGCTCGATAATCTTATGGAAGATCACGATATTGCAGCCAAGCTGGTTCCATTTCTCATGGATATAGGGCACCCGGACCTGGGCGGTCGAATCGGTGAGAAGGTGATCAGAAGGCATTCTGATCTCAGGATGACAGTTACCAGGCTTCTGGAGGAGAAACAGGCGCAGTTCCCCAGGTCCATAGAGCTTCTCCGTGTGATCTGGAAAAGCAGGCTTCATCAGAAGGATTTCAACGGTCTTTCAGATCTTCTGGGAAGAACGGAAAGAGTAACGGTCAACAGATTTGCTGATTCCATTCACAGCTCATGGCAGGCTCTCAGTGGTGTTACCGGAAGAGAGCTTGGTGCAGGGATCGACCGCATACTGGCATGGTCAGTCATTACTCTGCACAAGGGGAATCCAAGAGCAGCCATGGATGTTCTCGTTGACGCAGCAGAAAGATGCAGGTTTCCCGAGGAAAGCCTTGCACGGCTGTCAGGCTGGATAGCAGCCAGAACCGGCGGAACTGACATGGAAGTTAATCTGAAAAGGATTCGAGTCCTCACGGCTATCGGAGACAGGGAGAGAGCCATCTCTGAGCTTCCCAGCCTGTATGATGCTGAATCAGAGATCCTGAACAGAGCGATATCACTTGTTGAGAAGGAACTTGTTCCACACGACAGCACACCCAAATCAGAGATTTCCCTTGCCAGGCTCATGACTCAGGCCGGCAGAGTTAACGAGGCCTGTCTCATTCTTGATCCACTCATCGAGAAGCACAGCAATTCCTCTCTTCTGGAACAGGCTGTATCCGGAATGGTACTGGGAGCCTCTGGTTCCGCAAGAGTGCACCTACTTCAGGCCAGACTGCGACTGTCAAGGGGAGAGAATACTCAGGCTCTGGACTCGGTCGAACGGGCATTTCAGTGTCCCGATGTTGCTGAATCACCTGTGGTGGATATCTGTCAGAGCTTCATTGAGAGCGGAATAGACAGAGACGGACTGGTTACAGGCAAACTTGGTGAATTCCTTGTTGAAAAAGGTTCTGTTGAGGAAGCTGTAAAGATTCTTGTCCACCGTACTGACGAATCTCCTGAATGGGTACTTGAGAAGTTGCAGCTGCTGCTTAAAAGAGATCGTACCAGCGCAGCTGTTCTTACGCTTCTTGCGGTGGTTCTTCTTGTTCTTCGCAGGGGAGGAGAAGCTTCGGCAACATTGAAGCATCTCTCTGCAAGGCATGATGTTAAATCCAAACAGGATATTGTCTCGGTGCTTGGCAGATTTGATCATCTGATGTCCGGTCATCCTGAACTGCGGAGATTGAGGGCGGCTTCAGGAGCAAAGAGCGGAGCAGGTTCAGATTCAGCAGCAGACTGGTTTGAACTTGTTCTCGGAGGAGAAAAAGTTGCTGAAGAAGGTTATTTAGCCATCTTCGACAGCAATCTTATGAAAGACCGTGGAGAGGACCTTTTGAATTCCTCTTTTGAGGCTGTTACTCCTGCAGGTATGCTTCTTGCTGCCAAGGCTATTCTCCAGAGTGGAAAGCCCGGCGACAGTGCCGCATTACTGACACAGGCAATGGAGTCACCTGATCTTGTCGACAGAGTAACCGGAGTTGTGTCATCTCTACCGTTCTCATCTATTTCCGCAATGAATCCAAACGAGCTTTTCAGAACCCTGAACAAGTATGGCAGAGGCGAGGTTGTAGCCAAGCTGCTGCCACTTCTTGCCAGTACTGATTCCAGGGAATGGATGGATGACCTTGCCACTGAAGTTGTTCTCGGTTCCGATTCGAGAACAGTTTTCTTCAGGATGCAGTATTTCATTGATACAGGCAAACCGGGCACAGGCGCAGCCTCGGTGAAGAATCTTGACCCTGGCGACGAAAGCATTCTGAATCTTGTGGAGGGCTGCAGTGCAGTTGCATCCGGAGATAGAGAGAAAGCCACAGAAGCTCTTTCCCGTGCGGCTGCTTCTGAGAAAACAGCATCTCTGGCAAAAGCAGTTCTTTACATTCTGATCGAGAAGGATCGCGGTTCCACATCAGGTGTGATTGCTCTTGCCAAAGCTGATTTGAACACTGGAAATGTAAAAAGTGCTGCTGAAACACTGCACCCGATGCTGGATAAGGCTGAGGTTCTTGAGTTTCTTGAACAGGTTGTTCAGACCACTGCAGGTGCTCATGAGCTTCATGGATCCCTGGCACTGGCTCGGTTGTATGCTGAGAATCCCGTTGGTTACAGGGAGGAAGCAGGTATTGCTGCCGAGGGTGATTCCGGCCTTATAGAAGAACTTGTTGAAAAAGGAGCCAGCTACTCCGTTGAGAAGAACTATGCCCACGGTATGCTCTTTGCAGCTGAACTGGGAATGGAAAAACTCAAGGACTTTGATCCTTCAGATCTTCTCATAAGGGCTGTCTGCCTTGAACCTGATCTCCATGAAAGAATTGGCGTCAGTAAAATTTCGAATCCTGTTCTCAAAATGCTTCTTGCTCTGGCATCTGCAGATTCCCGGGGATTTACAGTACTGGACATGCCCGAATGGGTTAAGCTGCCCTGTTCCATGATAACGAATGCCAGAATTGCATGGTCTGCCCGGGAACAGACTGATGCTCTGGTCCAGCTTGAGGTAGTTGCTGAGAAAGCCGGTTATCAGTCTGAAGCACATCTTATCCGTAAAAAACTGGCTCAATCCGGTGTGAACAGATCTGAGAAGCTTCTTGAAGACGCTGTTGAATTTGAAGACCTCCGGATGGATTTCCTTGAGCTTTGCTCTTCCGGTGAAACTGCTGAATCATCCATTGAAAGACTTTTCCCCCGGGGAATCCTGCAGGTTGATAAAGAACAGCTTTCCGCTGCGGTTTCCATGCTGATAAGGTGTGGCTCAAAGAGCAGACTGTTCAGTCTGGCAGAAGAACTGTTGAGGGAAGGATCTGAAGAATACGCAGAGGCGGCGGGTAGTATTGTAAGTGTCTATATGCCTACTGCCGGTGAAGCGGGTTCACTTACGGTTAAACAGGTGGTGACCCTGCTTCTGTTGTCTGAAAGAATACCAGAGGCATTCTCAATGGCCAGAGGAGATTCAGCTTTGCTGGCAAAGGTCAGGAAGGCCCGTAAGGAATCCGATTCTTCATCCGACTCTCCTGAAAGTCTTATCCGATCAGGAAGATTCAGTGAATATCTTGCAAAACAGGGCGTTGAAGATGACCCGGTGAATACCGGAGAAGTTCTCTGGAGGGCAGGCGACAGGTCAGCTGCCTGCGGGGTCTGGAGAAAAGCATACAGTGACTCATCCGATCCTGCCTTCCTTGCCCGTCTGTGCTATGCCCTTGAGTGTATGGGTAACAGACAGGAGGCGGAAGCATCCCGGAGACTGCTCTCAGAGAAACACCCGGGATATCTTCACAGAACAGGCAAGGTAAATAACAGCAGCACATCACTTGATATAATAACCTATAGTTTTAATTGATATTGGAGGGAAAAATGGCTGAGAATCCAAAGGGACTTACCACTGAGCAGCTTCTGGTTGAGCTGGGCAGGGCAGTTCTGGGAATAGGCTCCAAGATTGATTCTCTTGGTGAAAAACTCGATTCTATTCATACAGTGCTTTCTGAAGGAAAACCAGCAGGGCAGATTGAGGTTCCTGAGCCAATTGACCTTACTCCTGTTCTTGAAAAACTTGATTCCATTAACAGCGCGATTTCTGAAATCTCGGTTGAACCGGGATCAGGCCAGGTTGCACCTCATGACGATAAGCCTGTTCTGGACAAGCTGGACGAACTGAAGGAAGCACTGATTTCATCAGCCCCGGCAGCAGATGCTGGAACTCAAATTGACCTGACTCCTGTTCTGGATAAGCTTGAGGAACTGAAAGGGGCACTGGAATCCCTGGCACCTGTTTCTGGAGAAGCCGGTTCTCATGAGGCAGCAGCAGTGGACTTCACACCGGTTCTTGAGAAGCTTGACCTTCTGAAGGATGCATTAACCGCCCCGGGCGCTGCTCAGGAAACCGC
>CAYLRO010000016.1:0-49461 GCA_964386635.1 uncultured bacterium | reverse complement strand
AGCTTGACCTTCTGAAGGATGCATTAACCGCCCCGGGCGCTGCTCAGGAAACCGCAGCAGTGGACTTCACACCGGTTCTTGAAAAGCTTGACCTTCTGAAGGATGCAGTAACCGCCCTGGGCGCCGCTCAGAACACCGCAGTGGACTTCACGCCGGTTCTTGAGAAGCTTGACCTTTTGAAGGATGCAGTAACCGCCCTGGGCGCCGCTCAGGACACTGCAGCAGTGGACTTCACACCGGTTCTTGAAAAGCTTGACATTCTGAAAGATGCAGTAACCGCCTCCGGCGCCGCTCAGGACACCGCAGTGGATTTCACACCTGTTATTGAAAAACTTGACCTTTTGAAGGACGCGATAACAGCCGCTGGAAGTAATGAAGAGGTTCAGCAGTTGGACCTTGCGCCTGTTCTTGAGAAGTTCGATACAATGAAAACCTCACTGGAAGCATTGAAACTCGGCGAGGAAATCAAGCCGGCAATTGATGATCTTGCAGCGGCAATGGGTAAAATGCCTGAAACCATGATGGTTAAGGTGGAGCAGAAACTCGACACAGTCAGTGAAAAGCTTGAGGAGATACGTAAGAATTCTGAGGACAGGGCATTCATAGAGCAGATCACAGGCTCAGTGGAGCAGGTAAAAGAAAAAATTGCCTCGTCCGGCACTGAGGTGATTGCTGCAGTTAACGGAATACCTCCAATTCTGGATAAGATGACTGAGGATATCGCAGGATCTGTGGATAAGCTGAAGGAGAAAACTACTGAGGTTCTGGAAAAAGCAGAAAACTCTCTTGAGAAAACCGAGGAAACGCTTGAGAATGTGAAAACCGAGCTTAAAAGCGGTCTCAAACTCAGCAGCGACATGACAGGACAGATGGTAGAACTCACTTCCAGATTTGCCGACAGGGCCCAGCAGGACCGTGTGAATGAGATTAACTCCAGGGCAGTATCCCACTTCAACAGGGCAGAGTACACTGAAGCTGACAAGCTGTTAAGAGAGGCTCTTTCCATTGCTCCGGAGAATCCAGAGCTATTGTGTAACACTGCTCAGGTACTTGCTGCACAGGGAGAACTGGAAGAAGCGGAGACCATGTTCAGAAAAGCCCTTGAGGTTTCTCCTGAACTTGAGCCTGCGATCTCAGGCCTCGGCCTCATCATGGTGAGTACACACCGTGCCGAAGAAACAATAGAATTCCTGAAGAGCACCATTCTCAGCGGAGATCCCTCAGTGAGAACTTCCGTTGCCTACAGCAGAGCCCTGGTTGATCTGGACAGGCACGATGAGGCAGTAGAACATCTTGAAACCTGTCTCAGAGGGGCACCGGATAATCCTGAGCTGAAGGCCGAGCTTGCAAAGTACGGTTACAGGGAAGATCAGTAGTTGAGAAACTGCTTACTATTTCTTTTCCTCCTGCTGCTGAGCTGTGGAACTGCTCCTGAGGTAGCCACTCAACTGAGCAGTTCAGAGAGAAGCCTTCTGATAGCAGCCGAGGCCGACTCTCTTCGGGAATGCGGCGAGGAGCAGGCTGCATCTGAATGTTATCTTTCTGCAGCACTTCTTCTGCAGCCAGGCTCATTCCAGAGGCTGGCTCTTGCAGAGTCAGCCGTACAGGCCGCAGAGGGAGTTTTCCCTGCAGCAGCGGAAATTCTTCTTGAATCCACGGACAATACAGCACCTTTCAGGGCTCTCCGCGCAGGCGGCAGTCAGGTTGTGCCTGCTGTTCTTCAAGGGATCAGAGCAGGTAAATATGAGCTGCCTGAGTACATTCTTCTCATGGCGGCTGAATCTCTTCTCAGCTGGGATCCCGGGCTTGCAGACAGTCTTCTTGAAACCATCCATGAGCTTCCGGGAAGGGCCGGTATGGACCTTCTTCTGGCAGACTACAGGGCTGCACTGGGAACAGGAGATATGAATGCCCAGCAGTTCCTGTGGAATACTGCTCTGGAGCAGGATAACGACCAGCTCATGTCCAGGTTCTACCACTTCAGAGGAAGGGCAAGGGGGGCAGGGGGAACGCGGGATTTTCTTCAGTCATTCAACCTCTGGCCTGCCGGTGACATTCATGCTTCAGCATACGAACTGATAAGGGATGAAGTTCTTGCAGACTCATCTCTTGCTTCACAGCTTATTGATCCATTCTATGCCGGAGGATTGTGGAATGAAGTGCATGATATCGCTGTTAATTCACAGTCTCCTCCTGCCCGCGCCGTTTACCTTGGAGCCAGAACCAGAGACCGTCTGGGACGTTACCAGGAGGCTATTGACCTTCTGAGACTGTATATGGACAGGTGGCCTGATGGGCAGGACGCTCCTGATGCCCTGATCAATCTCGGCCGTGATCTGGCTGCAATGGGACTTGTTGATCAGGCAATGGAACAGCTTGATATTTATCAGCGGTCGTGCCCTTCCCACAGTCGTGTAAGTAATCTGCCATGGTACAGGGGAAGTCTTCTGGCAGAGAATGGACTATGGGAAGAATCCATTCCTTACTTCCAGGAGACTGTCAGGCGGTACCCGTCGAACAGCACTGTGGATGATGCTCAGTTCTACATATGTCTGGGGTTGATGAAAACCGGTAGAACAGCAGAAGCCATTGAAGCTTTCGGAGATTTCAATGCCAGGTGGACTCAAAGTGTTTACCGCCCGGGTTCCAGGTACTGGTACGGTTTTCTGAAGATGGAAACAGGTGATGAAAGCGGGAGAGGTGTTCTTGAGAGGCTGATTGCTGATAAGCCTGAGAGTCTTCCTGCGGAGTTTGCCAGAGAGTATCTTGGTCTTCCATCCTGGCAACCTGAATACATCAGTGAACCCCTGGGGGCCTGGATGGCCAGAAATGGTAAACCGGAAGCGGAACCGCCTGCCAGTGCATGGAATGGATTGATCCTCCTGAAAGCTGATTGCAGAGCATGGGCCCTTGATCTTTTCAGCCAGGCTGAAGAAGAGGCAGGTGATGTCTACAGACTTGCCCCGTTCTATCTGGCGCATGATGTGTGGGAGAGAGGACCTTCCGCAGCATGGAGAATCTGGAGCCTTGAGGACGACAATCGGCCGCTGGATCTGTGGCGGCTCCGATACCCTGCTGCCTGGGCTGATGAAGTTACGGAAACAGCAGAGTCTTTCAGTATGGATCCCCTTCTTCTATGGGCCATAATGAAGCAGGAAAGTGCCTTCCAGCCCAACTGCTTCTCCACAGCAGGGGCAAGAGGTCTTATACAGATGATCCCCAGCACATCAGAGTACGTCGCCATTGAACACGGATGGGTTGAGAGCTATTCTCCGGATATTCTCTATGATCCGGCAACATCCATCCTGTATGGAACTGCGTGCATTTCCGGATACGGTTCCAGCTTCAACTGGGATATTCCGGGAACACTGGCCGGTTACAATGGCGGTCCTCACAATGCTGTCAGGTGGGGATGGGAAGATTCATCTACTCAGGAGTTCTTCAGCAGGATCACATACAACGAAACCAAGAAGTATGTTGAGATAGTCAGCCATAATTATCTGATATACAAGCATGTATGGCCTGAATACAACTGATTATTCCGTTTTTGCCTTCTGCTTCTCTCCAGAGTTATAATTCCGGCGACCATACCGGTCACAGTAAAAGATGATGATTATGAAGGGAACCGGAATGTCTCGAAAAATATATGGTGATCTCACAGAGCTTATAGAAAAGCGGAAGACTCAGGGACTCTACAAAGAGGAAAGAATAATCGCTTCCCCGCAGGGAACCGAGATAGAGGTTGAAGGTAGAGGCAAAGTACTGAACTTCTGCGCAAACAACTATCTTGGGCTCTCCTCCAATCCCGATGTTTGCCAGGCAGCAAAGGATACAGTGGATTCCAGAGGTTACGGGATGTCAAGCGTCAGATTCATATGCGGAACACAGGACATTCACAAGGAGCTTGAGAACAGAATGTCTCAGTTCCTGGGCACTGATGACACTATTCTTTATGCAGCTTGCTACGATGCCAACGCAGGGATATTTGAACCCTTTCTGGAGCAGGACAGCGCCATCATTGCAGATCAGTTGAACCACGCCTCCATTATCTCAGGAGTAAGGCTCTGCAAAGCGAAAAGGTACATCTACAGTCATAACTTCACAGGGCTGGGGAAACGCACTTTCGATGGAAAAGAGCTCTCCGGGCTGGAAGAGATTCTTAAAAGCGAAGAAGTGCAGAACTGCAGATACCGAATGGTGGCTACAGATGGTGTTTTCAGTATGAACGGAGACATAGCACCTCTTAAAGACATAGTTGAACTGTGTGACAGGTACGATGCTATTCTCATGGTTGATGACAGTCACGGGACAGGCTACATGGGTAAAACTGGCCGGGGAACCCATGAACATCATCAGGTAATGGGCCGGGTGGACATCATAACAACAACCTTCGGAAAAGCTCTTGGCGGAGCAAGTGGAGGTTGTGCGTCCGGCAGACAGGAGCTTATCCACTGGCTTCGCCAGATGTCCAGGCCGTACATCTTTTCAAATACCGTGGCTCCCTGTGTTGTTGGTGCAACTCTTAAGGTTCTCGACATGATAACCGGAACAACAGATTACAGAGACAGGGTGCACAGCAATGCAAGGTATTTCCGGAAGGGTATAAAGGAAGCCGGCTTCAGGGTCCTTGAGGGCGATACAGCAATAGTTCCCATCATGTTCGGTGGTTATGAGAATGATGCGGTTCTAGCGCAGAAATTTGCAAAAGATCTTCTCGCACATGGTGTGTATGCAATCGGTTTTTTCTTTCCTGTAGTTGCAATTGGCCAGTCCAGGATAAGAGTACAGTTGAGTGCGGCTCATACTACCGAGCAGCTTGATCGTGCCATTGATGCCTTTATAGCAGTAGGAAGAGAGAACGGCATAATCAGCTGAAGAGCCCTGGCATTCAGGGAAAGACTTGACATACCCTCTGAAAGTACTAATGTACCCAATATGAGTAATAATCCGAATGAAATGCTGGGGGAAAGCCTTTTCGGAAAGGTCAGGAGGAAAGTTCTGGCAACTTTCGTTCTCAACCCGGACAGGTCTTTCTACCTTCTTGAGCTTATCAGACTGCTGGATTGCGGCAGGGGAGCAGTTCAGAGAGAAGTTTCAAAGCTGGCCCTTGCAGGGATCATTACCAGGAGTAATCTGGGAAACCAGGTACATTATCAGGCAAATACCAATAACCTCATATTCAGTGAACTCAGGTCCATCTTTTCCAAGACCACAGGTCTCATGGACCTGTTGCAGTCCAGCCTTGAGGGGTGCAGGGATCCAATAGGAATGGCGTTTATCTATGGAGACTATGCTGAGGGAAAAGCTCAGGAAAACTCACCGTTGAAACTGATGATTATCGGTGAAACATCCATGGAAGCAGTGAAGGCATGCACTATGGAATTTCCAGATGAAACCGCCAGAGAGCTTCACCTTACAGTTCTTTCGACATCTGAACTGAAAAGACGGATCTCAACAGGTGACAGGAGATTAAGGGAAATACTGGGGGAAAAGCGAGTATTTCTCGCTGGCGGCCAGAGAGAACTGACAGTCCTCTCAACAATTGGTGACGATCTTTTTGCCGGTTTGATGTAGTATCCGCCTATCCTTGTCGCATCTTCAATTTAATCTGATATTCGGACATGAAGAAAAATAAGGAAGGGGGAATATGTCAAAAAGTATAACGCTATTTCAGGAGGATGTTACAAGAACCATCCTCGATCTCAGAAAAGCAATTGGAATTGTAGTCAGCAAACTCCCGGAGAGAATAGACAGTCCACACGATGTCTACCAGGTTCTCGGGCTGGACAAGAAACTTGGCTGGAGGATTTACAAGATCATCCATGAGGACGATCTCTTCTTTGCGGCACAGTTTGTTCCAGGCAGGCATTCATTCGGCAGATTTATTAAAAGCTGCAAGGGCAAAGGTGTAGAAAAGGAATTTCTTGATAACGCCCTTAACGCCGTTGAAAAATTTTACGAGATTATTGATGTTCATTCAGGTGACAGGCAGTCCATGGACATGATGCTCATGGCCAGTTCAAGAGACGGCAGAGATCAGGCCTTCAATACACTTCGGAAACAGGCTTATTACGCACAGAGTCATCTTCTCGGTCTACAGGCTGAAACCCAGCTTGATGCGTGGTTTTTCGGACCATCAGCTTCTGAGGGAATGCTTGATGTTGCCGAAGTTAAGGGTCTGTTCGACATCAGGAGAAATCGACCTGGAGTAAAGTGGGTTATAGACACTCCGTGTTTCTTCACAGGGAACGCCCATAACGAACAGTTTTTTACAGAAACCATAGTGTCAGGTTCACAGTGCAATCTGATGGAGAAGGTTCCATTCCTTGAGAAGTACTGCAGTGATCCTCTTCCAGCCTTGAAAACTGTTACTTCCCAGAGTTGCGGACCGGTATATGAACTGGGTGACGGCCCGGTTGGGAACACCAATCTCATTGATACTGTTACGGGAACGGTTTCAAGAGGTATTTTTCCCATTGAACCTGACGAGGGTGAAAATCACCACGAGGTTTCTGTGAAAATATACACTCCTGTACAGAACCTGGTACTGGATCTCTTCTTCCATGAGACAATGGCGGAAACCATGGCAGGAAATCCCTCTGCAAAAATGCTTTTTGACTATTACAGTCATGGAGGAGCGCTCTTTTACAGATCAGACAGGGACCACATCCCCATGAACATCAAACCTCTGATGATAGGAACAGGTACAGGTTGTGCATACACACCGCTGATTCCCTCATATTCAGAGATGCTTTCAGATGTGTTCCAGTGTCTCAGGTGGGATCCTGACGAGTTCCTGGTGTACAGAATCAGAGTAGAGTACCCTGTGGTTCCCTCTTCTCTCTACTACACTGATGATCTTGTAGGAGATCGTTAGAAGCTCAGTCTTCCTCCATTGCCCGTCTGCTTGTCTTTAAAGCACACAGATGTCCGCACATGGAACAGACATCCTCGTCTTCAGGAAGAGCCTCGCTTCTGAACTTCCTTGCTGTCACCGGGTCCAGTGCACACTCATACTGCTTTTCCCAGTTGAAGTCGGCTCTTGCTTCAGCCATGGCATTGTCCCTGCTGGAAGCTCCTGGAGTTCCACGGGCAATGTCTGCGGCATGTGCTGCTATTCTTGCTGTGTACACACCTATACGGACATCATCAATATTAGGGAGTCTCAGGTGTTCAGCAGGGGTCACATAACACAGGAAATCTGCTCCGTGCCATGCGGCGATAGCTCCGCCTATGGCACTGGTAATGTGGTCATAACCTGGAGCTATGTCTGTTACAATAGGGCCCAGTACATAGAAAGGGGCTCCACCGCAGAGGCTTTTCTGAATTCTGATGTTTTCAGCGATCTGGTCCATGGGCACATGCCCCGGGCCTTCAATCATGGTTTGAACTCCTGCTGAGAGAGCTTTGCTCTGCAGTTCTCCAAGAGTGACAAGCTCCTCAATCTGACCCCTGTCGCCGGCATCTGCAATGCATCCAGGTCTCAATCCGTCACCCAAAGAGTAGGTTACATCGTAAGCCCTGAGAATCTCAGATAGTCTGTCAAAGCCTGAGTAAAGGGGATTTTCCTCTTTGCGCTTTTCCATCCACTCGGCCATGAGAGAGCCACCGCGAGAGACTATTCCCATTTTTCTTCCCTGTTTGCGAAGGAGATCCACGGATCTTCTCGTTACTCCGCAGTGCAGTGTCAGGTAGTCTACTCCTGCTTTGCAGTGGTCTTCAACAGCTGAGAATATCTCATCCGGGGAAACATCTGCCACTTCCCGGCCCTTTTCCATTGCTATTCCAAAGACCTGATAGACAGGTACTGTGCCTACAGGTACCGGGCTTCTCCTGGTTATTTCGTGGAGAATTGTCTCCCATGCAGGACCGGTGGACAGGTCCATGACCGTATCTGCTCCGGATGCAACTGCTGTTTTCAGTTTTTCAATCTCGTCGTCCATGGACTCACGGTCCATGGAACTTCCTATGTTTGCATTCACCTTTATTCTGCTGCCTCCGCCGATGAGGCAGGGCTTTTTCAGATTCCTGGTGTTGTTTGCTGGTATAACAGCATGTCCTGCTGCTATGAGAGATAGAGTTTCCGGAACTGAGAGGTGCTCATTTTCCAGTACCTTTTCAAGATGTTCCGGTGCAATCCCTTCCCGGGCCATGTCTATTACGTTATTTGCCATGTCAGCCTTTCAAGTTATAACCACCGGCTTTTACGCCAGTCATGAATTATAGTTTACTTTTCACCCCGATGCACTTACAGGGAGGCTTACATGCTATTGGTAACCGCTGCAGTATTGTTCGTTTCACTTGCCCCGGGGCAGCAGGCCCTGGATGCAATGATTGCCGGGAACTCCGTAGAGTCTGCTCAGAACCCGGTTTCAATGGAATTCGGAGGATCATTCCTTCTGCCTGAAAATCCTGATCTGGCGGAACAGGCTATCCTCAGACAGTTTCACCTCATGGCATTCGGAATGCAACCTGACGGTGCCGCTGAACTGGCAGGATACATTAATCAGTGCTGGGATCAGCTTTCTCCTGCAGCCAGAAATCTCTGGAGAGAGTTTGCAGGGCGAACCGCTCTATCGGTTCCTGCTGAAAACCCCACAGAGGAAACCCTCACATCAATTCTCAGATACACCTCAGAAGCCGGCACAATCCTGCCGAACCTGAACCCTGATGAACTTACAGACCTGCAGAGATACTACTTTGTAATGGCTGCACCACTGGAGATCGCCCAGGAATTCATTCACGACCCCAGCCCGGCAGTCAGGAGTGCAGTAATACTCAGGAGTCCAAATTCAGCATTTCAGATGCTTGAAGATACCTCTGCAGCCGTGAGGCTCACAGCCGCTCAGGCAACAGGAAGATCGGACCTGCTGCTTAACATGTCTGAAATGAGTGGTCCGTTGGGTCATATGGCTCTTTCCGGAATTGGTCAGGTTCCCATTCTCGAGGATTCTCTCTACGGAAGCCCTGATCCGGCAAAAAGAGCAGCTGCTCTCATGGCACTTCTTGAACTGGGCTGGCGAATTCCCCCTGAGAGATTGGACTACATCCTTACAGATGATTACATGATGGTGGGAGCCATTGCCGCAGATGCTGCAGGACGGGAGTTTGAACTGCCGGGGAAGGATGATGTACCTGATGACCTTCCACCTCTTGATGAAGTTCCTGAACAGGTACTGATTTCAACAGATGCCGGTGATTACATAATGCAGCTTGAGAAGGAGAGTGCTCCTGTAACCTGCCGCAGTTTCTGGTATCTGGCTGAAACAGGTTTCTACAACGGCATCTACTTTCACCGGGTAATCCCCGGATTTGTGGCACAGGCAGGATGTCCTGAAGGCAACGGACTGGGAGGTCCCGGATATGTTATTCCGGCTGAGAACAACACCCTTCCATACCTGAGAGGAACGGTTGGAATGGCTGATGCCGGAATGGACACAGGGGGCAGTCAGTTCTTCATAATGCTGGACAGTCAAAGGCGGCTGGATTGCAGATACACGGTTTTCGGAAGACTTATTGAAACCCATGGAATAGACAGAATAGAGATAGGCACAAGGATACTTGAAATAAGCCGGGTAAATCCTTAGAATTGCCAGATGATTATTTTCTGAACACCCTCAACGGAGAGCTTGTATGACCGATAGAAAAGTACTTGTAACCGGAGCCATGGGGCAGATTGGAACCGAACTGACCCGTGAGCTCAGAAACAGATACCGCAACGAGAATGTAATAGCAACTGATATAAGAAAACCTGACGGAGAACTTTCAAAGACAGGTCCATGTGATGTGCTGAATGTAACAGACAGGGACGCAGTTTTCAGCATGATCAGAGATAAGGGTATTAACACCATCTTCCATATGGCTGCGATCCTCAGTGCAACAGGTGAGAAGAATCCTGCTCTCTGCTGGGATGTAAACATGAACGGTTCCATGAACATCATGAATGCCGCAGTGGACCTGGGTCTGGGCACTGTGGTTATCCCCAGCTCAATTGCAGCATTCGGTCCGGAGACGCCGAGATTCAACACTCCCCAGGAGACAGTTCTCAAGCCGAAGACAATGTACGGTGTTACAAAAGTCTGCGGAGAGCTTCTCGGTGACTATTTCGTGAAGAAACTGGGTGCAGACATCAGAGGTGTCCGCTACCCTGGGATCATCAGCAGTGAAACTCCTCCGGGAGGAGGCACTACAGACTATGCCGTGGACATTTTCTACAAAGCTGTAGAGACAGGTGAATACACCTGTTTTGTAAAGGAAGATACCATGCTTCCAATGATGTACATGCCTGACTGCATAAAAGCCACCATAGATCTTGCAGAAGCAGACAAGTCAAAGCTCATACATCCCTGCGAGTACAATCTTTCAGCCCTCTCTTTCACAGCAGGAGAGCTTGCAGCAGAGATCAGGAAGTTCATCCCTGATCTGAAGGTGAGCTATAAACCGGACTTCAGGCAGACCATCGCAGACACCTGGCCTGCAACAATTGACGATTCAGCTGCAAGGGAAGAATGGGGATGGAAACCTTACTGGGATCTTCACTCCATGACCCGTGACATGATTGAGAAGCTCAGAGCCAGAAGCTGACTCTGACAGCTGTAAAGACAGGAGCCGCTTGTAAAGGCGGCTTCTGTTGCATTCATCAATCTCTTCCTGAGAAATAAGTGTACACTATGGGGTATCGGTAGAACTGCAGCCCCTCCTCATATCAGGAGGGGCAGTAAAATTAATGTTCATAAAGGGCTAGTTCAGAATGACAATCCGTGTTGTTGCCGTGAAGTCTTCTGCACGCATTGTGCAGAAATAAACTCCTTCTTGAAGGTTATTGAAGGAAACAGAGTGTTCGCCACTGGACATCTCTTGTGAATGCTGGGCAATTACGCGCCCTGTGACATCATAAAGATGAAGGTCAACCATTGCCGACTGAGGCACAGTTACCTGAACTGCAAAACTGCCGAAGGACGGGTTTGCAGCAGCTTCAAGATCCCAGCCGGTATCAGTGTTACCAATACCCAACTCACTGGTGTAAGCAATTATGACATCATTAAGAAGAGGTGTTTTTGACGGATCTGCGGTTTGCATTATTACTCTGTACTGAACAAAGTTTGTAAAATCAGGAAGAATACCGGACAAATCGGTGCTGTCAGTGAATACAGTGTCAGACCAGGTTCCCATGCTGGTGGAAAGAGCTGAACTTCTGAACTGAAATGCTACAGATGTTCCAGCCGGTTCCAGTTCATGGGAGGTAAACAATAGCCAGACATTAATTGCGCCAGCGTCAAGAATTGATGATTCAAGCACACCTGCCGGGGAATAACCCATCACATCCCACCACGTAATGTCACCTGCACCAAATGCTGCGCTCAGAACATCCGTATCGCCGTCTCCATCCACATCTGCTGCAAAGATCGAGTTTGCAATACTGAAGGAATCGTCCACTGTATGTTCTGTCCACAGGTTGCCTGTGCCATCTGTGTTTTCCCACCACATAATGCAACTTGCAGTCCATGCTGCACCCAGAATATCCGTATCACCATCTCCGTCTACATCTGTGGCATAGATCGAGTGTGCACCACCAAAGGAATCGTCAACTGTATGCTCTCTCCACATGGTGCCTGTACCATCCGTGTTCTCCCACCAGGTGATGTCATCAGCAACAATGGAAGCCCCCAGCACGTCTGTGTCACCGTCACCGTCTACATCCGTGGCAAAGACCGAGTGTGCATGATTAAAGTTATCGTCCACTACATGCTCTGTCCAAACGGTACTTGTGCCGCCTGTGTTTTCCCACCAGGTGATGTCATTGTGAAAACGTGATGCACCCAGAATATCAGTATCGCCGTCTCCGTTTACATCTGCAGCATAGACCGAGTGTGCAAGATCAAAGCTGCCGTCTACTGTATGCTCGGTCCACACGGTACCTGTGCCATTCATGTTTTCCCACCAGGAGATCTCACCTGCACCATATGCTGCACCCAGAATATCCGTATCGCCATCATGGTCCAGATCTGCGGCATAGATCGATTGTGCTCCATCAAAGTCACCATCCACTGTATGCTCTGTCCACACGGTACCTGTGCCATCTGTGTTTTCCCACCAGGTGATGTCATCTGCAATAAACGCTGCACCCAGAATATCCGTATCACCGTCTCCGTCTACATCTGTGGCATAGACTGAGATTGCATAATCAAAGTCACCATCCACTGTATGCTCTGTCCACACGGTCCCTGTGCCATCGGTGTTCTCCCACCAGGTAATTTCATCATCATCACGTGCTGCACCCAGAATATCCGTATCGCCGTCTCCGTCTATATCTGCGGCATGAACTCGGCTTGCACTGTTAAATTCGCCGTCTACTGTATGCTCCACCGGAATGGAAAGAATGGCTGACGCCAGACGCAGTGAACCTCCAGTGTCATTAATATGGTCGGCAGCATGGTATCTGTTGCCCCAGTCTGTAACAGGTCCCGGGACTCCACCGCCACCTGACCAGTCTGTTCCGGTTATTGTTTCAGAAAAAGAAACCGAGGCGAAAATCATAAAAGTAACAGTTGTTAATCGCATTGCGCCGCTC
This sequence comes from uncultured bacterium, assembly GCA_964386635.1. Lineage (GTDB taxonomy): Bacteria > Fermentibacterota > Fermentibacteria > Fermentibacterales > JCC-6 > Sabulitectum. The sequence continues at coordinate 36,890 of CAYLRO010000016.1, read as the reverse complement.
CATTATAAAAGTAAATTCTCCGGCGCGAAGGATAAAGAAGCATAGTGGGTGAACCCATACATGTCCAGAGTTTATTTAACATCCACTCTGTTTTACTTGTTGTGACATATGAGAGCAGTAGAAGACTTACCTTGCACTGATTCCGTGTTGTCACTATTCTAGATGCGAGTTATCAGCAGAACCGGTCTGGCTGCAAGTTCTCTTTTGAACGGTGGAAACCTTTTGATGAGAAAGAATCGAACAGGGCTGAATCGCGATAACGGAGAACCGGTCTCCGGGCGATCCATGCAGCCTGAACTCAATCCTCATGCCAGACAAAGTTTCCCGTGGGGTTATCTTGCTCTGGCACTTATATTTACTCTTGGTATTATTGCCGGAGGATTCTTTTTCTTTCGAAACCATCAGGCTGAGATCCGCCGAACCACCCATGAAACACTGGCCGCCATAGCAGATCTGAAAGCCGGGGAGATCGCTTCCTGGGTGCAGGAAAGAAGAAATAACGCCAATGCGTTTCTCCACAATGATCTTGCCCGGCAATTCCTTGAAGAACCGGACAATCCTGCCTTGCAGGAAGAATTACTTCACTGGATTACCGAGACCCAGAAGATCTACGGCTACACATCAGTGACACTGTTCGATTCCGACTGCCGGTTCAGAATGTCATCTCCTGAAACCCCCTTCATTCCTGACAGCATTTACATTCAGTCCATCAGCAGTGCTTTAAGCTCGAAGGAAGTTGTTTTTATTGACCTGCACGGAGGTCATACCGACCATCCGATACACATGAGTTTCCTGGTGCCGGTAGGTGTAAAACCGAATACAGACCAGATGGCAGATGGCGTTGTACTGTTTGTGATTGACCCGTATCAGTTTCTGTATCCTCTGGTACAGAGCTGGCCAAGCCCCAGCCCCTCAGCGGAGACTCTGATATTCAGGCGGGAGGGTGACGAGGTGTTGTTCCTGAACGACCTGCGTCATATTGACAACACCGCATTGCAGATGCGCCTGCCCATAGATGACAATCTCCAATACCCGGCAACCATGGCTGCAGAGGGCATTGAAGGTGTTGTTGAAGGTATTGACTACAGGGGTATTCCTGTTCTAGGTGCCATAAGCAGGGTTCCAGGTACCCCATGGTACATGGTTGCCAAAGTTGACCAGAAAGAGATTTACGCGCCGCTACGCCAGCAGGCGTGGATAATTACACTGACCATCTGTCTACTTATTGTCGTGGCAATTCTGGTTATAGGTCTGATATGGCGTCATCAGAAACAGGCTTATTCCAGAAAGGCCAATGAAGCTCTGCGGAAGAATGAATCATTTCTTAATGACATTATTGAACAGAGTCCGTTCTCAATATGGATATCCGATTCCAAAGGAGTTCTTCTCCGCTTGAACAGAGCCTGCCGGGAGTTATTGCAGATTACTGAGGAAGAAGTTGTTGGAAAGTATAATATTCTTGAAGACAGCATCTTGATTGAACAGGATGTTTTGCCTCTGGTGAAGAAGGTTTACGAACAGGGTGAATCAGTCAGGTTCATTCTTCACTATGACTCTTCACAGTTGACGGGGTTGCCGCTGCAGAGAACGGTTAACCGAATTCTTGATACAACAATTTTCCCGATCAAAGAACCATCCGGAGGCTTAACCAATGCAGTAATACAACATATTGATATCACTGATAAATACATGGCGGAAAAAGCTCTTCTCCTGACAAATCTTGTTTTTGAAGCCTCAATTACAGCCAACAGCATTTCAGGTGTTGATGGAACGATCACTAAAGCAAATTCCGCATTCCTGAGGCTCTGGGGCTATGAGAAAATGGAAGAGGTGCTGGGAAGGCCTATTTCTGATTTCATGCAGAATTCAAAGAAAGCATTGAAAATTACCAATGCATTGAACAGTCTGGGACAGTGGGAGGGAAATTACACGGCAAAGAGAAAAGACGGTTCAATATTCACTGCTCATGGTCTGGCAACAGTTGTTCTTGATAAATCTGAGAATGTGTTGGGATACCAGTCTGCTGTTCTGGACATCACTGAACAGGAGGAAATGGAGGAGACCCTCAGAAGAAGCGAGTCGAAACTGAAAATGGCCCAGATTGTTGCTGGTATTGGTGACTTTACATGGGAGATAGAGTCCGGTTCAGTTAAATGGTCAGATGGAATGCATGATCTATTGAAATATGATAAGATGGAATCCATTGATTACAGCAGAATCAACTCTGAAATCCATCATCCGGAAGACCGGGCAATGGTGAACGAGTGGTTTTCTGAAGGAATGGCCTCCGGGAAGGAATTCTTAGATCCTAAAGAGTATCGGCTTGTTTGCAGGGACGGACAGGTTATCCATGTTCTTACCAATGCCCGGATCGAATACCGTGGCAGCAAAGCGTTCATATTGTTCGGAACCTGTCTGGATATTACAAAGCGGAAGACTGCTGAACTTGAACTGGCTGCTGAAAAAGAGCGCCTTGCAGTAACTCTCCGGAGCATAGGTGACGGTGTGATTACAACAGATGTTAACGGGAACATTACCATGCTTAACAAAGCAGCAGAAGCACTGACAGGCTGGGAATCCAGCGAGGCTTCAGGCCAGCCACTGCTTGAAGTGTTCAGGATAATCAATGAAAACACCGGGCTCCAGTGTACAAATCCCGTTGAAAAAGTGCTTGCCACCGGTGAAGTTGTGGAACTGGAAAATCACACCTGCCTGATAGCGAAAGACGGCAGAAAAAGGGCAATAGCTGATAGCGGGGCCCCTATCCGGGACAGCAGCAGTAAAACTATTGGAGTTGTTCTTGTATTCAGGGATATGACTGAAAAATACAGACATGACAGTTCCATGAGAAGAGCACAGAAACTGGAATCCCTTGGAGTAATAGCAGGAGGCATAGCACACGACTTCAATAACATTCTGGGAGGTGTCTTCGGTTACATCGAGCTGGCACTGGGAGAAACTGTTGAAATGCAGGTGTCATCCTATCTCACCGAATCACTGCGCAACATCGAAAGAGCCCGTGCACTCACCCAGCAGTTACTCACCTTTGCAAAGGGTGGAGCCCCGATAAAAAGGGTGGAGAACCTGTTTCCCTTTGTTCAGAATACTGCAAATTTCGCATTGAGCGGTTCATCGGTTTCAAGCAGTTTCCAGATCCAGGAAAATCTGTGGGTATGCGATTTTGATAAGAACCAGATTGGTCAGGTGATTGACAACCTGACAATTAATGCCCAGCAGGCGATGCCGAAGGGTGGTCTGATTGAGTTTTCCGCCTCTAATGTTTCCCTGTCCAGGGGAGAACACCCGTCTCTACCTGCGGGGAAGTATGTGAAGCTGTCGGTGAAGGACCATGGTGTAGGAATACCGAAGGAATTCCTGCCTCACATATTCGATCCGTACTACACCACAAAACCAAAAGGACACGGGCTCGGACTTTCAACATGCTACTCAATAATCAATCGGCATGGCGGTTGTATTGATGTTGAATCCCAGTCTGGAAAGGGAAGTGTATTTCATCTCTACCTGCCGGCATCACCGGAATCTGAACCTGCAGTGAAGAGAGCCTCTGGAGAAGGACACAAAGGCAGCGGTGTTTTTCTGGTTATGGATGATGAAAAAGCCATTCGTGGGGTTTTCAAAAGAGCTCTTGAATCATTCGGCTACACAGTTGTTCTGTTTGAGAATGGAAAAGATGCACTGGAGTTCATCAGGGAAGAGAGTGAAGCAGACCGGAAATTTACCGGGATGATGTTTGATTTGACAGTACCAGGTGGTATGGGCGGGGAAGAAGCAATCAGGGAAATCAGGAAAATCTTCCCTGACATCCCCGTTTTTGTAGCCAGTGGTTATTCGCAGAGCCCGATCATGGCAAACCCTGAGGAATACGGTTTTACTGCAAGTATCTGTAAGCCGTTCATGATATCGGAACTTGCAGAGATGCTTGAACAAGCACATGCCTGATCTGTAGAACGGTATCGTTCGTTTTAACCCAGTGGCCTTGCAAGAACAACAACTGCTGCATCAGTGATTACTTCTCCCGAGCAGTTTGCCTCTGCATGGATTATGTACCGCCCAATGGGAAGATCCTGGCCTGTCCATTGAAGAATGAGTGTTTCCCCGGGTACAATACCATCATAGAGCTTTTCCAGCTCCATTCCCCTTACGTCGTATACTTTTACTGTTACATTGCATGCCTGCATTGGAAGATTGATCTGGATGTGAAGTGGAGTTTCCGGAGGATTGAACACCACAGGGGAAAGCTCCATGAATTCACCCTGTGAGGTTTCACCGATGCTGTTTTCGGTTCCAGGGGTTCCTGCTGTTACTGATGTGCCCCAGTTTTCCTCCAGAAAGCCCATTACCTCTGTTGATCTGCGTTCCAGGGTGTTCGTGGTGTTACCGCCCCACTGCGATGTGTAGGGTACCATGTCTGAAGGTATGCTGTTCGCATGCAGAAGCAGGCTGTCGCCTGAGTTGTTCAGGCTGACCCAGTTATCAGGCACCAGAACATCGCACGGTGTATTTCCCCATATCTGGGTGAAGTCGCTTTCGTTCTCTGTTATTACTGCATAACACTCAGGGGGAAGGATGTACTCAGGGAGATCAATGGTGTTTGCCCTGTCGGAGACTGTTACTGAAGAGAGATCCACTGCTGTGTCTGTTCCGTTATAGAGCTCGAGCCACTCTGGTTCATGGTAGAAAATCTCGTTGATCACAATTGAAGTCGGCGGGTTCCAGATGTGAAGAGCAGTGTTGTTCTCCTGGTTCTGATCAGGCAGGCAGAGAATTTCTGCTGCAAGCTCTGTGGTTTCCATGCAGGTCTGCCAGGTGAAGCAGACTGCAACTGTGTCTTCAAGCCCCGGGATCTGGGGCTGGCTTGTTTCCAGAAGTGATCCGTCTGCAGAGAGGGACACGGAGAGTTCTCCCTGAACAACAGAATCTGTTCCTGCACTGGTGAGGAAGGCTGTAACAACTGCAGTAAGATCCTGCTGACCCATGGGAGGTGCGGCAGAAAGCGTTGTGAGCTTGTAGTCCACTCCCTGAGTCATTCCCTGTGGAGGTTCTCCAGGGGTGGGGCCGTCAGGTGAGGAGAACCAGTTTGATTCATTGTCAGGCAGCTCAGAGCTGATTCTCTCTACACTGAGGTCGCTGCCTGGATCGAATGGGATCCCGTCTGATTCATCTTCCGGTGTGCCGTATGTGGACACCTCTGCTGAATCGTGAAGCAGTATGACAGGGTCGGTACCTGACAGGCCGTCTCCAAGTGTGGTGTTTCCAGGATGGAAGACAGGTGTATCAGGCGGGATGTCGTATGGTTGCGATCCATTTTCGTATTCAGGATCAAGGATTAGGCCCCAGGCACCTGGAGTGAGGAATTGTGTTGTCTGCGGGATAAGGTCGTCTTCGGTGTCATTGTCGGTAATGGTGAACTGTGTAATGTCCACCTGGCCCGGGCCGGGGAAGAACAGCTCAATGAACTCGTCACAGTCTTCATTGGACGGGTTGCAGAGTACTTCTGTTATCACAGGCCATGCAGGGTTTTCAGGCAGCAGTTGAATGTGCCTGCTGTTGTTGTACGCAGTGGTATCCTGTTCATTTTCTATGATTGCAGCTGCTGTGAATATCCCGCTGTCAGGAAGAGACCAGGGTACGAAAACGGAACCGGTTTCTCCCGGCTGAAGCGTGATGATGCTCTGGTGGAGAATTTCTTCAGGGTCCGGCAGAAGGTTACCGTTCCCGTCAATAAATATCGACGCAAGCCCGGTAGCTTCAACTGCCCCGCGGTTTGAGAAGAACGCCGAGAACACATTGCTGTGTGTGATGGAATCTGTGGCAAGGTCTGTCCATCCCTGGATATCCGGGATGGTACCAGGAGTTCCCCCGGGCTGTGATGTGACCCAGTTGAACTGCTGATCAGGACCCTCCGGGATTATTTTTTCCATTGAGAATCCGTCACCTGGATCGAAGGGAATGGAATCTGTTCCGTTGTCATCGCAGAGCAGGGGATCGTCATTGAGAAGCGGTGAGCCTGCAGTTGAGAGCAGGACTTCAAGAGACGGTTCACTGCCGTTGTAGAGAAGGACAGGGTCGTCTGTGGTAAGGCCGTTTCCCAGAGTGGTGTTCTGCGGGATGAAGAGCGGGGTGTTACCGGGGATTGCCAGTGTTCCGTTGTATTCCGGGTCAATGATCAGTGCAGTCTGTTCAGGGAGTATGTAGCCTCCATTCTGGAAAGAAGTGATCTGATCAACAGCGTCTCCGTCTGTGAAAGAGCACCCGTCAAGGGGGAAAACTCCCGGGCCGGGGTAGTAGATCTCGATGTATTCCTCCTGATCCTCTATGATCGGATTGGCCATGACCTCTGTTATGTGGGGATTAATGCCTCCGCCTGTTGTGAAATGAATTCTCTCATGGCATTCTGGCGCTGAGCATGCCGCAGGATAACAACCCTGTTCAGGGGCGGTGAAAAAGGCCACAAGTGTGTCTGTTCGTCCTGGTTGAAGTTCCTGTGCAGGGATGGACAGAAGGACCTCCCCCGGGTTCGGGATTGAGTCGCCGTTAGAATCAAGGTAGAGAGTTACGCTGCCTGAATCGGGAGATACTGTACCCCAGCAGGATATCACTGCTGTGAGGAATATGGCTGAACCAGGCTGTGGATTGTCTTCGCTGAGCAGGAGAGAGTCTACAGTGATGAGGAAGGTGTCAGACGGGGCATCTGGAGGGCTTCCTGGTGTGGGCTCTGCGGTGTACCAGGCTGCTTCACTGTCTGGAACGTTCAGAGGGTAGCGGTAAAGGGTAAAGCCTTCACCTGGATCAAAGGGGATGGAGTCAAGCTGGTCATCATCCCGGTCCTGCCAGTTGTCAGAGGGGAATGGTGTTCCGAAAGTGGAGATTACGCTGGACATTGTTGTACCGGTCTGGTTGTAGAGGGTGAGAGGGTCTGATGATGCAGCGAGACCATTGCAGATGGACTGATCTCCGGTTGTTAGAATTACCGTTCCTGTCTGGAAATTCAGCCAGGGATCATTGATGTAACCTTCTTCCAGGAGTACTGCATATCCCCCTGGGGGAATGACAGATGTTCCTGTCTGAACTTCTGCCTGAGGAAAGGTTCCAGCCCATGGAAGGAGTTCGTCAAGAGCATCGCCGTCAGTTATGGAGAATCCTGTGATGTCTACCTGTTCGGTTGAGTCGTTATGGAATTCAATGAACTCTCCTGCGGTTTCGTCAGGAGGATTGGAGCATACCTCCGTGATAACCAGTGAACCTGTCAGGATGGCTGTTGATATTAAAATGGCTTCCATATCTCATAGTTACCTCCTCTTAGTTGTTTTTTTCAAGGAGTTCAACAGGAAGTGATTCCACAAGTGGAAGAAGGGAGTCCGGAGGGGCTGTATCCGGTGCCGCAGGAGCGAAATCCATGATCAGGTCATAGAAGTCCATGTCTGTCCAGAGCAGAACCTCGTCAGGGGAGGCTTCCAGGCCGATTTCCGCAAAGAACATGCCCAGTGCCTGAGGCTCTGCCTCTGTCATGGCAGTTCGAAGCAGGTCAATTGCCATGTCCATGTCTGCAGGCGGGGCTTCACAGATGTAAAACCCCGCCAGGATAAGAAGTATTGCAGTCAAGTTCTAATCGATCGCGTAGGAGACGGAGACGTTCATTGTTACACTGGTGTTACCGGGAGATACAGGGGGAGAGTCGTAGTAGTAGTCTCCGTAGTATGAATCGTAACTGTTGTAAAGACCATAGTTATTGTAATAGTCGACCCATTCACTTACGCTTACAGGGTCTCCAAGTGATACATCAAGGCCATCTGCAAGCTGCTCTGCAGTCTCCCTGGCATTAACAAGCGCCGCTTCACGGGCTTCTGCAACCAGTTCGTCATGGTTGCTTACAGTGAAACTGATTCCAGCAACAGAAGTTGCTCCGCCTTCCACCAGAGCCCCGAGAACATCTCCAGCAAGGTCTATTTCCCGAACCTTTACAGCGAAGGAGTGAGTGAGATGGTAGATGTTCTCTCCTGTGTATTCGTAGGTGTTGTAGTCGTATTCTTCTTCCATGTAGATGTTGTAGCCGACTGTCTCGATGTCGTCTTCACTTATTCCCAGATCAGCTGCAGCGCTTATGGCGCCTTCAGCAAGTTCTGCTGCATCATTAACAGCATCACCTGGATCCTTGTCTGAAACATTGATGCTGAAATTGATAACAGCCATATCGGCTATGCCTGTTGCGGTTCCCACGCCGTTTACGCTGATTGAAGGGGGATAGGGCTGATACTGAGGGGGGATTCCTCCTGAAGTTTCACCGTTGCAGCCTGCTCCCAGTAGAAGCAGCAGTCCTGCTGCCGCAAGTAAGTAACGCATTTTTTACCTCACTCTCCTATGATCTTGACCAATACCCTTTTTCTTCTCCGGCCATCGAATTCACCGTAGAAGATCTGCTCCCACGGGCCCATATCAAGCTTTCCCTCCGTGACTGCCACAACAACCTCTCTGCCCATTATCTGTCTCTTGTGGTGTGCGTCGCCGTTGTCTTCCCCGGTAAGGTTGTGCCGGTACCTGGACGGGTCATGAGGAGCCAGTTCCTCCAGCCACTTTCTGTAATCGCTGTGAAGTCCCGGTTCGTCATCATTTATGAACACGCTGGCAGTGATGTGCATGGCATTCACCAGACAGAGCCCTTCCTGTATACCACTTTTTGACAGCTCTTCTTCCACATCAGGTGTAATATTGATGAATTCCACCCTTCCTGATGTATTGAACCAGAGATATTTTCTGTGTGATCTCATATTTCCTCCCTGCATCAAGGAGTATAAGAAAAGGTTTCCTCAAACAGGAGAGAGAACCGAACAGCACAGGGACGAAAGGTTAACAGTTATGGATTGTTCGAAGCCGTGACAGTGTATCTGTTCCGCCGCGGTGAGTTTCTCACAGGGGAAGTCCGTGCTGAACAGGGTCTTCCACTTACCTGCACAGGGCACACCAATTCTGTAGTTTCCCCGCTGAACCGGGGTCATGTTGAAAATGCAGAGCATTGGCGGAGAGTTTTCAGCAAATCTCAGGAAAGAGACAACGGTTGAATCTGTATCGGAGAAATCAACCCATTTGAAACCGTCAGGCCTGCAGTCTCTCTGGTGAAACTGGGGATTTGACCCTGTGAATCTGTTAAGACTGGCAATAAATTCCTTCATACGGTCACTGCCTTCCGGCAATGGCGCCTTGTGGTTCCATTCATCTGGAAGAGCTCTTTCTCCCCCCATGAAGAGAAGCTGCTTTCCCGGAAAGAACCACTGGAATGCAAGAAGAAGCCTCAGATTCGCTTCTCTGTTCCCTGGCATTTTGCCAATAAGAGAGCCTTTACCATGAACAACTTCGTCGTGAGAGAGAGGCAGAATGTAGTTTTCGCTCCATGCGTATACTGCACTGAAAGTGATTTTGTTCAGAAGGTGTTTTCTGTAAACAGGATCACTGCTGAAGAATTCAAGGGTGTCATTCATCCACCCCATGTTCCATTTGAAATGGAAACCAAGACCTCCGTTTGCAGAAGGGGCAGTTACACCGGGCCAGTCGGTACTTTCTTCTGCGATCATTACCGTTCCCGGATGCTCAGTTCCCACATAGTGATTCAACTCTTTCAGAAAAGAAACGGCTTCAATGTTTTCCCTGCCACCGTACTGATTTGGAAGCCATTCACCATTTTTCCTGGAATAGTCGAGGTAGAGCATTGATGCCACGGCGTCTACTCTGATGCCGTCAGCATGGTATGTGTCCACCCACTGAAGCGCGCTTGCAAAGAGGAAATTCCTTATCTCGTTTCTGCCATAATTGAATATCAGAGTGTTCCAGTCAGGGTGGTATCCCTTTCTGGGGTCTTCATGTTCATACAGACAGGTGCCGTCAAACCTGGCAAGAGCCCATGAATCTGAAGGGAAGTGGGCGGGGGGCCAGTCAAGCAAAACTCCAACACCTGCATTGTGACACGCATTCACAAAACTGCAGAACTCTTCAGGAGAACCCATTCTGCTTGTAGGAGCAAGAAACCCTGTAACCTGATACCCCCACGAGTCATCTAAAGGATGCTCCATCACAGGAAGGAGTTCGATGTGTGTGAAACCCTCCTGTTTAACGTATGGAACAAGCCATTCCGTAAGGTTGGTCCAGTTGAAGAAGTCATCAGTTTTCCTGGTCCATGAGGGACAGTGAAGCTCGTAGATGGACATGGGTTCAGTAAAAGGATCTCTTTTCGGCTTTGCTTCCATCCATTCTGTATCTGTCCAGTTGAATGAGAAGGGATCTGATACAATTGAAGCATTCCCCGGTCGTTTTTCAAAGAAGGTTCCATATGGATCTGATTTTTCCAGAAATGAACCGTCTTCAGCGGTGATCATGAATCGATAGATGTCTCCCTCTGAAACACCCGGGATGAACAGTTCCCAGACACCGCTTTTTCCAAGGACTCGCATGGGATGTCTTCTTCTGTCCCAGTTGTTGAATGACCCGGTGACACTTACTGCAAGGGCATTTGGTGCCCATACAGTGAAAAGGGTACCTGATACATTGTCTGCCTTCCACAGCCTGGCACCCATTATTCTGTGCAGCTGAAGGTGTTTTCCTGAACCGAAGAGGTAAAGATCAAGTTCACCGAGCTGGGGAAGAAATGTGTACGGATCTCTGGTCTGCCAGCTGCTTTTATCCAGGTATGTAATCTTCAGTTCATATGTGAAAAAATCCCTGTCAGGTTCTGATTTCCACTGAAACAGACCTCTGGGATCAACCATGGTCATCTTTTCTTCCAGATCGCCGTGGATAAGCAACATTGTTTCAGCACCGGGACAGAAGGCGTGTACCGAAAGTCTTCTGCCTGTTCTGTGCATGCCAAGAAGTGAGTGAGGATCCGAGAATGGTCCCTCAATGATTCTGTTTTTTTCTTTTCCAGTCATTTCAGGTGATGATCAGCATGGCGAGACCGAGAAGCAGAAGGTAGCCTATGGAATCCGTGCAGGCTGTAAGAAGTATGTTGCTTCCCAGGGCCGGGTCTTTGCCCATTGCTCTCAGGGAAAGGGGTATTCCAGCTCCCAGCAGCCCTGCAAGGCCCATGTTGGCAACCAGAGATACGAATATCACCAGTCCCAGCTGAATTGATCTGGCCGGGGCTCCTGCTGTGAAAAATGCTACTGCTGCTGCAACCAGCCCAGCCACAAGTCCCATGAGAAGACCCAGACTTGACTCTTTGAGCAGAGCTTTCCTTGCACTGCTGAAATCCAGTTCACCCAGGGCGATTGCTCTTGTTATCACAACCAGGGACTGATTGCCTATGTTGCCACCCATTCCGGCAACAACAGGCATGAAGGCTGCAAGTGTGGCGAACTGAGCGATTGTTCCCTCGAAGGCTCTCACCACAGTGGAGGCAATAAATGCAGTAACAAGATTCACCAGTATCCAGGGAAATCTCTGTTTGAATGCAGTGGGGACCGGAGTGAACACACTGTCGTCCTCAGAAAGACCTGCCATCCGGTACATGTCCTCGGTGGCTTCCTTCTCCATCACATCAAACAGGGAATCTCCCGGGATTACTCCCATGAGATGATGATTTTCGTCTACCACCGGAACTGCCATTATGTCATATCTTCTGGCGATGGCTGCAGCTTCTTCTCTGTCATCCGTAGTGTCCACGGTGAATGGATCTTCCACCATAAGTTCCCGGATGGATGTATCCTGTGGACAGGTTACCAGTCTTCTCAGAGGAACAACACCGAGAAGCCTTTTGTCATCATCCACAACATAAACGTAGAATGGCACATCAACAGCTTCGCTCTGGCTCCTGATCTGCTCCACAGCTTCGTTTGCAGTAAGATCAGGTTGAATGGACATATAGCTTGATGCCATGTACTGACCCGAGCTGTCCTCAGGATAAATCATCAGCTGTTCAATGCGATATCTGATACCGTCTGGAAGAAGTTTCAGTATCGGTTCGTGGCGGTCTTCTTCAAGTTGAGCGAGAAACTGCAGTGCGTCATTGGGATCCTGACGTTTCAGAATTCTGGACACACTGTTATCGTCAAGCTCATCCAGTACTTCAGTGAGAAGGGAATCAGGCAGATCTGCAAGCACATCACCAGCTTTGAGCTGGCTGAACAGAAGGTCTACAAGCATTTTTGTCTCTGCAGGAGACAGATTTACAGAGAAAAGTTCTGCAATGTCTGCATGATGTATTTTGCTTATTGCAACTGCAGCCCGACCTTTGGCTTTCTGGGCAAGAAGTTTTCTGATGTAATTAAGCTGGGTTGGTGTAATAGCCACAGATTACCTTTCTTTACAGATCTCCTATTTAACCGGTTCTTCCTCTTTGCAGATGCCCAATGAATATGCCGGTTCTCCAATTAAAGGGAGAGGCTGAACTTTCCCTCCAAAACCGTTCACAAGTCCGATAATAAAGAAAATGAACACAATCAGTGAAATAATGTGGTCAAGGAAACCCGGGGTGAAAGGTATGAATCTTACCAGAGACAGAAGAATCAGCGCAAGAGACTGCTGGGCGTGATAAGCCACGAACCTGTTTTCTCTGCTGGTAAGAATTGCAATGAGGAAGCCCGGGAAGCTGAAATAGGAGATTCCGGCCATTACCTTTCCCTGTTCAATATCAGATGAGCTTATGTTGAAAGATTTTTTCATTCGACTACCTCTAAAAAAGGGGGGCGATATTAACGCCCCCCTGAAAGAATGTGTTCTTTGCTGATTACTCTACATCAGGGGAGCCGGGAGCTTCCGGTGCCTGAGGAGCTGTTCCGCCTGCTACTGGCTTGAGAAGTCCAAGTTTGAAAGCAAGGTTTCCTACAAGAGGAACAGGCTTGATTTCACCCTTGAAACCGTTGAGCAGGCCGATAACAACAAGAACAAGAACGCAGAGAGCGATAATCTGACCGAGAACCGGGATCGGTGCAAGGATCAGACAGATCACAAGAAGAAGACTCTGCTGAGCGTGATAAACAACATACTTGTTCTCTTTGCTGGTAAGATATGCAATAAGGAATCCGAGGAGGCCGAAATAGGCGATTCCTCCCATTGTTTTTCCTTCTTCAATCTCAGCAGCCGTAATATTGAACTCATTAGCCATTAAATAACTCCCTCCATTATCATAATTTTGCCTCTGGTACCACACGGTACAGGCCAACATTTACCAAATTACTTTCCATGTCAACCTCGGTACTTGCCCGACCTGGTTTCAGCTGTCATTATACCGTGAACATTAAAGGGGGAACAATGACGGATGCAGTGAAAAAAGGTGATTCAGATCTCTACACCATTGTTTCAATATTTCATTTCGTTGTAGGAGGGTTCCAGATACTATTGTCATCAATAGGAGTCATTTACATGGCAATTGGTTACTTAATAGCCACAGGTGCCATTGATTCAGCAAAGAGCGAACCTCCACCAGAGGTAATGGGTTGGATATTCAGCGGATTGGGACTTGTTTTCACTGTTGTTCTTCTTACTCTGGGGATCCTTGTGCTGAGAACCGGCCTCAACCTCATGAAGAAGCGCAACAGAACGTTCTGTATAGTTATTGATGCGATACTCTGTCTCATGATGCCTTTCGGAACCATTGTTGGTATATTCGGTTTGGTACTTTTGATGAAGCCTGAAACTGAAGAACTGTTTACGGGGTAGGAAAGAGAGTCAATTGGACACCCAGATTTCTTCTGAAAAAAGACGAGAGAAAAGATACCGGGGAGCTATTGATGTTGTCCTGGGTACTCAGGGAATGCCGGGACGGCCGGTGACTGCCCTTAATCTTAGTGCTTCCGGGCTTTATTGTGTCTGTGAGGAAGCAATTGGAGATCTTACCAGAGTGGATGTTTCAATAGGTCTCGATGGAAATCAGATAATGGCCCGGGCAGTTGTAATACGGGAAGAGGAACTTCCTGACGGTAACTGGGGTATAGGTTTATTCTTCACAAGAATAAGGTTCGAAGACAGACAGCTTTTTGCAAGATATGTGAACGGGGAGTGATTCTTCTTGAAAATGCTCATGCTATTCTCAGTGGTTTTTCTGTTTCTTGCCGTTGAAGCCAGTGCTGACAAGTATGCCGGCGAATTTCTCTACGTAGGGGCTGGTGCCAGAGCCCTGGCCATGGGCAGTGCCTTCGCTGCTGTTTCCGATGACATTTCAGCCGCATACTGGAATCCGGCCGGTCTGGTGAATGCAAGGGGTCGAATGGCTTCCTTTATGCACTCAGAACGTTTCGGTGGTTTGATCTCATACGATTACCTTGCTTATTCGCAGGAATACGCAGGTGATGTATTTGCAGCAAGCCTGTTCAGAACCGATGCAGGAGATATTGCGAACACCAGTGATCTTCAGTGGTATGACACAGGATCCGACGGTGTTTTCGGTGAAGACGGCAGCGGAGAACCAGGAGATTCAGGAAACGATGACTGGGATCAGAGTTCCAACCAGTCAGGAACTGAAGGGAACGGCGAATGGGATCCCGGCGAGGAACTTATCTACGATGAGGGCCGCATAACCTGGGACAGCGCATCTGACAACGCTCTCTACCTGTCATGGGGAAGAAGCATCAGCGAGAATTTTTCAATCGGCGCATCCTCAAAGATCATATACAGAAAGCTCATGGACTACAGCGCATGGGGTGTTGGAGTTGATGCAGCTGTGAAGTGGAATCCCACACAGGCTTTTGCCCTTGGTCTTAACCTTCAGGATGTTTTCGGTACCTGGATGTTCTGGAATTCAGGGGTAAGCGAGAGCGTTTCTCCAACAGCAAAACTCGGTGCTTCTTTTACCTGGCCCATTTCAAGGTTCCATACAGTAATCACTTTTTCCGCAGACGGGGATTTCAGGTTTGAAGGCAGAGAATACGCTGCCCAGTACAGTATTCCTGAAGCCGGAGTCAGTCTGGATACACACATTGGAACCGAGCTTCTCATCAAGGATACAGTGGGGCTCAGAATTGGTTCTAACCAGGGCAGCATGACTGCAGGTCTCGGTTTTACCATGAGTATAAGCGGTCATCCTGTTTCTCTGGATTATGCATGGCTCAGCCATGATGAGCTGGACAGTACTCACCGTGTATCTGCCGGGGTGGGATTCTAACTTTCCATGAGTTACATCGAAGAAGTTCTTCGCAAAGGAATTCATTTCGGTTCCATTGTGATTCCCGGCTTTGCAATATTCGTTCCAAGAACAGATATGGTTCTTTTCCTGGCTGCTTCAGCTCTTGCTTTACTCCTGATAGATATCCTTCGGAGCAGAAGCCGGGTCTTCCGCCGCTTTTTCCTTGGACTATTCGGAAAAGTCCTAAGGGGAAAAGAGCAGGACGGAGCCATGACAGCTTCAACTGTTCTTGTTGCCAGCGCTGCTCTGACACTTCTTCTCTACCGTACGGAAATTGCTGTTTCCGCACTTGTTTTCCTCAGTGTAGGAGATACTTTCGCTGCCCTGATAGGAACTAGATACGGAAAGATAAAGCTTGTTTCAGGTAGAACCCTTGAGGGAAGCCTTGCAGCACTTTTAAGCTGCCTTACTGCCTCAATCGGGCTGCTGTATCTCTCCGGAGTTTTCGGATGGGATCTTACACCGAAGGGGCTTGCCGCCGGTGCTGTGGCAGCAACCCTGGCAGAACTGTTTGAAATGCCCCTGGATGATAATCTTCGTATCCCTGTATTTGCAGGACTTATAATGGAACTGGTGATTCCCGGATGAAATGTCTGATTGAGGTCTACGGTTGCCAGATGAATGCTCATGACGGCGAGATACTTAAAGGTATTCTCATCTCAGCCGGTCACAGTATTACAAAAGATATCAGGGAAGCAGATGCGGTATTCCTGGTAACATGTGCAGTGAGAGAGCACGCGGAAGTCAGGGCTCTTGGTCGTATTACACACCTGGCAGGGTTGAAGCCTTCCGGGAAACCTGTGATGGCTCTTTGCGGTTGCGTTGCTCAGGAACACGGAGATAAACTGCTTTCCCGAATGAAGCTTCTTGACCTTGTGATAGGTCCCGATGAATACCAGAGAATTCCTGAACTTCTTACAATGCGGAAAAGAACTGCTGCGGTTTCTCAGGGAAAAGAGAATTATGAAGAGTTCACGCCTGTGAGAGAGGATTTCCCGAGAGCATTCGTGAATGTGATCCGGGGATGCGACAACTTTTGCACTTACTGCATTGTTCCCTATGTGAGAGGCAGGGAGAGAAGCCGGGAAACAAAACTGATTCTCCATGAAGTGGAAGGGCTTGTAAAAGCCGGTTTCAGGGAGATAACCCTTCTGGGGCAGAATGTTAATTCCTACAGCCACCGGGGAACTGACTTTCCTGACCTGCTGAAGCAGGTTTCCGATGTTGCAGGCGACAGCTGCCGTGTGAGATTTGTTACAAGCAATCCAAGGGATCTTACAGAAAAGCTGGCCAGGGTCATGGCTTCCCGTGAAAACATCTGCAGGATGTTCCATCTTCCTGTACAGTCAGGCAGTGACAGTGTTCTTGCAGGTATGAAAAGAGGATATACCCGGAGCGGGTACATTGAAAAAGTTGCCATGCTCAGAGAGATGATGCCTGGTATTGTTCTCTCCACGGACATGATTGCCGGTTTTCCCGGAGAGACTGAAGAGGACTTTCAGCAGTCTGTTTCTCTTCTTGAAGAAGTCAGGTACGACTATGCTTTTCTCTTCAGATACAGTGAAAGGCAGGGTACTGCTGCTGTTGACCTGAAACCGGTTGTTCCTGTGGAAACACGCCTTTCAAGGCTTGCTGTTCTTCAGAAACTGCAGACTGAGATAACTCTGGAGCGTTCTCTTCTTCTTGAAGGGAGAGAGATGACTGTGCTCATCACAGGTCCTGCCAGAAAACCCCGGCAACTTGCAGGCAGAACCGACGGCAACAGGACAGTGATACTGAACACCCTTGATTATGTCCCCGGTGATACGGTCAGAGTTAAAATTACAAAAGCCGACGGCTACACGCACTTTGGAACACCAGTCTCTCAATGAGCTTTGCCGGAAGATTGGAAAGAGCAGGCAGAAAAAAACTGAACGGCCTGTTCAGAGTTCTTACTGTGAGAGGCGGCTCTGTCCATTATGATGAACCTGAAAACATTCTTGTACTGAGAATAGACAACAGAATGGGGAATCTCATTCTGCTCACACCGTTTCTGAATTCCCTTGAAGATCGTTTTCCGAAGAGCAGAGTGTCTCTTCTGGTCAGTGGCAGATTCGCAGATGTTCTGGAGGGCAGAGGCTGGAACCTTGTCAGAATGAACAAGAAGGGACAGATAAAGCATCCGGGACAGCTGAGGCTTCTGCTGAAGGAGATCAGGTCCGCCGGTTTTGATACAGTTGTAGATGCGTCACACCCTCACGGCTTCAGTCTTTCAACGGCAATGCTTTCCGCACTTACACGGATTCCTGAACGAATTGGTTCTCCCTCTGCTGAGGGAAAAGGATGGTACAACTCTGTGCCGCCTGATTCAGCATGGCCAGGCAGGACAGTTCATGAAAGCCAGGCTCTTCATGCTCTGGGAAATGTCTGGGAGAGCTGGCCTGTGTGGCACAGACCATCAATCAGGGTTAAACCTGTGGAGAAGAGAGCAGTTGTTGGATTCCATGCAGGGGGGAAGCCTGGACGGGCATTCTCCTCAGAGCGTCTCAGAGCCCTTACAAGTGAGATCTCCAGGTTAAGGCCCGTTATCATATACTGGGGCACTGAAGAGGAGAGAATGAGGGCTGAGGCGGTTGCAGGGGGTGGTGTAACCGCAGTTCCTGCTGTTTCTCTAAAGGATCTGCCTGAGAGCTTTGCCTCACTGGAACATTTTGTTACACCGGATACAGGGCCAATGCACCTGGCTTCTGCGGTGAATACTTCCGTAACTGCTGTTTTTTCTGTTGACAATGTCCAGCGGTTCAGACCGCTTTCTCCAGGCTCTGCAGCTCTTTTGAATCCCTCTGACGAAGAGATTGTCAGTTCTGTTCACCAATCTCTTCAAGCATTCCGCTGACAGACTTTTCAGTTCGAGCAAGTCTTGATTTCAGTTCCTTTATCAGAACAGAAGCTCTTTGAACCAGTGTTTCCAGCTGGTCAACGGCGCAATCTTCTCTGCCAAGGGTGTCCACAATCCCCTCAAGTTCTGCAAGCATCTCTGAATACTTCCTGCTGTCAGTCATTCTCTATTTCCTCCACAAAGGCCTTTACAATGCCTCCAAGCATGGTGACTGATATCTTTTCACCTGAAGAAAGATCATTTGCTTTCTTCACGGTTTTACCTTCTGCGTTTTTCACAACTCCCCAGCCCAGCTCAAGCATCCTGGCAGGATCTCTCATTTCAACCTGTCCCTCAAGGAAGGTCAGTTCCCTTTCACCCTGATGCAGAATTCTCCCGGCTGCCATTGCTATTGCTGATGCAGCCCTGCGGAGCTTGTCACGGTTTTTGTCAGGAAGTACAGCCAGGGCTGTTGAGAGTTCTCCGGATATCTTCTCAAGGCGCATTTTTTCCAGGCTGATTCTAGGGGAGAATGAAGAGACAAGTCCCATGCTCAGTCTCGAGATCTTCTCGTCCAGTGCTGCAGCAATATCAACAAGGATGGAAGCGGCGTGTGTGGGGGTTTTAGCCCTTGTGTGAGCCGCATAGTCCGGAAGAGTTGTATCAATTTCGTGGCCTATACCTGAAATAACCGGCCAGGGGAGCTGTGCTATGGTTCTTGCTATTTTCTCATCGTTGAACCAGGCCAGGTCTACGGCAGAGCCACCACCTCTTGTAAGTGCAACAGCATCAAGCTTTTCCATAAGACCTGGTCGCAGGAACCCTGCCAGTGCCCTGCAAACGGAATCAGATGTTTCAGAGCCCTGCATAGTTGCCCATGATGCATATACCTTAAATGGGTATCCTGATTCCTCAAGTGTTTTTACGAAATCCCGCTCAGCTGCAGACCCTTTTGATGTTACAAGACCCACATTGAGTGGCAGGGAACTCAGTGAAAGAGTTCCGTTTTCTGAGAGAACTCCCTCAAGGGAAAGTTTTTCCACCAGTTTCTGAAGATGTATTACAGCTGAATCTCCGGAAAAGGAGTGATCCATCCCCTTCATTACTATCTGAAATCGCCCTGAACGCTCCCAGAAATTCACCTGGGCACGTATTCGAACCTCCATGTTGTTCCGGAGTTCGAAAACCGATCCTGCCCGTCCTGCCTCTACTGATACAGCTGCTCTGTCTCCGGCAAACAGTGCACAATCAACCACAGCAGGGGATTGTTCACCTGGAGAAGAAGGATCAGCGAGCTGGAAATAGGAATGTCCCCTTCCGGATACCTGTCTGAAGCCTGTGATCACCCCTCTGATCCAGAAGGAATCAGGGATGCCTGCGGAAAGAAGCCCTTTTACCGAGGTATTGAACTCCAGTACTGAGAAATCACCATCACTGTTATTGTACACGTGATCTATTGAATCTTGAGAATGAATTCTCCGCCGCTGCCGCCTGCATCGTGAACAACGATGTATACCGGACCTGAGTAGGCTGCAGGGAGAGTCACCGATTCATCACCTTCTTCCAGACCGGCAGCTATGGCAAAATCCAGAGCGTAAATGAAATCTTCACGGTAGGGAAGATTCATGAAATGCTCGAAATCCATATCATTGGACGAAGCGGAAATATTCAGATCAGTTGATCCATCAGGAGACTGAAGGATTATCCAGTAGACGGTTCCCTCTTCCAGTGAAACTGTGTAAACAGCAGTTCCTCCCCGATCGATGGAGTCAGTTACATCCAACAGGGGAGAGGACGCGGCAAGTATCATCAATGCTGTCTGAAAAAATATCATTTCTAAACTCCCATCGTGTGAAAATACAATGGCATATAGAGCCTGTCGGGTCAACCTGATTGAAATCATGGCTCCCAAAACAGCAAATATGCCATAAGAAGAAGAGATATGCCTTTATGTGCTTCGGGGCTGGTGCGCTGTCCCACAAAATGAGCATGTTTTTTCGGAGAAAAATATATGACGTATTACTACCACAATAAAATCAGGTTTAAGACAATTGTCCATATCTTCAGCTATCGGCAGAACTGACGGGAAAAGCAGACTTGTCGCAGAATAGAGCCTGAGTGGGGCAGGAACCGGTTGGGGTGGAAACAGGGATAACAGGTCATAAGATGAGTCATTACAGCTGTTCGAGATTTCTTTTGCAGCAGATGGTGGGGCTTGTTGGCAGGGGCGAAATTGGAGTATTTTCACTCACCAACACTTGAAAGGAAAAAGTAATGCAACAGAATTTCCAGAAAAAAGGGTCCGTAATTGCAGTCAGAGACTCATCCGGGCTTGTTCTCCCACTTGGCCACAACCGCGGAGAACCAATACCTCCCTGGGTTTCTGAAGGGAGAGAGGTTTACAGGCGGGGTCTTATCCTGGCCCTTGATCAGGCTGTAAAAAGGGCGTACCCTGACTGGAAACTCTGGGTGGAACACTCAATATCACTTGGCTACAGATGCAGAATTGAAGGGATGCCCAACGGGATGGAGGAGGAAGTTTGCTCCAGACTCCATCAGGAGCTCAGTCTCATCGCAGAGGAAGCAATCCCGATTGAATATCGTATTCTCTCATCAGATGAGGCATTAACTCTTATGGGTGAACCCTCCCTGCTGCCAAGATGGCACGAAGGAGTTGATCCTTACAGAGCAAATGTTCTGGGTGATTCCTGGGCGTTTGCAATGGGTCCTTCGGTCCCTGATACCTCATGGTTGACTGAATGGGAACTGAAACCCATCTCGGAATCTTTCCTTCTCAGGTTCCCTGGAAGCAACAAGTGGCCGGAAATTTCAAAGTGGGTTGAAAGCCCGAAACTTTCAAGAGAGCTGGATCTGGAGGAAAAGCACATCGGCAGGATGAGAGTTCACACTGTTGATATGCTGAACCGCAGAATCAGGGAGGATTCCGGCAGACAGGTGGTGATGATGAGTCATTTCTACCAGAACCGCAGAATTGTCCAGATCGTGAGCATGCTGGGAGATGCTTTCCCTGAGAAACGCATAGTAATGATAGCCGGTCCATCCTGCAGTGGAAAAACCACATTTACAAGGATGCTGGCAACATACCTGAGAGCCCAGGGTTTCGGAACCAGGATGATCAGTGTGGACAACTATTTCAGGGCCAGGTCTGAAACCCCCAGAAACAAGGATGGCAGCTTCGATTTCGAGTGCCTGGGAGCCCTTAACACAGAGCTTTTCGGTGATCACGTGAACAGGCTTCTAAATGGTGAGACAGTAAAGCTTCCGGTCTTTGATTTCCATGAAGGGGAAAGAGAAGACGATGTTACTCCCATGACATTGGGGGAGAATGAATTCCTTCTTGTAGAAGGCATTCACGGACTGAATGACAGTCTTACTCCGGGAGTTGATGTAAGCAGTAAATTCAAGATATACATCAGCGCTCTGACAACATTGAACATTGACAGACTCACAAGGATGTCCACATCAGACGGAAGACTGATACGAAGGATAGTCAGGGACAGCTTCAGAAGAGGATACTCGGCAAATGACACAATTCTTGGATGGTCTTCTGTGAGAAAGGGAGAGCGGATGAACATCTTTCCCTATCAGGAACAGGCGGATGTGATGTTCAATTCGGCTCTTCCATACGAGCTGCCAGTGATGAAGCCATACATTGTGCCGCTGCTTGAGGAAGTTGAGCAGGGAACAGCTTCATACAACGATGCAGACAGGCTTCTCCGCCTTCTGGATTGTGTTGAACCAATCAATGAAAGCGTTGTACCCAGATTGAGTATTTTGAGAGAATTCATAGACGGACTTCTGCTTGATTGGAGAGAATGATGCATATTCTGCTGATACTGCTGTCTGCATACAGCCCCAGACTAAGCCCCATGGTTCTTACCAGGCCCCTTACACCTCTTCCTGCACCTCTCTATCAGGAATACCCTCTGGAGCCTGTGGATGTTCTTCACTACGATCTTATCATAGATATTGATCCTGCATCAGAGACTATTGATGCAGTTACAGAGATCTCTCTTGTCCCTACAGAGAACGATCTTTCCCAGTTTAAACTGTTCCTCAAGGAATTCACTGTTACAGGTGTTACAGGTGCTGCCTCATACAATCATGTTGCAGATTCGCTGTTCATCACCCTTTCCTCACCGGCTTCCACGTCTGACACGCTGGATTTTGTAATCAGCTACAACGGTACACCGCCTGAGGAGAGCTGGGGAGGTTTTCACTTCCATCCCCATGCCATCTTTCACATGGGGGTGGGATTCGTAGAAGATCCCTCAATGGGAAGATACATGTTCCCCTGTCATGACAGACCTGCAGACAAGGCTACATACGATTTTCACATTACTGTTCCGGATTCCCTTTATGCTGTTGCCAATGGAGATTCAGCAGGTGTCACGAACAACATGAATGGAACACTGACCTATCACTGGACACTTGATCAGCCCATGTCCACCTATCTTGCAGCTCTCAGTGCCGGTGATTACACCGTTCTCCATGATTCAACTGATTCAAGAATATTCTACTACGTGTATTCCTGGGATGTGGAGGATGCCCTGGGATCTTTTGCAAATGTTGATCTGATCATGGCCAATTACGAGAACCTTTACGGAGCATATCCGTGGGATTGCAAGTTCAGCTATGTAGAGACTCCCAGCGGTGACATGGAGCATCTTTCCCAGGTGTATCATACAGCTTCTGCTGTGAACGGAAACACCAACTACGACTGGCTTCTCGCTCATGAGATGGGGCACCAGTGGTGGGGAGACTGCGTTACAGAGAGATACTGGACAGAGGTGTGGCTGTCAGAGAGTTTTGCCACCTACTCTGAGGCTCTCTGGATGGAGACCTACGGGGAAGAGGAGTACCACGACTACGTAGTGAACAACATCATGAAACCCTATCTTTACAGTGGAGAAATGTTTCCCGTGATCAATCCTCAGACGCCGTCTGAGCTCTGGAGCAATACAACTTACGAAAAAGGCGCTTCAGTACTTCATATGCTGAGACAGATCATGGGAGATGCTGACTTCTTCTCAACCTACAACAACTACTTTGAGGAATTCAAGTATTCACTGGCTACTACAGAGGACTTCCAGAACCACGCTGAAGCTTTTTACGGCGATCTGGACTGGTTCTTTCAGCAGTGGATCTACGGTGAGGGCTATCCCATATACGACATAACAACAAACTGGATTCAGCAGGGCGCAGACTGGCAGCTTTCCGTGGATATCAGCCAGATACAGACAGTAAGCAATTTCTTCACAATGCCTGTTGAATTCCTTGTTGAAGGAGCCGGATCAGACACGCTGATAACATTTCTTAACGATGCCCAGGGTCAGCAGGAAATCTTCACCATACCCTTCGAGCCTGTCAGTGTTGAATTCGATCCTGACGCCAAAATTCTCAGCACTTCAGTTCTGGGAATTGAGGAACAGACTTTTCCTCCGGCAGGTGGCGTGAGCACAATGTACCTTGGACCTAATCCGGCATGTTCATCCACTGTTCTGAACTGGCTGGGAACCAGTGAGATGAATCTTCAGATCAGCATCTTTGACCTGTCAGGAAGAGTAATCCGGGAAACTGTCCTGGAACCCGGCAGCAGAAACCTGAACCTCTCCGGTATCCCAGCCGGGACATACATCGTTGATGCAGAGGCCCCTGGGAACATCAGACAGGCTGCAAGGCTGGTGATACTGGGTAACTAAACCTTTTCCAGTATCCAGATCTTCTGGAATCCGTCGGCGGGATCCTCGGCCCAGGCCAGGATCCTGCCTTCCGAGAAATTGAAAGCCCAGGATGAACCGTCCGGCTGATCGCCTTCCACTCCGGCTCTGTACAGATAATCACCTTCAGGAGAGTAAACCAGGAACTCAGGCTGCGCCGGACCGCCGGCAAGCACCCACAGGTTTCCGCCTTCATCAATTTCAAGCCCTCTTACAAGAGGTTTGTATGGATCAATATTGATTATAGGAATACCGTCACCCATGGCAGCGGATTTTGCCTGCAGGATTAATCGTTCCACTTCAATTTCCTCTTCAGTCCTCAGTGTGGGTTCCAGGTCAGGTTCTATGGTGAACAGCTCTGCTCCAGTGTTGTCAAATGCATGGATTACAACCTGCTGACTTGACCTTGGTGCTATGTAGAAACGCCCATCCGTGCTTGCAGCCAGATCGTATCCAAACCACACAAGGCTCACGATTGCTGTCATGTCATCAGGGGTGAAAGGAGTTCTTTCTTCCATGAAAACAAGCAGATCTTCTTCGTTCCCGAATTCGTTCAGTGTAATTGTGGTCACCACCACAGGCTCTCCGGAGGAAGCGTCCAGAGTGAGATTTTTTCGCATGTAGGTGTTTCCTGAAGCGCCTTCCAGGCAGGTGGGCGGGGAACTGAATGAAGGTTCTGAACCAAGCCATTCACCTGTTTCGTAACTGAAGGCGTGAATTCCCAGAATTTCACCACCGTCTCCTGTTGTGAGAAGCGTTCCGTCTTCAGTGATAGTCAGGAAAGCATTGCTGATCAGCTCGCCGGGACCGTTTCCCTCTCTGGATATCTGCCTGATAAACTGTCCGTCAGGGGTGTATACCTTTATGCAGCATGCCGCCCTGTCAAGAACTGCAATATTGCCGTCAGGGCCTGTGACAGCACCTTCTATTGCTCCGAATACGTACTCAGGTTCACCGAGTTCAACACCTATGGAATCTAGTTTAACCAGGGATAAAACTGCTTCTCTGCTGCTGTCCGTGATGACTTCCACATCCTCGCCGCAGGCGGCAAAAAGCAAAACTACACATAACCCCAAGATCTTTTTCACAAAAAACCCCTTTCCAGTGTTGTTGTCTTAAAGATACTGGAAAGGGGAGAAGTGTTACAAAAAGGTTAAGTTCAGTAAAGAAGGGCTGCAGTGGCTGCAAAGACGGCATCAGGTCTGTCCACCACTGTAACTCCTGCTTCAAGAAGTGCTTTTCTCTTGGCTTCGTAGGATTCGCTGGGGTTACGGATCATTGCTCCTGCATGGCTCTGAGCAACTCCTGCCTTTGTGAATCTGCCCCCCAGGAACACAACAACAGGTTTTGTTATCTCACCTGACCTGATGGCCTCTGCAAGATCGTTCTCCTGGGTTGTTCCGGTTTCAGCATATACTGCCATCACCTCTGTTCTGGGGTCAGCCTGGAAGGCTCTGGCGGCTTCAAGGAGAGTAATTCCAGGGACAGGGTCCCCTCCAACACAGAGAACAGCCGACAGCCCGGGGAAGTCTTCTCCCCACAGCGGCTGAAAGGTTCCGTCTTCCATTGGGCCTGGAAGATTCTTTCTGCAGTGGAAAGCTGCCAGCAGCTGGCTCAGGCCGCCTGAACGGCTTATTACGCCGACTTTGCCGGGAAGATAGTTCTTCCTCGCCCAGGATGCTCTGCCACCTATAAGACCGAACAGGTATCCTTCTGTGTCCAGCATTCCCACTGTATTGGGTCCCAGGCACATGGATCCTGTTTCAGCAGCTTTTTCCTTTATTCTGATGGAATCCTGTGTGGCAACGCCGTCAGCGGTGAGTACCAGGAACTTTATTCCTGCATCCATTGCATCGAACGCTGCTTTTGCAATGGCACCTGCAGGAACGAAGAAAACCGCGCTGTTGATCTCAGGGTGTGCCGCCATTGCTTCAGCTGCATTGTTGTACACAGGGACAGAGTCAACTTCCTGACCTCCCTTGCCCGGCGTGCATCCTGCCACTATCTCAGTTCCGAATCCGCTCATGAGCCTGGAACGGCTCTTTCCCTGACGGCCTGTGATGCCGAAAACAAGAACTTTCGGGGTGTCAATTCCGCAGAGGTGTTTCAGTATCCCAGCCATTATTCAACCTCCTCTGGAAGATCAAGCTCGATTGTCAGTTCGCCGTTTCCCGACAGAAGAGAGACTGTTTCACAGACAAGACACCCGATACACTTTGCTTCGGGGTTCGCGGCAGGTCTCCCGTTTACCCACTTGAGATAACCGGTGGGGCAGTGAGAAATGAATTCAGGTTCAACTGAGTCAGGGTTTTTTTCAGGGTGGTAGACAAACCTGGCAGGCGGTGTTTCCGTCTCGAAGACAACTTCACCGGAGGGCAGGTTAACTGTCTGTTTGATTCTCTGCTTAACAGCAGCTTCTCCTGCTTCTTCCACCATGGCATTGGGGAATATCTCCGGCCTGAATGTCTTTATTTTTACAGGCAGGGAGTCTTTCACGGTTTCAAGAAGCTCAAATGCTTTTTCCTGATCAGTTCCACCGAAACGAAGCAGGCAGGGCAGGGGAGTGGTGGATTCCCTGAGAGCTTTCCAGACTGCGCAGGCCAGGTGGTACTGGTTCTGGAATGCCATGCCGCTTCCAGTGAGCAGAAGGACTCCCGCATCAGGCTGGCTCATGATAACTCTGAGAATTCTGTAACTCTTGAAGGCGGAAAGTCCGCCTGAGGTATCACTTTCATTCAGCGTGAATATGTCATCCCGTCCGCCGGTTGCCATTTCCCAGAGCATTTTACCGCCGCCGCCGCAGAGATTTGTTGCCACTGCAACAGCTCCATGTGGAACTTCTTCCCGGGAAGCTCTGAAGAAACCGGTTCCTGCAGGATCTGCCTTGTTGATCTCCTCCACGATCTTTTCAAGAGGAGTGAGGTTCTCAGATGAGGTTTCAGGCATTTTGAACAGATCGGCGTTCTTCTTTGAAACACCGCTCTTCTCGAATTCCGCTCTGCAGTCCACAGCTGTGTGGGAGCCGTCAGGCAGAACAGCAATGGGATTGGTTTCAAGAACTGTGAGTTTGTAGGTGATGAAGGTATCTACGAGTTTTGAAAGGAAATCAGACAGATCCTCCAGGTTGGGGACGCTTTCAAGCTTGCCCCTGAAGTATTCCGCATCTGGTTTGTTGATAAGGCTGAACGGTATTCTCTGGAGGGAGCCGGATCTCTGCTCGATGCCTGAACCGCCTTCTGTACTGAAGAGAAGCACACCACCGGGAAGTTTTTCCTCACTTCCGAAATCCAGCATGCAGGCTGCGTAGTATTCCTTTTCAATACTTACCGCCTCAGCTGCCAGTACTCCGTGGCAGTTTTCCCTTCCCAGAAGGTCTTCCAGACCACTTCTGATCTCCTCAGATGTTGAGGCTCTTCTCACAAGACCATCAGCTGCGCGGCTGGTTGCGCCTGGTATCTGAGCCTTCAGATACACAGTGGGAGAAGGGAGTTCATCAGGCATTTCGGTGCAGAACACACCGGGAACCAGTGCTGCACCACAGTTCTCAAGCAGAATCCGTGTTTTGTATTCAGGTAATGCAGGCATTATCTGTCTCCAGTTCTTTTCATCTTTGCCAGAAGCTTGTCGGTTTTCCTTATTCCCTTTGCCCATTCAAGGGCAACGGGAACATTCAGAGAATAAAGGTAATTGTATTCGGGATAACAGGATGCTGTGCAGGAGTTACAGGGAAGTTCTTTTTCGGAGATGTGTCTGAAGGCTTTTTCAAACCCGGCGTCAAGAGCATTCAGCATACCTGGATACTCTCCCATGAGAAGAGAGCAGGGATACACTGTTCCGTCCACATCGATGTTGCAGTAGGTTCTTCCAGCTCTGCAGGAAGGGCCGTAGAATTTTTCCTTGATTCTTGTCAGGGTGTAATCGGGCCACATGGAGGCTTTTTCCAGATATCTGCTGCTGAGGGCAACAGGCGCCCCATTCTTTTTCATTTCCCTGATCTTTTTGAACGCAGTGTGGTATTCTTCCGGACTGGGCATCATGGCTGCAGTATTTCCTCCCAGTGTATCATTGTGGTGGAGGGTCTGGAAAGTGGTCAGGAATCCGTATTTTTCTGCAGTTTCCATGATCTCATCAAGATCATGGATGTTGTTCTTTGTAAGTACTGTGATAGACCAGAGTCTTACTTTGCCTGAAGCAGTTTCAAAGGCTTTCATGACCTTTTTCCAGCTTCCAGGTTCACGGTTGGCATCATGTGCTTTTTCAGGACCATCATAGGAGAGCACCAGGTGGTCAATGTTATCAAGTATCTCAGGCATAGCCGGGATCAGATAGCCATTCGAGTCCAGACTGACATAGATCCCCAGTTTCCTTGCGTGGGCGCACAGTTCCACTATATCCCTGCGGACAAGCGGTTCCCCTCCCCAGACACCGATTCTCATGGTTCCCGCCAGGGCCATCTGGTCAATGATCGATTTCCACTGAGCCGTTGTGAGATCCGGTCGACACCTTAAAGGTATCTGGCAGTATGCGCACCTGCTGGGGCATCTGTCAGTTACTGATATCATTACATTCAATGGTATTCTGGCCCCTGCAATGCACCTGAGAGCGCCTATACCCATTTTTATCTGTCCGGCAAGATTCACTTAAACCTCCCTGCCCGTTACGTTGGACTGGATAATATACCTGCTTGCCGGTCAAATGGAATAAGAATAGTTAAGGCCGGGTATCACACCGGACGGCCATTGACATTAAGGAAAAACAGAAGAATTATCTGTCTGATGGTCGTCTGGGGGATAGACTGTCTTTTACTCAATTAGAACAAGGGAGGTAATTTTGAGAAAATCGATACTTTTCATGATGGTGCTTCTGGTTGCTGCGTCATTTGCAGGTAGACTGAATATCACAAACGACACTGGAAGCTATGACTTCTGGTACATCTACATTTCGCCATCTGCTTCCGACTCCTGGGGTGACGACTGGCTGGGTTCCTCAGAGATTGTATACGCCGGTGACACAAGAACCTTCCAGCTTAACAACGACACATACGATGTTATGATCGAGGACGAAGACGGCGACACCTACACCTTCTGGGGTGTTAGTGTAAACGGTACTGTTAACATGTATGTAGACCTTGCAAATCTCGGTGAACAGGACTGGGGTGGTTCAACATCAATAACTCACTCCTCAGGCGGCATGGCCCCTATAACCATCGAGAACGACCTGGGCAGCTGGACCATCTGGTATGTCTACGGTGATCCAAGCGATTCCCCATGGGGCGACGACCGTCTCGGCTCAGAGCTTCTTCACCCTGGTGAGACAATGACATTCTACGTTCCCGCAGGCGACTACTATGACTTCAAGTGCGTTGACGAAGACGACGATGTATACACCCTCTGGGAAGTATGGGTCGACGAGGATGGTTTCTACTGGAGTGTTGATCTCTCAGACATGGACTAAACTGGTTTAATACTGCAGGGGGCCCTATTCGGGGTCCCCTGTTTTTTTGTACCAGCTGCATACAGAGGTCATGGGGCAGATACCGCACCTTGGTTTTCTGGCATTGCACACCTGCCTGCCGTGGGTGATCAGCCTGTGACTGAAAAGGGTCTGTTCCTTTTCAGGTACCAGTTTTTTCAGATCGGTTTCTATTTTGTCCGGATTGGTGTTTTCTGTGAGTCCCAGCCTTCCCGATAAACGCTTAACATGTGTATCCACTGTTATGGACGGCTTGTGGAAGATCTCTCCGGTTATCACATTTGCTGTCTTTCTCCCTACTCCGGGTATTTTCACCAGGTCTTCAATCGTGTCAGGAAGCCCGTTCTCAACCATGAACGCCGCTGCTTTAATGATTGACTTTGTCTTGTTTCTGAAAAGCCCGATGGTTTTCAGCAGCTCTTCAACATCTTCATGGCTGGCTTCAGAGAGTGCCTTCATGTCCCTGTATTTTTCCCACAGGCCGGGAGTTGCCCGGTTCACAGCGGCATCTGTGGTTTGTGCTGAGAGTATTGTGGCAATCACAAGCCTTTCTGGAATTCCACTGTATTTCAGCTGACATTCTGCATCAGGGTAGAGCTTTTTCAGCATCTCTATGATCAATTCAGTTCGTTCTTCCCTTTTCATTCCGGTTCCTTTCGGTAATAATCCACGGATACAAGACTGAAGAAAGGTCATCAATGTCATCCAATATTGCCGATACCGCAGGAAAAATCCAAGGTGTTGCTGTGAAAGAATGCAGAAACAAGCCGGATGATCGGGGAAGCTTCACAGAAGTGTTTCGCAGCCATTGGGCTCCAGACTGCAACTACAGCAGCGAGATTCAGTTGAATCTTTCAAAGTCAGTGACAGGAGCTCTCAGAGGGCTTCACTTCCATCATAAACAGTATGACTGGTGGATCCCGCTGTTCGGCGAAGCTCTGGCAGTGCTTTCAGACCTGAGAGTGGGATCGCCTACATATCTGAGAACAGAAGCATTCAAGCTGTCAGCTGACGAATCAGTTTGTATTCTTATCCCGCCGGGAGTTGCTCACGGTTTTTCCGCCATTACCGATTTTGGTCTTCTCTATGCTGTGGACCGTTACTATGACGGTACAGATGAGCAGGGTGTGGCATGGAACGATCCTGATATCGGTACTGACTGGGGCCCTGGAACCCCGATTCTTTCCAGCAGGGATATGAACAACCCTACAGTGGCAGAGTTGCAGAGATCATGCAGACTTCCCGTTTACAGTTCCCAGTCTTAGCAGGGTTCCGGAAGAGCAAGGCATCTGTCCAGTGCTGTGAGCAGTTCGGCAGGGGCAGAAATGCTCTCAGTGTATTGGAGCATGGTTGCTTTTGAACTTCCGTTCCACAGTCTGGTGAATGTATTTACCGAACATTCAACTGCTGGCAGATTTGGCGAATGACCCTTCCGGATTTCAGAGGTTTCTTGTGCCGATGCCACAGCCGGGGAAGCCTGCAGAGCGTCGTCTTGAACTCATTGGTTTTCTGAGTATTGACTGGATCTGAAGTCCCGGTATCTCAGAGACCCTTACAACATCTATCTGGTTCCCCGGTGATTTCAGCAGAACCATGAGCTTCCTGACCTCCTGGGGTGTATGGATGGAATACAGGAAAAGGGCCGCAACTTTCGCTGCGACCCTCTGGTACCGTGGGGGGGACTTGAACCCCCACAAGGTTGCCCTCACTAGGTCCTGAACCTAGCGCGTCTGCCAATTCCGCCACCACGGCTCCGTTGTTCGCAGGCGCAATTATGCTAAAACCCGTGCAGAAGTCAATCCCCCCTGATATATTTCCCCATTGAATGAAAGGACAGGAATGAAGGAAGAAATCGCCGTAAAAGCACGAAACCGCAAGGCCAGGCACGAGTACCATGTGCTTGAGTCCATTGAAATGGGCCTCGTACTTCTCGGCAGTGAGATAAAATCAATCAGGGCTGGACGGGTGACCATTGCCGGTGCTTACGCTCAGTTTGATGACAATTTTGAACTGTGGCTCCGAGGAGCGCACATCTCCGAGTATGCCGAGGCCAGGGACAACCACGACCCGGACCGGCCGCGCAAGCTTCTGGCCCACAGGAGGGAACTCCGAAGGATAAGGCGCAAAGTGGAAGAGAAGGGAATAACCCTGGTGGCTCTTCAGGTTCACATCAGCACCCGGGGCAGAGCCAAGGTGCAGATAGGTCTCTGCCGGGGAAAAACGAAGTACGACAAGAGAGCTGACATTGCAGACAGGGACAGCAAGAGAAGAGTAGAAGCAGCAATGAAGCACTCTCTGAGGGAACAATGAGAGAGGCAATCCTTGTTCTCTCCCTCTTCACCGCAACTCTGAATCTTTTTCCAAGGTACGACGGGGTTGTTATCGAGCTGATTGGTTCAACAAGGCTTGCTCCTGCTGTTGAGGCTTCAGGAAACAGTCTGAGGGTGACTGTTGATCAGCGTGTGAGCCTTCCGGATAACGCTGAACTTCCCATCTGGATCGATGCTCTCAGCGCAGACAGTTCAGGGTATTCTGTTGTGTTTGACTCTCTGATCTGTTCTGCAGACTGGGCTCTCAGCGGTGACTCTCTTGCAATGATCGTTTTCGCCAGAGGCAGAGAGACTGTTGAACTTCCGCAGATAGCCTGGCAATCTCCTCCTCCTGCACCTGATACTTCTCTGTGGTCCGACTCAGTGGTGTACGCCGCTTTTGAAAGCGGAGCAACCTCACCCTGGCTGGTTGACTTCGACTGTATTGTTCTTGACCCTGGACACGGCGGCAGAGACCCGGGGGCGGTGGGGCCTTCCGGCAGCTACGAGAAGGACAGAACTCTTGAGATAGCACTGCTGGTAAGGGATCTTCTTCAGATCAGGATTCCCGAACTCCGTGTGGTTCTCACAAGAACATCAGATGAGTATGTCTCCCTGGGGCAGAGAACGCGAATCGCCAACAGAAACAGAGCTGACCTTTTTGTCAGTATTCACTGCAATGCTGCGGAGAATTCTACTGCCAATGGTTTTGAAACCTATTTCCTTTCCCGGGCAAGAACAGATGACGCAAGGGCAGTGGAAATGCTTGAGAACAATGTTCTTCAGATGGATGAAGTGCAGACTGTTTCTGATGATCCTCTCTCATTCCTTCTTGCGGATATGGCTCAGTCTGTGTTTCAGAATCAGTCCAGCTATCTTGCGGGAGTTGTGCAGAACAGCTTCAGGAACGGTTTCCCCGGCCACAGGGACAGAGGGGTGAAGAGGGCAGGGTTTTATGTGCTGAGAGGAGCATACATGCCGGCAGTGCTGCTGGAGGTGGCATTCATATCCAACAGTTCCGAGGAGCAGAACCTGCTCTCCCTTGACTTCCGTTTCAGAGCTGCACAGGCTATTGTAGAATCCATTGTGAACTATTCTGAAAGGGAGAACTGAGTGGCTGCTGTTAAAAAGAAAAATGATGGACCTTCATCTACCCGCATTATCAGATCTCTGATAATCGTAATTGCAGTTTCTGTAATCCTGGGACTGGTTGCAAAAGGGGCCATGGATGCTTTGAACAGAAAAATGGGCATCGATCCTGAAGCCTCCTCAACAGTTGCTGATACCACAGGCGAAGAAGAGGTATTCGAAGTTGTTGAGATGCCTCAGTACGATCCTGTGGAGAGTCTTGAGTCAGGCTCATCGATCTGGGTACCGGACTGGAAACCAAGTCCCTGTTCTATTTTTCTCTCTGGCGGTGCAGACGCAATCGCGGACTCTCTGCCTGAGGCACCCGGCCCGTCAGACAGGGCAACGGAACTGCAGCTTCTTATTGAGCTGTGGGCTGTTCATGCTGATTACAGCACATCGGATATTGAAAGAGTATGGGCATTCTCAAGCGGTGACACCTGTTTCATAGACCTTCCTTATTCACCTGACTGGGAGGGTATTGCAGAAACAATTGAAAGCAGATTCATATCATACAGTAGAATGTTTCCCTATGTTGCAGGCGAGATGGTCAGCGGCACAGAAGACGGTATTTCCCTCAGGGGAATACCCTCAAACTGATAAACAGAACGGATAACTGAAAACAATGACGGATAATAACAACAGAGTCGACGGAAGACTTCCAGAACACTTGAGAGATATTTTCTTTGAAACAGGTTTCCAGCCGGGACCACACGGGAGTGTGCTTGTTTCCTGGGGAGAAAACAGAGTGCTCTGTTCTGCAACTGTGGAATACAAGGTTCCCATTTTTCTCAGGGGCAAAGGCAAAGGCTGGGTTACAGCTGAGTATGACATGCTTCCGGGAAGCGGAGACAGGCGTATAAGAAGAGATCGCACAGGAAACGGAATAAAGGGCAGAAGTCAGGAGATACAGAGGCTCATCGGCAGATCCCTGAGACAGTGTGTGAACATGTCTGACATGCCTGACAAGACAATAACAGTTGACTGCGATGTTCTTGTTGCAGACGGAGGAACAAGGGTGGCAAGCATAACAGGCAGTGTGGTAGCACTGAGGCTCGCCATTCTCAGAATGCTCTCTGGAGGAAAGCTTGAGAAAGACCCGTGGAAACAGTACATCGGTGCGCTGAGCCTGGGAGTGGTTAAGGGAGTTCCCCTTCTTGACCTGTGTTTTGAAGAGGACAGCAGAGCAGACGTGGATATGAATATTGTTGCCGGTGAAGACGGCAAGCTGATAGAGATACAGGCTTCCGCGGAAGATGAACCTGTGGACCACGAGACCATTTTCAAGATGGCCGGGGACGCAATAGAAGCCATCAGGGAGATCGTTATACCTGCACAGAAAGACGCGGCTGGAGAGTAATGACAGAGCTGGTACTTGCTTCGGGCAATCCTCACAAACTGTCTGAACTGAGAGATCTTCTTGGCGGTGTATCCATAATCTCAGTGGGCGATATCATTCCCGGCTGGGATGTTGAGGAGACCGGTATTACCCTGGAGGAGAATGCACTTCTGAAAGCCAGAGAGGCTGCGAAAGCTACCGGCATAACTGCCATTGCAGACGATACAGGTCTTTTCGTACGGGCTCTGGGAGATGCCCCGGGGATATACACAGCCCGGTACGCAGGAGAGAACTGCACCTACCGTGACAATTCCGAGAAACTGCTGAATTCTCTCAAAGGAGAACATGGAGACAATCGCCAGGCGTCATTCAAGACCGTAATTGCTCTGGTTACGCCTCAGGGTGAAGAGCATACCTTCCAGGGTGAAGTGCAGGGGTGCATTACAGAAGAGCATCTGGGCACCGGCGGATTCGGATATGATCCTGTGTTTCATGCATGTGAACTGGGAAAAACCTTTTCCCAGTGTACACCAGAAGAAAAAAACCGAGTTTCCCACCGCGGCCGGGCTATGAAGGCTCTTATGCTTTACCTGGAGGAGAAGTAGATGCTGATACTGTTGACTTTGATGCTTCAGATAACGCCGGATGAATTTCCACCGGTTGATTATCTTGTTCAGTGCCTTCAGGAGGATTCCATGTATTCCGACCCCTTCCCGGGAGACATAATGATAATTCTGGAGAGGGAAGACAGTACCGATCACTACTTTGACTTTGCCCTGCGGGAGGACCATGAAGGTGGTGCAGGAGATCCTGCAACATGTCCTGTAATTGATCGATTCAGAGTTTATGCAGACGGTACCATTCTCTGGTTCAGCCCTCTCCCGGGGATGTACATCTCCTGGGAGGATTACATTGCCGGCATCACCGGGCTGTAGTGAATCCGGACTATTCCTTGTCAGCCATCTATCGTATTTCTATATTATGACATAAATGTCATATAGGAGAAATAGATGGCCAGATTCCATGAATTTGAAAAACTTGCCGGGAAGCTGAATGTTGTTACCCTTACTGATCTGAAGAGGTTCATTCCCGGGCTGAGACAGGAAACTGTTTACAGGTGGCACAGGGCAGGGAAGATAATCATCGTTGCTCCGGGCTGTTACGCACTCTCAGATGGTATGAAATCAGAGTTTGATCTTTTCGCCGCTGCCAACAGGGTCTATTCCCCTTCTTTCATTTCTCTTCAAACAGCTTTGGGATTTCATGGCCTTATACCTGAATCTGTTCTCACAATCACATCTGTTTCCACAAGGAAAACAAGGGACATCAACTCACCTGCAGGTAGATTCCTTTACAGGTCGGTGAAGCCTGAGTTTTA
The DNA here is from genome assembly GCA_964386635.1 of uncultured bacterium. Lineage (GTDB taxonomy): Bacteria > Fermentibacterota > Fermentibacteria > Fermentibacterales > JCC-6 > Sabulitectum. The sequence continues at coordinate 1,539 of CAYLRO010000016.1, read as the reverse complement.
CTTCGGTTATCAGGTATGCACCAGGGAAGATTCCACATTTCTAATGGCTGAACCTGAAAGGGCACTGGTAGATCTTCTCTATCTGAAAAAAGATCTGTCGGATACCGGAGAACTGGCTGAACTGAGAATTGATAAGGACAGCTTAAGAAAGCTCAGCACTGAAAAACTTCAGGAAATCGCTGAACGGTTTTCAAAGAATTGGCTTATGCGTAAAGTGAAAACCCTGATGGAGGTTATGGAAATTGCTTGAGCCTGAACTGGTTTACAGGAATTACACCGGTATTCCGGTATCTTTTAAAAGATCAATGTTGAGAGAGTATCTGCAATCCAAGGCATTGGGCTACATCTATAATTCAAACAGTTCACCGGGTCTTGTGTTCATAGGTGGAACCTGTATCAGGCTTTTCTACGGGACCAGACGGTTTTCCGAGGATCTTGACTTTGACTCTGGAAAATTATCCCTGGAGGAGCTTATCCTGATGGCGGAAAAGATCCCTGGAAAATTCCGGCTTGAAGATGTGGAATGCAGCTTGTCGGTGAAAACCGGCAGTGTATTTTCTGCAGTCATTCGTTTTACTGACATTCTGCAGAAGTGGAGTTTAACCGGTCACAGGGATGAAATCATGAGGATCAAACTTGATGCAGCACCTCAGAATTACCGTTTCAAGCCTGAGATGAAAGTATTGAATCGCTTCGATGTTTTTACTGCAGTACCGGTTGCCCCGGCATCTCTCATTCTCTCACAGAAACTCTACGCCATACTAAACCGGAAGAGGGTAATGGGAAGAGACCTGTACGATGGAGCAAGTTTGTTCGGAATAGCAGAACCTGACATGGATTTCCTTGCAGAGAAACTTGATTTGAAGACTCCCGCAGAGATTGCAGAAAAGGTTCTGAATAGAATAAGCAGGGCAGGAATCAGGAGACTGACAGAGGATGTTGAGCCCTTTCTTTCGCAGAAAGCTGACTTGACCAGAGTAAAGCTCTTTCCAGAGATCCTGAAAGCCTGGGGAAAGAAGGGAGAGTCATGAGATATCCTCCGGTTATTGAAACAGAGAGGCTTGTTCTCCGGCCGTTCACCATGGAAGATGTTCCCGGTGTGGTGGAGTTTGCCGGATCCGAGGAAACTTATCGCGGTACTCTCTGCATGCCCCGTCCGTATACTGAAGAAGACGCTGTGAAATGGATTTCAAGCCACAATTCACAGTTCTTCAACGGAACGGGAATGGAATCAGCCATTACATTCAACCGCCAGTTCATGGGTGTTGTGGGGCTCTCTATAAACAAAGAACACAACAGAGCCGAAATCGGCTACTGGCTGGGAAAACCCTACTGGGGCAAAGGCTATACAACAGAGGCGGTAAGGGCAATTGTCCGCTATGCATTTGAAGAGCTGGAACTGAACAGGATCACATCAAGGCACTTTCCCCATAATCCTGCTTCCGGAAAAGTGCTTGAGAAAGCCGGCTTCACAAAGGAAGGGTTTCTCCGAAGCGAGTACCTGAAGGATGGCAAATATCTTGATGCTGTTGTCTTCGG
>CAYLRO010000015.1:44143-57272 GCA_964386635.1 uncultured bacterium | reverse complement strand
CTGAGAACCTTTGCAAGGTTCCCGGGAGTGGTTCCAGGTTCTTCCATGTACATGGGGATAAGCGGTTACAGACCGGTTAATGCTCTCAAAACAGGTTTAGGCCTCAGCTTCGGGCTGGATTACACTTTCGGAAGCTACAGGGTTTCAGGAGCCTATCATTACCAGTCCAGATATCGGGAGGGCACGTGCATTCCAATATCGTCCATTGAACACGTTTACGATGCAGGGCACAGCATTTCCGCAGGTGTGGATATTTCACTGTAACAGGCACTTATTTGCAACAGACAATGAATTCCAAGGCTCTGAATGACAGCCGGACTCGGAACGACTTACACAAGAAGTTTGTTAATAAGATAGAGTCCAACCTGGATTGGAGGGTTACCTGTGGACCATACAGACACTTATACCCGTACACCTGTTCCAGGTTCCAGAATCGCCTGTAAAGACCTTCTTGACACAGGTTATACCCTTAGGTATCCTCAGAGCAGGAAAGGACTGCGTAACAATGGTTTAGCGTGCTCTAAGATAGTGCGCTGTAATGTGTTAGAGTGTCACGAGGGGGTCGTGATACTATCGTTTGTTTGTGCTGAACCGACATCTTCCAGAACTCAGAAACAGGATGTCGACTTCATGCACTGCTTGTAGCACAAGAGAAAGGAGCTGCAAAGTGTTTAAGAGAGCAACGATGATCTCGCTTGCACTCTTGCTGTTTGTGTCCCTTGCTGCAACTGCAGGAACGACCGGGAAGATCGCCGGTCGTGTTACCGATACTGACGGGAATCCTCTCGTGGGTGCGACTGTTATGGTCGTCGGTACTTCCTACGGTGCAATGACGGATCCGAACGGTGAGTACTTTATCATCAACCTGCAGCCGGGAACTTATTCCCTGCAGGCCCGCATGGTTGGTATGGGTGAGCAGACCAAGGAAGGTGCAAGTGTCCTGGCTGACATGACCACCAGAATGGATTTCCTGCTTAATCCTGAAGCTGTGGGTAACACAGTGATCACGGTTACAGACCAGAGAGGTATGATCCTTCGCGATGTTACCTCCAGTGTTTCTGTGGTAAGCCGTGACGAGATCAGAACAATGCCTGTTGCCGGTATCACAGATGTTGTGAACCGTCAGGCGGGTACTGTGAATGACGGACAGCTTCATATGCGCGGAGGCCGTGGCGGCGAAATTGCATATGTTGTTGACGGTATTTCACAGGTTGACCCTAATGGAATGGTCAGCGACCAGAGTATTCCTCTCTCAGCAGTTGCTGAAACTTCTGTTATGACAGGTGGTTTCGGTGCTGAGTACGGTAACGCCCAGTCCGGTGTTATCAATGTTGTAACCCGCGAGGGTGGAGACAGCTACTCAGGTTCACTGGGCATGTACGGAAACGACTTCCAGGCACTGGGACTTTCCGAAGGATGGGACTGGGGTTATCCCGGTGCGTTCTACGAAGGTCTCAAATCCCTGGAAGAGCACGGTGGAGACAAGCCTGCTGCCTTCGCAGAGGCAAGACTCGCCGCTGAAGTTTCTCTTGGTGGTCCGGAGCCCATCACTCAGTATCTTCTTCCAGCAATGGGCGTGGATGTTGGAGCTGATGTACGCTTCTTCGCTTCAACAAGATGGCTTCAGAACGGTGGCGGACCTGACGAGAGCTACGGCTACAACTTCAACAACGGCCGTGAAGAGTGGAACGGAAGCGCCAAGCTGACAATAAAGCCCAACCCCCGGACAAGAATCAGCTTCAGCGGAACTCTCCGTGACCTCGACCTCGCCTACTACCATTCAACCTATGCCCCAGGTGGCTGGCTGTGGTCCAGATATGAGATCCCCTACGAGGATCCCAACACAGGCGACATGGTCGGTGGACAGTCTATCAAGTACGGCCTTCCTGATCGTTTCATACACAACCACTCAATAGGATTCAGCCTTACTCAGACTCTGAGTGATGCAAGTTTCCTCGAGTTCAAAATTAATCAGTATGAAGCATCTGAAGAGCGCAGAATTGCTGATCCTGATGGTGGATGGCTGGGAGAAGAATACTCACTTGAGGACTGGCAGGCCTATACACCCACAAGAGTCCAGGACTCTGACGGTTTCTACCGTCTGGGTGCATCCAGGAACGCCTGGTACGACCAGAGAAGCACAACATCAACCGCAAGGCTTGATGTTACCAGCCAGGTCAACCAGCAGCACCAGCTCAAGTTCGGTATCGAAGGCAAGTACTACGATATCTACGAGTATGACATCGATACCGCATCAGGTGGAAACATCTATGTGACCAACCTTCACAACTTCCCCCATGCTGCTGCAGCTTATCTGCAGGACAAGATGGAATACAGGGGAATGATCGTGAATGCCGGTCTCAGATTCGACTACTTCGATGCAAACTACGATGCATATCCTTCCGACCTTACCGATCCTGTTAACTCAGGAACATCGGCATCAGATGAGGATCACATCAACAACCCTGTAAGTGTAAGTGCAAAGTATCACCTCAGTCCCAGGGTCGGCTTCAGTCACCCTATCACTGAGCGAGATGTTCTTCACTTCACATACGGTCATTACTTCCAGATTCCCAGCTTTGCCAGGATGTACGACGGAGCGGATTTCGATCTCTCCGGCGCATTCCCCATTGTGGGTAACCCTGACATTGAGCCTGAAGAGACCATCTCTTACGAGGTGGGTGTCAAGCACCAGTTTGATGACCTTACTCTGCTGGATATCACAGGTTACTACAAAGATATCACAGGTCTTGTTGACATGCAGAAGAACTACTTCACTGCTGTTGATTCCTATGACCTGTACATCAACGGTGACTACGGAAATGTCCGTGGAGCCGAGTTAAGCTTGATGAGGCGTCCCTCAAACTTCATCAGCTTCAATGCCAACTACACATATTCCATCGCCAAGGGCAAAAGCTCCAGCGCAACCCAGAACTACACATACGCATGGGCCAACTGGGTAATTCCCAAGCGGGAGAGCTTCCTTGACTGGGATCAGAGACACATGGTGAATGCGAACTTCGATTTCCGTATTCCCAGAGGAGAAGGTCCTGTATGGGGCAGCACACGTTACCTCCAGGGTCTTGGTCTTTCCCTCCAGTGGTCTTACGGCAGCGGTCTTCCCTACACATCCAGTGCTCAGGGAACAGCTGATCCTCAGATCAACGGCGGAAGACTTCCCATGACAATGAACACCACAGCAAGGCTTAACAAGATGTGGTGGCTCGGTGACACATCACTGAATGTTTATGTCTGGGTTCTCAATGTGTTCGACAGAACCAATGTTGACCAGATCATTTACGATGAAGAAGCCTGGTACGATGCCGATCAGGATGGTGATGGTGAACCCGATCACGATCCCAGAGGTAAATACAGTGATCCCGGTGCTTACGGCGCCAGACGCAGGATCCGGTTCGGCATAGACTTCGAGTGGTAGACACCGAAGAAGTAGCGGTATAGCCGCAGAATAAATGAGGAGAGTTACCAATATGCATAGATTACTGCTGGTACTTCTGCTGCTCATGGCCCCACTGGCCATTGCTCAGACTGAAGAACCGGAAGCAACTGAAACCACTGAGGAAGTAACCGAAACCGTTCCGGAAGAGGTTGCTCCTGTTGAGGAGCCTGCTCCTGAACCAGAGGTTACCGAAGGCACAGAAGTTCCGGAAGCAGAAGAACTCGAGCGTTCTCAGAGCGCAAGCATGGACCTTAAAGACCTGTTTATCGCAGGTGGAAGTTTCATGTGGCCCCTGCTTCTCTCACTTCTTATCGGTATTGCCGTTGCAGTGGAGAGGTTCTTCGTTTTCAACCGCGCCAAGCTCAATGTGAACAAGTTCCTTGAGCAGCTCGGTGGTTACATCCGCAAGGGTGATCTCGGCGGTGCTGAGAGCCTCTGCGACAGAACAAAGGGCCCTGTATCCGCAATTCTCAGAGCAGGGCTTCTGAGACGGGACAAGGGTCTTGCAGATGTTGAGAAGGCTATTGAGAGTGCCGGATCCATCGAGCTTGCGCATCTTGAGAAGGGGCTTGTTGTTCTTGCCTCTGTTTCAAGCATTGCTCCCATGCTCGGTTTCCTGGGAACAGTTTCGGGAATGATCCGCGCTTTCGGTGAGATAGCTGCTGCCAAGAATGTGGACGCCAGTCTTGTGGCCGGCGGTATCCAGGAAGCGCTTATTACAACAGCAACAGGACTTGTAATAGCTATTCCCATTCAGATGGCCAACAACTACTACATTGCCAAAATTGGCAGTTTCGTTACTGACATGGAAGAGGCAAGCATGTTCCTGGTCGACCAGCTGGCCGACATGGAGCATCTGAAGCAGTTGTGATAAGGAGCAAGAATGCGCAAGGATAAACCACGGGCAACAGGAGAGATACCAAGCTCCTCCATGTCCGACATTGCATTCCTGCTGCTGATCTTCTTCCTGGTGACAACCACCTTTGAGGTTCAGAAGGGCATAAGCTATCAGCTGCCCAAAAAAGCTGACGAGAACACCGAAGAGGTGGTGATCGATGAGACGAACAGGCTGGTGATTACCATCAAGCAGTGGGGTCTCGGGAGTTTCGTGGCACTGATTGATCAGGCGCCTCCCGACGGACCTCTGCAGAGGGCCAGAGCCGGTGAGGACGTAAGCCTGGATGACCCTGTTCTTCAGGAGGGAATAATGCTCCTTGCAGCAGAAAGAGCGGAACCGGTTGAGGCTACAGCTGACCGGCTTCTGAATAATCTGGAAGTTGCAAAGGGAGTGCCTTCAGGCACCTATTCCAATCTGAGTTCAGCTGTTCAGGCTGAGAATCTTACCGCTGTTGTACGTTCCGGACTTATCCGGGATGCACTGGGATCCTCTGTTCCTGTCGTCAACGATCCGATCTTTGGAGAAGTGGCCTTTGGCGATACACTTGTACTGGCTGATGCCAGACAGGGAGATATCGCGTCGGCCGTTAGAGAAAGCGAGCTTGTTGTTATTCTCAAGTTTTTCCCGGACTGTGATTACGACGGTATGATCGCCGCACTGGATGTTATCCGGCGCAATGGAGTTAGTCGTACCGGTATAACAATTCAGGAAAGACTGGGAGGTGGTGTGTAATGAAATACAAGAGAAGAATGAAAGTGTCAGGCGACATCTTTACCAGTACCATGTCCGACATAATTTTCCTGCTTCTTGTCTTCTTCATGGCCACAACCATCTTCAAGGATGACAGCGGTCTACGGATTCACTTTCCCCAGGCTCATCCTGAGGTGATGAGCGAGCTGGGCAAGGAGAATCTCACCGTTGCCGTGTGGCTGAAACAGGTTACACCCGGTGACGACCAGAGTGAAGTGGTATCTCGCATAGGCGATTACGATCTGCCCCTTAATCAGGTTGCAGAACAGCTGAAGCGTCTTGCCGACAAATTCTGGCGTGAGCAGAACAAGAAGCTCGATGTCATAGTTCTCAATGCGGACACACGGGTGCCCATGGAGGCTATGGTTGATCTCTTCAGCGCTTTGAGGTTCGAAGAGTTGTACAGCATTCAGTTCAACGCCCAGGACATGGGCTCAGGGATATAGAAGGGGGTGAGATGACTACAAGCGCAGAGAGAAAGAGCAGGGAAGAGACCGCACTGGGTTTCGAGTGGGGCATCGTTGTTGCTCTGGCGTTACTGATCATCTTCTTCGAGTTTATTCCCGCAAGCGAACTGGGCAGGCTGTCCACTCGCACCTCAGACTCCAATATGGAAGCCGTAGAGGCTGACATTGCCTTCGACGACACTGTGGAGGAACAGGAGGAAGAGGTTGAGGAAGATCAGGAAGATATGCAGGAGGAAATGGAAGAAATAGTGGAAGAGCTGGACATTACACTGTCATTAAGCGAAGACACTGAGGGTCTTGAAGAGGCTGCCACCATCGAACAGGGTGACGAGCTCGGTCAGGAAGAACAGTCAGAGGAAATGGGACCTCCCAGATTCATGGCTGTGGAAGTCTTCCCGGTATGTACTTACCGACCGACACCGTCTTACCCCGACCTGGCTCGCCAGGCTGGTGTCGAAGGTGTTGTAACTCTCTGGATCTATGTGCAGGCTGACGGTACAGTGGCTGATGTTCAGCTTTACAACTCGAGTGGAGTCAGCAGTTTGGATGACGCGGCAATGTCCGCGGCTCGAAACACACGCTGGTCACCGGCCAGGAATAACGGTCAGCCGGTGGGAGTATGGACTTCGCTCAGTTACAACTTCGAGTTGTCCAATTAGGGTGTGTCATATGGGTGTGACACACAACATTTGTAGGATCCGGACCGCACTAGAAAGCAGGTTCGGAAAAAGACAGGAGGTGAACGTGAGTATAAGGAATACCAGGCGAAGCCGAGGGTTCCTTGCACTCGCCGTGCTTACACTCTTTGTGTTTGTCGGCACGGGCCTCGCAAGAGAGCTGAGAGAGGTTTCCCTGCCAGAGGGGACAGATGCCAGACCGTCACTGGTGTGGGCTCTGCATAATCTGGGGGATGTGTGGAGCGCATTCCTCAACCTCGGCAGATTTGGTGACCCGGATGTTGTTTATCCTTCAATGGAATGGCCGGGAGGAACTGGAAGTTACTACCTCTGGGCAGGTAACTTCTGGACAGCATGTGCCGGTGAAATAACCAGCACATGGCCAGACAGTGCAGGTAGATGGGCAAGTTGTTCAGACTACGGCGACTGGGAACTCTGGCCGAGCGAAGGTTTCCCAACTGAGAAACTTGTACCTGGCCCTACAGCTCTTGAGCAGTCACAGTATGCATACGATGACTGGTATGAGAACAGCTCATATCAGGAAGACCCCTACGGCATGATGTGCTGGGAAGAGAACTACAGCTGGGGTACTCCCGGCTACAACAACTTCATCGCAAACAAGTTCGTGGTTACCCACCAGAGCCAGTACGGCAGTGGTGCTCCTCTTGACGGTTTCCTTATCGGTATCCGCGGTGACTGCGATGTTGCTACCGGAGACCCGGGAACGCCGGCAATTGAAGACATGGTATACTACGACGGGCACGCCATCTGGCTTACCGGCGATCCTGATGTCCCTGACTTTGATTACATCTTCCAGGATGGAACCACAGCCAGTGAGCAGGATGAATACGCCTACCGTCAGAACCAGGACAGCCCTCTGGACCCGGATGACCCCAACAACATCTTCTACTACTACAACTATATTGAGTCAGACGGAATTCTTGACAACGATGTTAACGGCGACGGCGTTTCCGATCACTACACGATCCTTTTCAGGGTTGATGATGTAAGCGGAGACACTCTTTACCCTGTGAACAGCGGAACAGGTCTGGATATGTTCACAGCAGGTAACCGTCCCGAAACTTTCTGGCAGCAGACTGTTGGTGACACCACCTACGCAGTTGTTCCCAGAAGCATGAGTTACATGTGGGACGGTGACGGGGCAGGCAGCACCACTGATGACAGTGGTCAGCAGGAACTTGACAATCCCTGTGTCGGTTTCATTGGATGGCGTCTTTGCGATTACTATGTGAAGACCGCTGCAGGAGACACTCTTCGTCCTATCGATGTCTACGGCGTTCCTATTCCAATAAGCCACGCCTGGTGGAACTGGGAGAGCGACCCCGGAACTGACATCGAGAGATACAATTACATGTGGGGACAGTTCCCTGATGAGGACGGCCAGTACTCAGGCCCTGCTTATCTCGAGGACTGGGTGGGTAATCCCAACACACCAGAGGCCAGAACAACTCCCAACCCGGGACCATGGCCTTTCGTGTACGATAATCCTCTTGCACTCAGCTACCCTACATTCGACTACAGGTTCCTTCCTTCAATGGGGCCCTGCACTCTTAACGACGGCGACAGCCTCTTCTGCGTAGGCGGATGGGTTGTAGCAGCCGGTCTTGACGGTGCAAGAGAAGCTGCGGATCAGCTCCTCAGCGCTTACTACCTGGAAGGAGCAGGCGGTTGGGGCGTTCCCGAGCTTCCTCCCACTCCAATCCTCTTCTACGAAGCACAGGATAACGCTGTACGCCTCGAGTGGGGTGCCAATGCAGAATCCTACTCTCCATTCGGAGGATACAGGATTTATCGCGCAGGATTCGAACCCAGTAACTGGGAGCTTGTGGGAACAGTAACAGAGCCAGATGTTCATACCTTTACGGATGACACTGCTCTTAACGGCTTCCCGTACTTCTACGTTGTCACTGCATATGATGAAGAGACAGGCGTAGAGAGTACAAAGAGCAACTACAAGCAGGACACTGAAGGCACACCGATTCAGGTTGTTCCTAGCTGGGATACAGATTCCAACTGGACTGAGAATGTCCGGGTTGTTCCAAACCCCTACAGAATCAGTGCGGCATGGGAGCAGACCTATTTCAACAAGATCGCATTCATCAACCTTCCCGCTATGTGCGACATACACATCTTCACCCTTGCAGGTGACCATGTGATAACTCTTGAGCATCGTGATTACTCAGGCGAAGTTGGAGCCGAGTACTGGGATCTTATTTCCAGAAATGATCAGGATGTTGTAACTGGACTCTATGTTTATCGCATAGAGACCGAAGAAGACTCTGTGATTGACAAGTTCGCAATCATAAAGTAGTAGAAGGGAGGAAACCATGAAGCGAACAAGCATGATACTTGCAACTGCACTGGTTGCCTTCCTGCTGTTCCCTGCCGTTGCTCAGGCCAGCTTTGCAAAGGTGGGAACCTCAGGCGCCCAGTTCCTCAAGATCGGGGTTGGCTGCCGCGGTGTGGCCATGGCTGGTGCATTTGTTGCATCTGCTGATGATCCCAGTGCTGCCTACTGGAATCCAGGTGCCCTTGTCAGGGTTCCAGGAACACAGTTCCAGTTCACAGGCACTCAGTTATACGGCGACATCCTCTACGGTAACGGTATCGTTACCCACGAGATAGCCGGAATCGGTACAATGGCTCTGCAGTTCGGGCTGCTCTCCAGCGGCGACATGGACCTTACTACCGTGGAAAACTCAAGCGGGTCTGAAACATTCACATGTACAGACATGGTTGTTGGAGTTTCTTTCGGTCGTATGCTTACTGACAGGTTCAGTGCAGGTCTTACAGCGAAATATGTCAGAGAAGCCTGGGACGATGTTTCAGCAGGCGGCATTGCCGTTGACCTTGGAACATTGTACGACACCGGTTTCAAGACACTTCGTATCGGAATGGCTATTCAGCATTTCGGCCCGGAGCTTCAGCCTGGTGGAGAAGCTTCCACATGGTACAACGGAGACGACTCACTTACCTCCTATGCATCATACTCCATGCCTATGACCTTCAAACTTGGTCTTGCCATGGATGTTGTCGATCAGGGTCCTCACCAGATGACCGTAGAGGTTGATGGTGTACACCCCAACGACAACGTGGAGCAGGTCAACATAGGTGCTGAATACTGGTACAACAACATGATAGCCCTCAGGGGCGGATATCGCGTTAATACAGATGAAGAGGGTCTCACAGCAGGCGCAGGATTCCGTGTGCCCATGGGAGACAAGGCTCTTATTCTGGATTACGCATATCAGGATTTCAACAGGCTGGATATGGTTCACCGTGCCAGCCTCGGATTTTCTTTCTAGCTGAATTGCTGGAAAACCGGAAGGGTTTACCCTTCCCGGCCATGGAAAGGCTTGAATGACTCTATTTGCCGTTGCCTCTATTCTCTCACTGACCGGCTTCAGTCTCAGCTGGAGTTCTACTCCGGCACAGACTGACAGCACAGGTTCAGCTGTAGTGACCGTTCTCATTCATGAAAACGATCTTGTGGCTGTTACCACAGATCACGGGCCGTCTGTCTCATATGAGATAACTGCAACCGTTGACGGCGGTGAGTTTCAGCGTAGAGGGGGCAGAGGAGCCAGCAGCTCTTTCCCGGTAAGTGAAGTACTTGAGTACAGCTCACTTGAACCCGGGGGTCACATTGTTGCCGTTTCACTCACAGACCTTGAGTCAGGATCAGTAATTCACCTGGAGGAAGAGATAACTGTCGATCTTCTTGGTGGAAGTCTCTGGTCTTCCGGTGCTCTCAGGATAATTCCAGAGGGTGTCGTGCGAGCCAACGGAAACATCTCTCTTTCATGGAATGTTTACGTTTCAGAAAGAGAGGAAACCCCGCAGGCAGCCTATGCCTTGCTTGACAACTCTACTGAGATTGTAAGAGAAGGCTGGTTTGAAAGTGATACTTTCGCTGAGGGTGTAATTGTATACACTGCGAATCCAGTATTGACCGGTTTATCCCGGGGCAGATACAGGCTTACTTCAGCTGTTATGGAAGGTGATTCTGTAGTTGCGTCTGCCGGATCATCCATAAGTGTTCTTGATGCCTGGGATGTGTGGGGAGATGACCCTGATGAAACAGCTACTCTCATCAGACCAATCGCCTCTTCACACGAGATCAGGGAGCTTGAAAGAGCCGGAGGTCTCGGAGACAGGAATTCAGTTATGGCTGATTTCTGGAATCTGCGGGATCCTTATCCGGCCACAAGGGGTAATGAGTATCTTGAACAGTATCTGTTGAGACTCGATTACATTTCAAGAACATTCAGCACAGTAGGTTCGCTGGGTATAAACACAGACATGGGAGTTGTATACGCAAAATTGGGGGATCCTGACATCGTGGCGGATTTCCCTTTTGAACTTGGAAACTACCCCTATGTAACCTGGGAGTACTTCACTCCATCACTCAGCCTTACATTCGTGGACCACGGAGGCTACGGTTACTACGAACTGGTTGAGCAATGGGAAGTTGTGGACAGAGCATTTAATGCCAGAGAGGAATGGTCACAATGAATCGGTTAACTGCTCTCATACTCACAATGGCAGTATTTCCTGCTCTTGCAGGAGAACTGGCTACCATGAGTGATGGTGACATTGAGTTCGCCATAGATACCGCCGTGTTCGGTATTGGATCCGGTGAAACCATGCTTCTTGAGGTTTATCAGGAGGTGGGTATTGCACAGTTTTCCAGGGACGAATCCGGAAACAGTGTATTCACCACCGAGATAACACTTGCAAGTCCGGCAGGTGACACTCTTGCCTGGGATATCTGGAATACTCCTGTAACATGGAGTGAGGCGGGTACTGCTGTTAACTGCAGCCTGCTTCCTGTTCTTCCAGGTAACTGGACCCTTACTGTAACCATGAACGACCTGGAGAACGGAAGGCTCGGAACTGCCACCCGGGAGCTGAGAGTCAGTGAGACAGGCCACTTCAGTGATATTGAACTGGCCAGAACCATTATGCCTGCTGCAGAAGGTTCTTTGAACTCACTTCTTAAGGGAAACATGATTGTTTACCCTGCAGCTTCCACCAGATTCGGTGTTCCCGGCGAGAGCATGTTCTATACCTACCAGGAGATTTATCTCCAGGGAGGATCAGATATGCTTCGTCACAGTCGTCTTCTGGATGCTTCAGGCGTGCCTGTGTTTGCACGGCCTGCTCAGAGAGTATCAATACCTGAAGGAGTAGACATTGTTGCGCTTGTAGACAGTTTCGACCTCTCCGTTGTGAGAGAATCCGGACTCTACAGTCTCTCTGTTGTCTACACTCGGGATACTGATACTGTTTCTGTGAAGAGCAAACCCATGTTCATTGAAGTTGCGGAAACTGTTCTGTTTGAACAGGTGGAAACACTTGCTGCACCGGTCAGGCTGCAGGATCAGTTCAAAATTCTTCTTAACAGAGAGGAAAGTGAACTCTACAGCAGACTGGACAGCACCAGCCAGGCTTTCTACTACGACAATTACTGGAATGCCCGTCCTGGTGAGCACGAGGTTTTCGCTCAGAGCTGCAGAATAGCTGATGCAAGATACTCATCTTTCGGCAGAAGTGGCTGGGAATCCGACAGAGGAAGGGTATTCATTATTTTCGGTGAACCTGAAGATGTTGAAGTAGAACCTTTCAGCACAACTGAGGCTCCATACGAAATCTGGCACTACTATGGTAACCAGCAGGAGTCATTTGTATTTGCTGATCTTATAGGTAATGGAGACTATCTCCAGATATACTCCACCATTGAGGGTGAGGTCAGTTATTCAGACTGGCAGGGCATGCTGCAGAATGTGAATCAGGGCACAGGCTCTGATGAAGATGACATGGAATTCTGACATGCGCTGGAATAGAAATGTAACAAAGTATCGGAAAAGTACCGGTACAGAAATCAGATATGAAGAAACAAAGAAACCTAGTTACGAGGAGGTTCAAATGAACTCATTTTCGGGAAAGGGGAAGGTAGGGCTTTTTGCCATCTTCGCTATTCTCCTGATGCCGCTCCTCGGTGTTGGCACTGCCTCTGCTTTTGAGGTGGGTGAAAAGGTAGACGTGCTTGTCCCGGATCTCAGAGTATTCGCAGATCCAGCGGAAGCTCAGCAGTTTACCTGCCGTGCCATTACAGACCACGCGGTATGGCTGGTACAGGATATCAGCATTCTTGACATTAAAGGCGCTCCAGACACCTCTATGACACCGAAAGTTGTCTGGGGTTCTGACCCTGATCTCAACATGGTTGATCCCACTTCATTTGCAGCAATAACTGCTGCATTTGAGTCAACTGTCTGGGGTACGGTTACAGCGCTTTGCGGCACACCTGTTGATATAGATGGAAACGGCAAGATTGTAATTGCATGCGCTGCAATTCCAACCAAGTACTCGCCGTCTACAACAACCACAGCTGCAAGAAACACAATGTACTATGTTGATCCGACTTATTTCGAGATCGACGGTACGGCTATGGAAGTGTTCTATCTCAACATACATCCTCTTACTACCAATGAAGCTTACTATCCTGCTTTAGAAGAGATGCGTATGTGGAATACAGCAAACGGTCTTGCCTATCTGGCAATGTGCACCAACGATCCCCTGGAGGAGGCGTGGCTTCTTCGCGGTATTTCAGAGGTGGCTCAGTACGAGTGTTTCGGATATACCCAATCAGTTGAAGGTACAGGAAACCACGGCATTTACGAAATGCTTAATGAATTCCGAAAAGCTGCTGCCCTCAGCCTGATATCTCCAATTTCGGGTACAGGAAAGTGGGACTATGCCGCTTCAAGAGGACAGGGCTTCCTGTTCTTCATGTACTTTGCCCAGAGACTGGGATCAGACTTTGTTCCGGCAGTTGCTCAGGATACTGAAAATG
>CAYLRO010000015.1:42402-44043 GCA_964386635.1 uncultured bacterium | reverse complement strand
TTGATGGCCCGATCTGGGCTGCTCAGTATGTGAAGTTCTCGGGAATTGATCAGAACTGGACCACCTACTTCAACGGTCAGTATTCTGACGGCAGAGGTTCCCGCAGCGCTGTTAACTCAAGGTGGGAGGGAAACCTGATTCTGTGTGATGACACAGCAGGTGAATTCACCTCTATTGAAGCACTTGAGTTTGATGATCTCTTCAACAGCACCTTCACTCTCAGTGGAACTAACGCATACCTTATCGTTACCAACAACAATTCAGGCGGCGCCGGTGGAATGAAACTCTACATCTCCAACGACGGCGTTCCCCCTGTGGTTGAAACTGCTATTCATCAGAACAGTGTTATGTCTCAGTACATAAACACATATTCCGCTCTGTATGATGTTGACAGTGAAACCACTGAGGGATACGACTGGGTCGGACCCATTTTCCAGGCAACAATGGGTGATTCAACTGCGAACATCCAGATGTCAGTCTTCTCTGACGTGATCTGGACAGGGATCTTCTCAGCCTGGACCAGCGGAAACTTCGAGCTCTCCTTCGCTGGATACGACAGCACAGGTCATGAAGTGGAAAGCGTAAGAACAGTTGCTGTGGGATTTTCAGACTCTGAACTGAGTCTTGCACTTGACTACTGCGCTCTTTACGTTCCTTCCGGCGGAGCACCTTCCGGTGCCATGATCACTCTTGCTGAGACTGATGCACTCGGTCTTTCAGTTCAGAGCAGTGCTGCCATCAGTGCCGCACGGGGTCAGCTCACCGGTGTTATCGCCGGTCCTGTAACCATCCCTGATGTAAACGGAACAATCTCATTTGTCAGCGGTACAAATGACGCTTCCATTTACCGTTACACTGAACAGGGCTGGGAAATGCTGGACAGCTGGAGACAGAACGGCAATACCTCAGCTGCTGTTGAGCAGGGTGGTATCTACGCACTGGGCGAAGGCATTGGGGCATTCGCTCCTGAGCTTCCGGCTCAGCTGATACTCGGTGCTACATCACCAAACCCCTTCTCAGCTCAGACTGCTATCAGTTTCGGTCTGCCTGTTGAAGGTAACGTCAGGGTAAATGTATTCGATATGACAGGCCGTCTTGTTAACACTCTTGCAAATGAAGAGATGGCAGCGGCTAACCACACACTCGTCTGGGACGGAACTGATGTTCACGGCAACGTCGTTGGCGCAGGAGTTTACTTCTGTCGTCTTGAGGCTGCCGGACAGGTTCTTACTCAGAAGATGCTTAAAGTACAGTAGAAAGGGGGGAGAAAATGAAAAAAGCGACAAACCTGATAGTATCCGTTATCGCAGCCTCCCTTATCCTGGTAACAGGCTGTTATGACAATGCCATGGATGGCGAATCTGTTCCCGGTTATGACGGTACAGTAGCCAATGGCTGGACTGCTTTCGATGCAGGAGACTACGAAGGCGCTATAGAGTGCTTCCTTGCTGCCATCGATATGGATGTATCGCAGCCTGATGCCTACCTTGGTGCAGGCTGGTGCAGCATTCTGCTTCCGGAGTACTGGGTTCTCGGTGATCAATACGACTACATGGCAGTTCAGCTGGATAACGGCACCTGGCCTATTCAGACTGTTTCCACCAGTGTAGTTCAGGATTTGAACTGGACCGAGTTCCAGTG
>CAYLRO010000015.1:0-42302 GCA_964386635.1 uncultured bacterium | reverse complement strand
TGGACAACTACGAGATTGGTGAGTGGCTGTACGACCAGTACGGTGCGGTGAATTTCAAGTACAAACATGAGATCGCTGATCCCAAAGTGCAGGTGCTGTATTCAATCGCGAACGAGTACTCTCTTCTTGAGTGCGAGGTTGACTCCATTGTAAACAATGCTTCAAGCAGTACTGTTTACATTGAAGTCCCATACATCAGACAGGAAAGCGGTGATGACTTGTTCCGTACATGGTGCATGTACGAGAACACAATGTCATACACCTACACCACTTATGATGCTGCTGCCGGTTCCACCGACATGGCTAATAACGGTGTTGCGGCTTATGCAGTTCTTCAGCATGCCAGAGGTTCCAACGGTGATGTCCAGGCAGGAGTTGCATCTCTTCTCGGCCTTGCCGATGAAGCTGAGTACAGTTTCAGCCACTGGACTTCACTTACAAGCCTTAAACTTAAGGGTATGGCTGCTGCAGTAGCTTATCTGAACACAGAGTTCAGGTTTGCATTCGCAATATGCAGAAGTGAAGGATTCGCAATGGGAATCGAGCTCACTGACGACAACTTCGTTCTTGAACTCGGACAGCAGATAGAAATGATGATCTCGGGTTCCTAGAGCCCCGGTCATCAGACAGGAATGGGCCGCCGGTTTTCCGGCGGCCCATTCAATAAACTGGAAGAGGAACATTACCTGATCAGAGCTGGAATGTATCCAAGTTCTGCCTGCAGGTTTCAGCTGCTGTCAGGGAAGTTCAGGTTCGGGAATGGCAAAGATGTCCAGGTTCCAGTCTCCGGAGACACGGTCCGAGCTGAAGGCTATCCATTCATTATCGGGATTCCATGCGGGATACTGATCCAGGGCAGGATCATCCGTGACCTGAATAAGGGTATCTCCATCAATGTCAGTAATGTATATCTCGTAGTTGCCTGTTCTGTCCGAGCTGAAGGCAATCCAGTTTTCGCTGGGTCCCCAGGTAGGGTGTATGTCATCAGCTGAACTCTCTGCCAGGGTTCTCTGGTCTGAGCCGTCAGGATGCGCGATCATTATATCCCAGTCATCCGAACTGCCGGTACGGTGCTGGAAGAGTATCCAGGTTCCGTCGTCAGGGCTGTAGGACGGCCTGAGCATATCACCCTGGGGAAAGCCTGTCTGAAGAACAGGAGAACCCTCTGAGTCAGGTGTGTACTTGTACGATATCTTGTAAAACTGCCAGTTTCCCGTGGCCATACCGCAGTAGAGAATGCTGTCGCCGGCTGCATTGTAAGTTGGGAAGGCGTTGGGGAGACTGTCGTGCACGTGTATGGTGGGATAGATGTCGTTACCGGGGATTGACTTTATCTGGCCACGCATGCTGTCAGCGTTCATGGCAGTATATACTATTCTGAGGTTTTCCCCGCTCCAGGCTCCGGTAGGTCCCACAAACTCGTCAAGGCCGGTGAATGTTCTCTCTGAGGGGCTGTTGATCCCGTCTGCTGCGAACAGACGTGTTGCCCCGTCTGCATATGTTGAGAAGTAAAGAACATCACCATAAGGAGACCAGGATAGTGCAGTATCGGAATAGAGACCGGAAAGCCATAGAGTACTGCCGTCATCCCAGGTCTCTTCCTCTTCAGCGTTATCGCAGGCTGCAAGTGCAAGTAACACAATTAGTGAAAAAGCGAAAAAGTATCTCATTGTCATTCCTGTTTCTGTTCTCCCATTGGTTCTATTTGAGCACCAAGGGCATTCAGGCGTTCAACTATGTTCCTGTAGCCCCTCTGGATCTGATGAACATTATGTATAACACTTTCACCCTCTGCACAGAGAGCAGCTGTGAGCAGTGCCATTCCTGCTCTTATATCCGGGCTGGACACTTCTGTTCCATATAGCTTTGAAGGCCCTGATACAACAACCCTGTGAGGATCGCAGAGAATAAGCGCAGCTCCCATTGCCACAAGCTTATCCACGAAGAACATTCTTGATTCGAACATTTTTTCGAAAATAAGACTTGTTCCCCGGGCCTGAGTGGCAAGAATTACAGCTGTGCTGGTGAGATCAGGTGAGAAACCCGGCCATGGAGAATCATAGATCACCGGGATTGCTCCGCTTCTGTCAGGCCGAACTTCAAGAGTCTGGTCTGCAGGAATGGTAAGATCACCATTTTTCAGGGAGATCTCAACACCCAGCCTTCCCAGGCCGATCATGGTGGGTCTGATAATGTTTTCCGGTACACCTGGAATGGTAACTTTTCCCCTGCAGCAGGCTGCAAGGCCTATGAAGCTTCCTATCTCGATATGATCAGGGCAGATGGTATGAACAGCTCCCTTGAGCAGACCGTTACTTCCCTCAATGATAATCCGGTTTGTGCCGTGTCCCTGGATGGATGCCCCCATTTTTATAAGCAATTCCGCCAGATCCTGAACATTGGGTTCGCAGGCTGCATTGTATATGACAGTTCTGCCTCTGGCTGCAGAAGCTGCCATGAGGGCGTTCTCTGTGGCAGTGACACTTGGTTCATCCAGGTGTATGTCGGTGCCCTGCAGACCTTGAGGTGCTTCCACTCTGATCATTTTGCCCTTGAATGATACCCTTGCACCAAGCAGTTCAAGAACCAGGAAATGAGTGTCAAGCCTTCTTCTGCCAATAACATCTCCCCCTGGAGGAGGCAGTTCGATGAAACCCGTTCTGGCCACCACAGGGCCTGCAAGAAGTATTGATGCTCTTATTGCCCTTGAAAGGTCTCCATCAAGTTTGTCAGGATTGACAGTGGCTGCCTGCACCTGAACCTCTGACATGTCACTGCTGCTTGTGACCCGGGCTCCCAGGTTTTCGAGAAGCTGCATCATGGCTCTTACATCTTTTATATCAGGGCAGTTTCCCAGTGTAACCATTTCATCAGTAAGAAGGCACGCGGCAAGAACAGGCAGAGCAGCGTTCTTGCTGCCTGACGGTTCAAGTATGCCTTGAAGCCTGTTGCCGCCTCTTACAAGCCAGCTGGAACTCATTTCTCCGCTCCTGTCTTGCAGAGTATTGTATGGTAAAGATCCGGGTGCTCTTCAGAAAGCCATTTCTGACGGAGAAGCCATCTGATGTAGTCAGGATCCCCTGCTACTGTGTCTTCAACAAGATTTCCCCGATATTTGCCGAAGGTGAAAATTTTAACCTCGAGAGGTGAGCTGAT
Organism: uncultured bacterium; assembly: GCA_964386635.1. GTDB lineage: Bacteria > Fermentibacterota > Fermentibacteria > Fermentibacterales > JCC-6 > Sabulitectum. The sequence goes on along the minus strand of CAYLRO010000015.1, from coordinate 39,146 downwards.
GAATTCAACCAGCTCTTTCCAGTTTCCGTTCATGTTTCTCATGCAATCATGTTTAAGTAAATGATGCAGAAGAACCTGGACCAGTTCCGTGTCGAAGAGTGCTCTGTGAGCATTTCCCTGGAGCCCCTCATCCAGTTCATAACGGTATCTCAGAGCCTGAAGTGCGTGGGAGGGTATTTCCTGGAAAACATGTCTTGAGAGCCTGAGAGTGTCGATACCGCTGATTCTGTCGAACCTGCTGAAAATATCAGGGTACTGCCTGTTCAGAATGGTCTGGTCATAGGGAAGATTGTGTGCTGATATATAGTCTGCATTTTCTGCCAGCTGCCTGATCTGGCTGTATACCTCGGAAGCGGATGGTGCATTCTCCACCATCCTGTTACTTATGCCGTTTACCGCTGAAGCCTCAGGAGGAATTGGTACAGATGGTTTTACCAGTGATTCAAAGACTTTTTTCTCTCCGGTGCAGGTGAATCCCGAATACTCCGCAAGGATGAAAGCAACCTCGCAGACCTCTGCTGTTGCAGGGTCCGGACCGGTGGTTTCAGTGTCAAGGAAAAGAATCCTTGTGCTTCCTGTTTCCAGGGTGCTGAATAAATCAGGATTGTTCATATCTTCAATTCTAACTGAATTGTATCATAGTGGTAAAGCCCGGTTTTTTGACAATGACTTGGATATTGTATTACACTATGGCAGGTATAGCTTTAACTGATTTGGAAGGGAGTTGTTATGAAAAAGTTAATGATACAGGTTCTGCTGGCTGCTTTCCTGCTGAGCGGGTGCGGTGAGGGCGAAGCTGAACAGGCGAATCCGCTCTCACTGGTTCCTGAAGATGCCATGATGTCATTTGTTCTTAATGACCCTGCGTCGATTATCAGGAATATTGACGGGTACATCGAGGACGGAGCTCCGATCCTTGGTGCTGCCATGCTGGAAAATCTTATCTGTGAACAGCTTGACATCGCATCACTTGATTCTATGGCTGCCAGATACGGATTCGATCCCTCTGGTCAAATCGTGTTTTTCATGGAGAGCGCAATGCCCCAGAGCATGGTGATTGCCGCGTCTGCCCCTGATCTTCCACTCTTCCTTTCTTTAATGGAGGAAATGGGAGCTGAGTTCGCCGATGAAGAACCCATGAACGGTCAGCCGGTTTATTCCATTGATACAGAGAACGGAAACATGTTTATCACAGGTTCTGCCGGCGTGGCAGTGATGACTCTTTCTGCCGGGAAACTTGAAACTGTTGTATCGGAGCTCTCAGGGGATGCTGCTCTTACCGTTGACCCTGCAAGTCTTTACATGAAGTTCAATATGGCAATGATAGGCCCAATGGCTGCAGGTCAGATGCCTATGGCAAGAATGATTATGATGCAGGGCTTTGCCGAAGACCCGGACATGCCTTCATTCGTCCCGGCAATGATGGATATCTATATGGATGGAATAGAGATATTCCTCACTCAGGCTGACCTGGTTGAAATAACTCTTACCGTTGGACCTGAAGATTTTGCTGTAAGAAAAAACATAACGTTCCTGGAAGGATCTGATCTTGCAGCAATGTTTGCAGCTCCTTCATCCGGAAGAGATATGCTTGAACTTGTTCCGGCAGGGAATGTTGCAACAGTTCGATTCAGAATGGATGAAGAGCTTCTCTATTCTGTAACTTCCGCTTTAACGGAAGCATTTACAGAGAGTATGCCGGAGGAAACAATTCAGTTCTGGTCTTCCATATCTTCAAATTCAGCAATTTCTGTTTACGATGATCAGGCGATGCATCTGGTTGCAGCTTATGAGCTTTCAGAAGACATTACAATCGAGCAGATTGCACTGATGTACAATGAATACCTGAATGCTTTAACACCGATTCTTTCAGAGAGTCCTGAGATGGCTGAGGCATTCTCCTGCATTGACAACGGTGTTGTACAGATAGACGGTACTGACTTCTACAGCATGTCCATGAGCATCTCAGTTGATTCCACCTCTTCCATGTTATTCGAATACTGGCTGACAGTGCATGACGGCGCCCTGCTTCTTGAAACTGGAACAGCCCCTGAAAAGCTGCTCAGCGTCATTTCCGGTGAATATGAGCCTGCTGAAGTTACCGGAACAGGTGATAATGCCGGAGAAATGAGCCTGGCAGGCTACCTTACTCTGGTTATGGCATTCAGCCCTGCTGGAATGGAAGTGCCTGAGATCGGTTCAGATGTTATCATTCGATGGGACGGTGGTGCCGATAACGGAGCCATTCGCGGTGAGATGATCATGAACGGAAGAGATGCAGTAGCCACCGGCTTTGCCTTTGCCGGTATTCTTTCAGCTGCAATGTGATTTCAGGTAATGGTTTGAAGAAAGAAGGCTGTCCGGGAGGGCGGCCTTCTCAGTCACAGGAGCCGTTGTAGACAGACTGAGCTGCCTGAATGCCGTTTTTCACAACTTCCATGGCACAGTCTGCTGCTCTGTGTGCGGAAAGAGATACCATTTCCCGGGAGGATTTCGGCACTTTTGACAGTACGTACTTTGCCAGATCCATTCGATCCGGTTTCGGTCCCACACCGATCCTGAGTCTGGGAAAATCCTGTGTTCCCAGAACATCCATAATGTCCTTCAAACCGTTTTGTCCACCGGCAGATCCGGATTTTCGAAGACGGAGAGTACCTGCAGGCAGGTTAACATCGTCACAGACAACCAGCATGTTTTCAGGATCCAGCTGTCTGGCTGTGAGAATTGCTCCTGCTGCCCTTCCGCTCTCGTTCATGTAAGTGGACGGTTTTACAAGGTTGATTCCGCCGGGAAGGTAGGTGATTTCGAAGGCTCCTGCCCGTTTAAAGGAAACGCCGGTTTCCCGGGCCAGTATATCGGCCACCCAGAAACCGGCGTTATGCCATGTAAGAGCGTACTTCAGACCGGGATTACCGAGGCAGAGAATTATGCCGACAGCAGGTTCTGAAGTGCCCATTTTCTATTACTTTGCTCCCTCTTCAGCAGGGGCAGCGGCAGCTCCGGCTTCGCCTTCAGCTCCCTCTTCGCCCTCTTCGCCTTCTTCAACTTCTTCTTCCGCAACCTTGAGAATCTTGGGTGCGATAACGCTGGCGATAACAGGGTCTCCTGCCAGGTCAACGGACATGCCCTCAGGAAGAGTAACCTCTGAGAGGTGAAGACGGTCGTGAAGTCGCATTTCTGAAACATCAAAAATAAGCTCAGATGGAATGTTTGCAGCTTTAACAGTTACTTCAACCTCGTACATTGCGTGGTCAAGAATACCGCCATCGATACTGACACCAAGAGGTGTACCACTGAGACGCACAGGTACAGGAACTGCTACAAGCTGGTTGTCGGACACTATCTGAAAATCAAGATGGAGAGGTTTGTCATACAGCGTATCCCACTGAATCTCCTTGATGATACTCTTGAGTGTCTTGCCGTTCATTTCCAGCTCAACGATACCCAGTGACTTGGCAAATCCGATGGTGGACATGAACATATGTGTTTCTACCTTGATGGAAACTTCAGCTTCCTTACTGCCGTAGATAACACCTGGAACGAAACCGCTTCTGCGAAGACGCCTGGATTCTCTCGAACCCAGCTTTTCTCTTTTCTGGATCTTTAACTGGATAGGCATTACTATATCCTTTCAATCTTTATCCGGGAAAGCTGGCTGGGGCGGGAGGATTCGAACCCCCAATGCAGGGACCAAAACCCTGTGTCTTAACCATTTGACGACGCCCCAATATGTCTTGACCGACAGCGGAATACCCACGGGTATTTCCCTTTGAGTGCTTCCTCCACTTCAATGGCCTCGTTCTCAGTGCGGAAAAGTGTGAAGAACACCGGGCCTGAACCGCTGAGCCCCCAGTTTTTACTGAGTGCTGAAAGTTCATCCGCTGTGTGCCTCACGCCAGGAAACCGCCTGGTGAGCGCTGACAGGAAGTGGTTGTCAAGTCTGACAGGGAAAGGCTTACCCTCATGCCAAACTCCACAATTCAGGGCGGTATAATTGTTTATACCGCATGTTGATGTCAAGTGCTGAGCATGTTCATCCCACAACCTGTAGGCAACCGGAGTGGGAATATTCTCTCCTGAGTTAACCAGGACTGCGTGGTAGGCCGGTACAGTACAAGGCTTTATTTTATCTCCCCTGCCTGTTACAACAGCGGCGGGGAGTCCGCTGCTGAAAAAGGGGACATCGCTTCCAAGCTCCTCTCCGGAGAAACCCGACCTGTGTTCTGTGAGTCTGCAGAGGGCTCTTATTACAGCAGCCGCATCGCTGCTTCCACCTCCAAGTCCACCGGGTGAGGGTATGTTTTTATGAAGATTGATGGAGATGGCGCCTCGGATACCTGTCTTTTCAGCAAACAGATCTGCAGCTTTCCAGGCAATGTTGGAAGAATCTTCCGGAGATGGAATTCCAGTGCATTTAAGATGGATACCATGGTTTCCGGGATCAAATGAAACAGAGACTCTGTCTTCAAGAGTTACCGTTGAGAATATGCTCTCCAGGGAGTGAAATCCGTCAGGTCTTACACCTGTAATGAACAGGCCAAGGTTGAGTTTTGCCGGGGCGGAAATACTTATGGAACTCATACAAAGGCTGAATCCCTGAAAAGGATTGCTGCAACAGTAAGTACCCACAGAAGAAGATTAATCTTCATAGGGGCGTCCTTCAGAAGTATTTTGTCAGGGCTGCCCCCCAGGCCTTCATTGTATACGAGAAAAAGGTACCTGAATACTCCATAAGCCACGAATGGAATCGTTATCCACAAGTGTGGTGATACCACATGAGCGGTTCTGTCGCTTACTGTATATATGGAATAGCCCAGAATACTGGTTCCTGCTGTTATGGCAATCATCTGATCCAGCAGGGGAATGGAGTAATCCTTCAGATTGGCCCGATGTTCACGCGCTTCATCTCCGAGAATTGAGAGTTCATGTCTTCTCTTGGCGAAAGCCAGGAGCAGTGCAAGGAAGAAAGTGCAGATCACAAGCCAGGGAGAAAGCTCGATCAGCTCGCCGGAATCGAAGAGAACCGCTACTCCTGCCAATGCCCGGAGAACAAAGCCCAGAGCTATCAGGATGCAATCCAGAATAGCCACGTTTTTCAGTTTCAGCGAATACCCTGTCTGCTTCACGAGGTAAACTGTGTAAACTAATGCCAGCCAGGGAGAAAGAACCCAGGTTACAGCCAGAGTTCCAGCAGAGAGAACTGCCGCGGCAGTAAGTGCTGATTTTACAGACAGTTTTCCGTTTGCTATGGGTCTGTATTTCTTAACTGGATGAAGTCTGTCTTTGTCTCTGTCCATTACATCGTTCAAAAGGTAGATGGCAGAGGAGACAAGCCCGAATCCCACTGCTGCCAGCAGTGTTCTTTCAAGGGCAGCAGCAGACCACACTCTGCCGAAAAGCAATGCGGCAAAGACAAAGAAATTTTTAGTCCAGGCTTTCAAGCGCATGGCTTCCAGGAGAACTTTCAGGTGTTTCATGGTAGTAAAATAACAATTCCCGCTGCTCTGATACAGTGGCTGCTCCTGAAAGCTTGTTTTTGTATATTCCCGGAACCGAGATTTCCATTCGAAAAATTTATTCCGGAAACCGTTAACATAGAGGTGTGCTGTTGAAAATAGGCCTTTTCGCACTGTTCCTGCTTTCTGTGGTTTCTCTTGCCGACAGTGAATTCTCTCTTGAGGCTCTTGATTACACCGATCACGGAAATTCCGATAGCTTCCTTGATGGAGGCATTTCCGTACAGGTAACATCTTCAGAATCAGGCAATCCTGTTCCTGATTGTCCGGTTCATTTTACCGTTGTTCACGGGGAGGCACTTCTTAATCAAGCTGAAGGATTTACAACCCTGGACGAGGAATCCGCTGAAGGGCTTCTTGTTCACACTGATCAAGATGGTACTGCCAGGGTGGATGTTGAACTGGGCAGCATGGGCGAGATAGATATTACTGCCACTGTTACCGACAGCGCTGGTGTTCCTTCTGCTGTTTCTTTCGGTGTGGTGTCTCTGGATCTCAGGGCAATTGTTTTTCAGATAATCGGTGGTCTTGCACTGTTCCTTCTTGGTATGCAGCTCATGTCGAACGGTCTTCAGCAGGCAGCCGGCAACAGGATGAAATCCATTCTCAGGGCACTGACATCAAACAGATTCATGGGTGTTGCAGCCGGTGCGCTGGTAACAGCTCTTGTGCAGAGCTCAAGCGCAACCACAGTGATAACTGTAGGTTTTGTTAACAGTTCTCTCATGAGTCTCCAGCAGGCCGTGGGGGTTGTTCTGGGTGCCAACATAGGTACAACCATTACCGGTCAGCTCATTGCATTCAAAGTAACAAAATTTGCTTTTCCCATGATAGCACTTGGTTTCACCCTTGCAACATTCTCGAAGAACAGCAAAAGACAGATGTGGGGAAAAGCCCTTATGGGGCTGGGCCTTCTTTTCCTGGGTATGACCACAATGAGCGGTGTGATGAAGCCTCTTCGGGGCAGTGCTCCTGTTAGAGAGTTTTTTACAAGCTTCAGCACCAATCCAATTCTTGCCATTATTGCCGGAACCCTGGTCACGGTGATTGTTCAGAGTTCAAGTGCAACTGTGGGTCTTACAATGACCCTTGCAGGTTCCGGGCTGATAAGCCTTCAGGGTGCGCTCTTCCTTGTTCTGGGAGACAACATCGGAACAACCATAACAGCTCAGCTTGCCGCAATTGGAAGCAGCCGGACAGCCAGACAGGCAGCAATGGCACATACTCTGTTCAATCTGATAGGGGCGGTGTATTTCGCTCTGCTGGCAATAGACAGAAACGGTTTTTTTCTCAATCTTGTCAGGAAAACATCTGCTGATTCAATGAGGCAGGTAGCCAATGCCCATACGATTTTCAACCTGGTCAACTGCGCAGTGTTCATTCCTCTGGTACCGGTTCTCACAAGGCTGTGCCAGTTTATTCTTCCTGTGAGTAAAGAAGAAGTAGACAGCAGACACCCGGAACTTATTCTGGACAGCAACCTGCTGGATTCTCCCACTCTTGCAATAGATACGCTTCACCGTGAGATGGCCAAGATGGCAAAATTCTCAGGAAAAGGACTGATCTGGGGTGCCGAGTATTTCCTGTTCGGGAAGCACAATCCGGAGAGAATCATGGAGATGGAAGACAGTGTTGATGACATGCAGAGAGACATGACTGTTTATGCCTCAAAGCTTTTCAAAAACAACCTTTCCGATGATCAGGCTCTCATGCTTCCTGTAATACTTCATTCCATCAATGATATCGAGAGGGTATCAGATCATGCTGTTAACATGGTTGAGGCCAGAAAGCGGGTTCAGGGTAATCTGCTTGAAGATGAAGGTCCTCTTACAAACGCTGCAGGTCAGGCTTTTGAAGTAATGGTGAAAATGGTTGAGCAGATCGAGGAAGCATTGGAAACAAGGAGCATGAAGGCTGCACAGAAGGTCCTGGTCCTTGAAGGCAGATTGAACCAGATTGAGGAAGAGGCAAGAAACAACTACGGCAACTCTCTTGCCACTTACGGACTTTCCAACCTGACCGGTCTGGCGATTCTCGACTTCATTGAATACTGCGAAAGAGCCGGTGATCATATTAAAAACATTGCCCAGTCCATTATCGGAGGGGGCATTTGGCACGGTGAGGAACCTGGAGAATAGTTTTCCCTTCAGACTGACTGTTTTTACTAGACTGGAAGTAAGCCGTTGAAATTTGTTATCCTGACTCTTGCACTGTTTTCTTCTTCTGTTCTTGCTCAGGGAGAGTTCAGCCTTAATACCCTGCCATATTCCGACTACGGCAGTTCTGATAAACCGATGGGCCAGTCCATCGGTGTAGAGCTTACTTCTTCAGCATACGGCATTCCTCTTCAGGGCTATTCTGTACATTTCACCGTTTCAGCAGGAGACGCCGCTCTCATGCCTGCTGAGGGTTACTACACCATCAATGAGGAATGTTCAGAAGGGCTTGTTGTTCAGACGGATGAGAATGGTATTGCCAGGGTTTATGTTGATCTTGGAAAAATGGGTGAAGTTGATATAACAGCATCCGTTTATAACGATGACGGAGCTCAGTTCACATCAAGCTTTGACATAGTCTCTCTGGACATCAGAGCAATTGTTTTTCAGGTTTTCGGAGGACTGGCGGTGTTCCTTCTTGGAATGCAGATGATGTCTGCAAACCTCCAGCAGGTAGCCGGCAACCGTATGAAATCCATTCTTCGCACTCTTACATCAAATCGTCTTATGGGTGTTGCAGCAGGTGCTCTGGTCACAGCACTGATCCAGAGTTCCAGTGCAACTACAGTTATTACCGTAAGTTTCGTGAACAGCGCTCTGATGAGCCTCCAGCAGGCGGTGGGTGTTATTCTTGGAGCAAACATAGGAACGACTATTACAGGTCAGCTTATTGCCTTCAAAGTAACTAAATTTGCATTTCCAATGATCACCATCGGGTTTGCCATAGCATCTATTTCAAAGAACAGCAAAAGGCAGATGTGGGGCAAGGTTCTCATGGGGCTCGGTCTGCTTTTCCTGGGCATGACAACAATGAGCGGTGTAATGAAACCCCTTCAGGGGAGTGCGCCGGTGCGGGAGTTTTTCACAAAGTTCAGCACAAACCCCATCCTCGGCATTTTCGCGGGAACTCTGGTGACGGTGTTTGTTCAGAGTTCCAGTGCCACAGTAGGGCTCACCATGACACTGGCAGGATCGGGACTCATAGGACTTCAGGGGGCATTCTTCCTGGTTCTCGGTGATAACATTGGAACAACAATTACCGCTCAACTGGCTGCTCTGGGCTGTAATCGCACCGCCAAGCAGGCGGCAATGGCCCACACTCTCATCAAGTTGATCGGAGCTTTTTACTTCGCTCTTCTTATATTGAATGAAGATGGATTCTTCATGAATCTTGTGCGAAGAACATCCAGTGATCCCATAAGGCAGGTGGCCAACGCGCACACCATATTCAATGTGGTGAACTGTCTGCTGTTCATTCCGTTAGTGCCTGCCATAGCAAGGCTGTGCAAGTTCCTTATCCCTTCCGGTGAAGAGGAAGAAAACGAGCTTGTTGTTAATCTTGATGCAAACCTTCTTGTTACCCCGGTTCTGGCACTGGACAGTCTTGACAGAGAGATCACAAAGATGGCCCGTGTTTCCGGCAAGGGTGTTTGCAGGGCAGCGGAGCATTTCATCAACGGCAGGCATTCAGCCAAAAGAATATTTGCAATGGAAGACAGTGTTGATGATATGCAGAGAGACCTTACCGTTTATGCCTCACAGCTGTTTAATGAGAATCTGTCCATGGAGCAGTCACTGAGGCTTCCGGTGATTCTTCACTCCATCAATGACATAGAAAGGATATCCGATCACGCAGTGAATATGGTTGAAGCCAGACACAGAGTAGACGGGAATATCCTGAAATCAGAAGGACCTCTGGCATCTGCAGCTGGCCAGGCTTTCGAAATTCTTAAAGAGATGACTGATGAGATGGTTACAGCGCTGGATACACACGACCTGAAAGCAGCTCAGAAAATACTGGTGCTGGAGGGCAGGATGAATCAAGTTGAAAAGGAAGCCAGAGACAACTACAGCAATTCCCTTGCAACATACGGTATTGCAAACCTGGCGGGACTTGCAGTACTGGATTTCATTGACTACTGCGAAAGGGCATGCGATCATATGAAGAACCTTGCGCAGTCAATCATCGGAGGCGGTGTCTGGCACGGCCAGGAACCTGGTGAATAGTACCTGAAAGCAGGAGGATTTTATGGGCATGAGCAAGTTCAATGTTGACCTGGACCGGATAGAGGAGGGGATAGCGGTGATTCTCGCTCCAGGAGGATTTCAGTGGCATCTGCCTCAGACATTTCTTCCTGCAGGGGCCAGTGAAGGTGAAACCATGCAGATCACCCTTAAGTCAGACCCCGGGGCCACAAGCGCCAGGATTGACAGAATCAACGATCTGCGGAACCGATTGGAAGGCAGGTGAAGGTTTCTGGAAAACTTGTTCTGGTAGCCACGCCTATCGGAAACCTGGACGACATGTCTCCCAGGGCCGCTCAGACACTGAAGGAAGCAGATGTGGTCATGGCTGAGGACACAAGGCGAACTGCCAGATTTGTGGAAGAGAAGAGGCGTCTCTACAGTTATCATGACCATAATTCAAAGGGCAGGCTTCCGCAGATAGAGGAGTTTCTGAAAAACGGTTCAACTGTTGCCATGGCCAGTGATGCAGGAACACCCGGAATTTCCGATCCTGCCTACAGAGCAGTTATCCTTGCTCACAGTATCGGAGCAGAAGTTTCCATGATTCCCGGACCTTCAGCGGTGATAATGGGGCTTGTTCTCTCCGGCCTGCCCACAGACAGGTTTGCCTTTGAGGGATTCCTCCCTCTGAAAAAAGGGAAGAGGCAGAAAAGGCTGGAACAGATGCTTGCGTATCCTGGGACACTTGCCTATTATGTTGGTCCTCACCATCTTCAGAAGATACTGGGGGAAATGCTTTGTGTTTTCGGTGACAGACGATGTGCAATTGCCAGGGAACTCACAAAAGTTCACGAAGAGGTTCTTCGGGGTACTATTTCCACTATGTGTTCACGATATTCCGAGTCCTGTCCAAGAGGAGAAGTAACACTGCTTGTTGAAGGAGCTTCAAAATGAATCTTGAAAGAACCAGACAGACCTGCAAGGGCATTCTAAGGCCTATTGTGGTTTTTCTGGTGAAACTGGGGGTAACCCCCGCAGCCGCCACTGTTACCGGCTTGCTGGTAACGGTATTTGCCTCCTGGCTTGTTTACAGCGGATCATTTCTTGCCGGTGGTCTTATTCTGGTGGCAGGAAGTCTGCTGGATGCAGTGGACGGCAGTATAGCGAGAATGACAGGCTCTTCTTCCAAAGGAGGTGCAGCGCTGGATTCAATACTCGACCGGGTGGGTGAGATTGTGATATTTACAGCGGTGCTTGCCGGAAAGGCTGGAAGTGAACATGATAGCTTGTTGTTTATAATACCTGCTGCAATGGGTGGATCTCTTATGGTGAGTTATGTGAGAGCCCGTGCAGAGGGTCTTGGTATTGAGTGCAAAGTGGGTGTGTTCACAAGAACAGAGAGACTTGTACTGGTTATTACCGGTATTGTTTTCGCTTCTCTGCTTCCATGGGGTTCACAGACTATTGTCTGGAGTTGCGCGTTGATTGCTGTTGGCTCCTGGCTTACCGCTTTGCAGAGGTTGATGAAAGTTGTACAGGATGGAAGGGGAGTTCCTCTGGACTAGAGGTATTCCTTCTATCCACACATTACCCGTCAGGGAGGATAGTGAATGTCTAAAAAAGTGAGAGTTGCCATCATCGGAGTGGGCAACTGCGCAAGCAGTCTCGTCCAGGGGGTGGAGTACTACAAAAATGCAAAGGATGATGAAAAGGTTCCAGGCCTCATGCATGTTAACCTTGGTGGTTATCATGTGAAGGACGTGGAGTTCAGTGCCGCATTCGACATCAATGTAACAAAAGTGGGGAAAGACCTCAGCGAGGCCATCTTTGCTGATCCCAATTGTACAATTAAGCTCTGTGATGTTCCCAAAATCGGTATCACTGTTAACAGGGGAATGACCCATGACGGTCTTGGAAAGTATTTGAAGCCCGTTATCGAAAAGTCACCTGGTCCAACAGCTGATATCGTTGGAATTCTAAAGGAAACAAAGACCGATGTAGTGGTCAGTTACCTTCCTGTGGGAAGTGAAGAAGCAACAAAGTGGTATGTCGAGCAGATTCTGGACGCAGGATGCGCCTTTGTTAATGCCATTCCGGTGTTCATAGCAAGAGAACCCTACTGGCAGAAGCGTTTCCGCGACAAGAATCTTCCTGTTATGGGCGACGACATCAAGAGTCAGGTCGGGGCAACCATTCTTCACAGGGTCATAACAAGACTTTTCGAAGATCGCGGTGTCAGACTTGACCGTACCTACCAGCTCAATGTGGGCGGAAACACTGATTTCCTGAACATGCTTGAACGGGAGAGACTCGAGTCGAAGAAGATAAGCAAGACCAATGCTGTTACAAGCCAGATTCCAGGTGGCATAATGCCCAGGAACGTTCACATCGGTCCCAGTGACTACATCGAGTGGCTTGATGACAGAAAATGGTGCTACATCCGTATGGAAGGTACAAGCTTCGGTGATGTTCCTCTGAACATCGAAGCTAAGCTTGAAGTATGGGACAGCCCTAACAGTGCAGGCGTTATCATTGATGCTGTCCGCTGTGCCAAGCTTGCGCTGGACAACGGTCTCTCAGGAGCAATTGAAGCACCTGCAAGCTACTTCTTCAAATCTCCTCCGGTTCAGTACTATGACGATGTGTGTCACAAGCTGACAGAGGAATACATTGCTACTTACGGAAACAAAAAAGCCGCTGAGAAAAAGGCGGAGAAGAAATAGGAGACATTTTGCCCGGACTTTTCATTACCTTTGAGGGCGTGGAGGGTTCGGGCAAATCCTCCAGATACGCAATTCTCCTTAAGGCCCTTCGGAGAACCGGATGTGAAGAAATAGTATTCACACGGGAGCCCGGAGGGCCTGATATTGCAGAGAGAATCAGATTGCTGCTTCTGGACCCTGAGCTGGATGTACCTCCTCTCACCGAGTTAATGCTTTACTACGCCGGGAGGGCAGCGAATGTGGATCGAATAGTGCGACCGGCCCTTCAGAGAGGTGCAGTGGTTGTAAGTGACAGGTTCAGCGATGCAACTCTGGCTTACCAGGGCTATGGCAGAGGGCTGCCCCTTAAGTCAGTACAAAGCGCAGGCAAGCTGGCCACAGGCGGCCTGGTCCCTGATCTCACGATTCTCATGGATCTTGACCCTGAAGAAGGATTCAGAAGAATGAATCTTTCCGGGAGAAAACTGGACAGAATAGAGCTTGAGAAGATTGAGTTTCACAGGAGAGTAAGAAACGGATATCTTGCCATTGCAGAGGCAGAGCCGGAGAGATTTCTTGTTGTTGACGGAATGATGCATCCTGATGAGCAGGACTCCGTTATACTTCACAGTGTTCTGAAATTGGGCGCGGAAAGAAAGGTGTTCACTATATGAAAAATCTTGTACCCGGATGGGTGGCAGCTGTTACAGGCACCCTTCTGATCACCGCAGCCCTGGTGCTTGCTCTTCCTCCGGAAGCTTCTGCACAGACAGAAGAAACTTCTGCAGCCAGAGCATCCTCTCTGGAACTGTTCTTTGATGTATACGGACTTACCCGGTCGTCTTATGTGGATACACTGCAGAGCAGAGATCTGATTGAAGAGGCTCTTCAGGGTATGCTTCAGTCTCTTGACCCGAACAGTGTGCTTCTCACACCTGAAGAACTGGATAATCTGCAGATTCAACTGGAGGGTTCTTTCGAAGGTGTTGGAATAACTCTCGGGCAAAGAGACAACTGGCTCACAGTGATATCTCCCATTGAGGGTACTCCTGCCTATCGGGCTGGGATGAAGGCCGGAGACCGTATCGTTGAGATAGACGGTATGTCAACAGAAGGTCTCACTACCACAGAAGCCGTAACTCACATCAGAGGTCCCGGAGGCACTGTGGTGGAATTGAAGGTTCAGCGTCCAGGCATGGATGATCCCATTCTCTTTCCCATCGAGAGAGATGTTATTGATTTCCCTTCTGTTTCTGCTCATTTCCTCGTCCAGCCGGGGATCGGTTATGTGAGACTTTCCAGGTTCAGTGAGGATTCTGCCAACGAGGTTCTCGATGCGGTGAACGAGCTGGCAGACCAGGGAGCGGAAAAGATGATCCTTGACCTCCGGGGAAACTCAGGCGGTCTGATGCTTCCTTCCATAGATGTGGCAGACATTTTTCTTCCAGCGGGAGCAGTTGTTGTGACCACCAGAGGTCAGGCTGTCGGGGAGCAGGTTTACAGAACCAGAAGAGGAGTGCTCTACAGCGGAGACCTGGTTCTTCTGGTTGACGGCGGCAGCGCAAGCTCTTCGGAGATCCTTGCAGGAGCCCTTCAGGACCAGGGAGTTGCCACTTTGATAGGAACTCGCACATTCGGCAAGGGATCTGTTCAGTCTCTTTCAGATCTGGGCGAGTATCCCGGTCTTGGGCATTACGGTGTGAAACTCACAACCGCCAGATACTACACTCCCAACGGTAACAGTATTGACCGGACACTCCGAGATGATTTCCTTGATTCAGATGCTGAAGAAACCTGGGGGATCATTCCGGATATTGTGGTTGAACCGGACTCTTTCGGTGTCAGTCTTGTTGCTGAACTTGAGATGGACGGGCATTTCTTTACTTTTGCAGTGGCCTACACCCTTGAGAATGATATTCCGTTGGATTTCTGGCCGGATGACGAAGTATTTCAGGAGTTCAGGGAGTATCTGTCTTCTCAGGATATCCAGTACACAGAGGAAGTTTTCGCTGAAAGTTACGAATACATGGAAAGAGCTCTTCTCAGAGAGATATCCCTGAGGGAGTGGCCCATGAATCGCTACTATGAAGTTACCGCACCTCACGATGAAGTTATCGTGAGAGCAGTGGAGTTCTTATCGGGAGTAGAGCAGTAATGAGCATAAAGTTCGGTACCTCCGGATGGCGGGGAGTGATATCAAGGGAATTCACCTGGGAAAAGGCTATGTCCGTGGTTGATGCCATATCGGTGAGACTTCTTGAGACCGGCCATGATTCAGTGGCAGTTGGAGGTGACTGCAGATTCCTCTCTCCTGAACTGGCAGAAGCTGCAGCAGAAAGAATGGCGGGATACGGATTCCGTGCCTTTCTTGCAGACCGCCCTACACCAACTCCTGTTCTTTCTCATGGGTGCAGAAAGATGAAACTGGGTGGTGTGATCAACTTCACTGCCAGTCACAATCCCCCTCTCTACAACGGAATCAAATTCAGCCCCTGGCATGGTGGTCCTGCATCCGGTGAGGACACGTCAAGAATAGAAGTCCTTGTCGCGGAAGCAGCCCTGCCTCAAAGCAGGGACAATGGTTCTGTTGAAGTATACGATTTCATATCACCCTATCTCAAAGATATTGACAGTTTCATCAGTTGTGAAACATTCCGTAAGGCCGACTCGCCAAGAGTTGTTTATGATGCGTTCAGTGGAGCAGGCAGCGGTGTTCTTGACAGAAAACTCATTGATCTGGGTTGTTCTGTAAGGATACTCAACGGGAAGAGGGACCCTCTCTTCGCAGGAAGAAACCATCCTGAACCGAATGAAAAGGGTCTTCTGGACCTCTCTGAAAATGTCAGACGCAGCGGTGCCTCGGTGGGAGTAGCCACAGACGGTGATGCAGACCGATTCGGGATAGTTGACGAGGCAGGTGTTTACATCACGCCTCATGATTTCATGGCTCTTCTTGTGGAGTATCTTGCAGATTCCGGGAAGACAGGCAGAATTGTCAGATCCATTACTACAGGCAGCATAATGGACAGAGTAGCCCGGGACAGGGGTTTTGAGCTGAAAGTGACACCTGTGGGATTCAAATATCTCGGTGCCGAGATCATTGCAGGAGGAGTTCTTCTGGCAGGAGAGGAGAGCGGAGGGCTTTCTCTGGGAACACATGTTCCGGAGAAGGACGGAGTTCTCGCCTGCCTTCTTGCAGCCGAAATGACCTGTAATTACAGGAAAGGGCTGGGAGAACTTCTGAAGAACATGTGGAGCCGGCACGGCAGGTTGTACAACACCAGACTGGACCTTCCTCTTACAGCTGACATGAAAAACTTCATTGTTGCCAATATGTTCCGGAAGGACATGAAAGAGGCTGCAGGATTCAGAGTAACAGCAGTGGACCGCACCGATGGTGTCCAGCTTCATCTTGGAGAGGATACCTGGGTACTTGTGCGTCTCAGTGGAACAGAACCTCTCGCCAGGGTGTATGTTCAGTCTTCCACTCTGGAAGAGAATCACCGAATTGAGGAGGCTATGGCCTCCGAGTTCCGGAAGGGCTGACATGAAACTGATACCGGAAACACTTTCCCTGCCCATCAACTCTATTCAACGAGGACTGTCAAGAGAAACTTTCACAATTGCCATGATGGATGTGAACTGGGATATCCCGGAAGTTAAACCTTATTCTGAAGATGGACTTCTGTCTCTTGAGGTGACAAGAACAGAGAATGAGATCGTAATAGGAGGAAATCTTGACGGAGAGTTTGTTGTAGAATGCGCAAGATGTCTTGAACCTGTGATTGTTTCAGTTACAGAACGTATTCAGCGGATCTATTCATGGGATCCCGATATGCTTACTGACCCGGAGGTGGAGCCGGTCTCGCACAACGACGGCACTGTTAGTATATTAGACCCCGTTCGTGAAGCGATCATTCTTTCTATTCCGTCTGTATCGCTTTGCTCGCCGCAGTGCAGGGGCTTTTGCCCTGTCTGCGGAATAAACAGGAACAAAGAAAAATGTGAACACGATACAGAGGTCTGACCTCTGTGTCTGAATGAAAGTGAGAATCGAATGCCAGTCCCTAAAAGAAGGCACTCATCAACCAGGCGCGACAAAGGTCGCGGTAACTGGAAGATTGCTCCCAGATCAATAAGCACCTGTCCTCAGTGCGGTGAGCCAAGGCTTCCCCACAGAGCATGCAAACATTGCGGATTTTACAACGGTCGTCAGGTTACAGAACCTGTTGAAGATTAATCCTTCTGACAGGAATTTAAGTTGAGCAAATCCGTAGTTGTGGCGCTTGACGCCATGGGTGGAGATCACGGTCCCGGTGTTGTTGTCAACGGGGCCGTGAGATTTTTCAGGGAGAGCCCTTCCCGGATGAAAAAGAATGTCAGAGTCATTCTGGTAGGCCACAGGGATACAGTAGCCCGATTGCTTTCAAAAGCAGGGGGACAGAAACTTCCCATTGAAATCCAGCATGCATCTCAGGTAATCACAATGGATGATCATCCAGCTGAAGCTCTTAAGGAAAAACCCGACAGTTCCATGGCGGTCATGGCCGGCCTGCAGAGGAAGGGTATTGCTAACGCAATGGTGAGTTCTGGTAATACCGGCGCAATGATGGCAAGCAGCATGTTTGCCCTTGGAAGAATAAAGGGTATCCCGAGACCTGCCCTGGCCAGCAGCATTCCCACCCTGGGCAATCCGTCCATTCTGGTGGATGTTGGGGCGAATGTGGGTTGCAGACCTCAGCTTCTTTACAAGTTTGCTTTCATGGGCAGTATTTATTCCCGTCTGGTTTTCAAGAATGAGAATCCCAAGGTAAGGCTCCTTAATGTAGGAAGCGAACCATCCAAGGGTACGCCGGACATAAAAGAAGTATACAGGATGCTTGAAAAGTCCCCGCTGAACTTCGGTGGAAATATTGAAGGGGACGGCATCCTGATGGGTGATGCTGATGTTGTGGTATGCGACGGATACACAGGTAATGTTCTCGTGAAATTCATTGAATCAATTGCATCCATGGTTGGTGGTACCCTGTATCTCGAGATGAAGAAGCAGTGGACATCAAGGTTGGGCTATTTGTTTATGAGGCCATCATTTAACAAACTCTGGAAGCAGTTTGATGCAGCAGAATACGGCGGTGCTCCTCTGCTGGGATTGAAGGGTGTCTCCATTGTGGCTCACGGTAGTTCATCCGCTCTGGCAATAAGGAATGCTATAGCCGCCGCAACAGATTTCAGACGCAGTGGTGCGGTTGAGGCCATTGAGGCCAAAATGACCGAACTACTCGAGGAGGAGGAAGAAACCGTTGAAAGATAGAATAGCCTACATTAAAGGAACCGGTCATTTTGCTCCGGAGCAGATACTTACCAATGCCGACCTTGAAAAGATGGTTGAAACTACTGATGAGTGGATAACCAGCAGAACAGGTATCAAACAGAGGCACATAGCTCCGGATGACATGGCCAACAGTGACATGTCTCTGGAAGCTGCCAGGAGAGCACTGGATAGCGCCGGGTGGAAACCTGAGGATATTCAGGCAGTTATTATTGGTACTGTTACACCGGACTTCTCCTTCCCGAACACCGCAGCTCTTGTTGCAGACAGACTGGGTGCAAGAGGAATACCGTGTTACGACTTTGAAGCAGGATGCAGCGGTTTTATTTTCGGTCTCATCCAGGCAAAGGCTTTTATTGAATCAGGGCTTCTTGACCGGGTTCTGGTTATTGGTGCCGAGAAGCTTTCTTCACTGGTTAACTGGGAAGACAGGAACACCTGCGTTCTTTTCGGTGACGGTGCCGGAGCCGCCTGTGTCGGGAATGAGGGTCCTGGCGGAAGGCTCGGGGGGCTTCACTGGGGAGCAGACGGATCTCTTGGTCATCTTCTTGATCTCCCGGCCAGCGGTTCCAGGATGCCTGTGACTTACAAGGCACTGGATGAAAAGAAGAATACCATTCACATGTCCGGCAGCGAAATAATGAAAAGCGCCGTGAGAGCAATGCGGGATTCTGCACTTAAAGCCCTTGAAGAGGAAGGCCTTACCTACAAGGATGTTAATCTTCTTATTTCACATCAGGCAAATGTACGCATTATAGAATCCACAGCCCGGGTTCTCAGGCTTGAGTGGAAAGACGTTTACGTAAATATAGAGCAGTATGGAAACACCTCCAGCGCCTCTATTCCCATTGCTCTGGACGAAGCGCTCCGTAATGGAACCATAAAACCCGGATTCAATGTTGTTCTTGCAGCTTTCGGAGCCGGGCTCACATGGGGAGGAATTGTTGTGAGGTGGTCTGATGAATGAAGAAGCAACTGTTATTGTTACAGGGGCAGCAAGGGGAATAGGTCTTGAGATTTCCGGTAAACTTATAGAATCCGGATGGACTGTTGCCGCTCTGGATATGCTGGAAGAGGATCTGGGAAAAGCTGCTTCCCAGCTTGGCGACAAGTATGTGCCGTTTACAGTAAACATTACAGATTCAGAGCAGCTTGCAGAAGTTGCTGAAGCTGTTGGCAAGGATCTTCCACCGGTTAAAGGTGTTGTGAACAACGCCGGAATCACAAGAGATGCCCTTATGCTTAGAATGAGTGAAGATCAGTGGCAGCAGGTTATTGATGTTAATCTTACCGGGGCCTGGAAGGTCACAAAGGCTTTTATTCGATCTCTTATAAGGGCCCGCGGGGGAGCAATTGTCAGCATATCCTCTGTGGTGGGGCTGACAGGAGCAGCCGGCCAGACCAATTATGCTGCCAGCAAGGCAGGTCTTATAGGGATGTCCAAGTCTCTCACCAGAGAGCTTGCCGGCAGGGGAGTAAGAGTAAATGTAATAGCCCCGGGCTTTATAGAGACTGACATGACCAGAGCACTCCCTGAGGACGTTAGAGCAGATTACCTTTCCCGGATCCCTGCAGGCAGGCTTGGAATGCCTTCTGAAATAGCAGATGCGGTTGCATTTCTCATGAGCCCTTCTGCAAAGTATATTACCGGCACAGTACTGCCCGTTGATGGCGGTCTCACTACCTGAGAAAGGAAGAAAGATGTCTCTTGAAAACCGTATTTCTGAAATCATTGTCAGCAGACTCAATGTCAAACCTGAAGAGGTAACAGGCACAGCAAACCTTAAAGACGACCTTGGCGCTGACTCTCTTGATATGGTGGACCTCATGATGGACCTTGAGGATACGTTTAATCTGAAGATCTCTGATGAAGAGGGAAACAATCTTCAGACAGTGGGCTCCGTTGTGGAGTTTCTCAAGTCCAAGGGCATCGAAGCCTAGTAAGAATTGATCATGTATCGCCGGTAAAACGCTGTTCCCAACTGGAGCAGCGTTTTACCGGATTGAGTATCGGGAGGAATTCCGTGTCTGAAAAGCGGGTAGTGATTACAGGGCTTGGTGCGCTGAGTCCTATTGGTAACTCTCCACTGGAAGCCTGGCAGAATGCAATAGCAGGAAACAGCGGTATCAGGAGATTGTCCGTTGTGGATCCTGAGTTGTTTACAAGTCAGGTTGCAGGAGAGGTCAAGAATTTTGACGCGGCTGATTTTATCGGTCCAAAAGCAGTTCGCAGAAATGACAAATACACCCAGTTTGCAATGGTTGCAGCCAGGAACGCCTGGGAGGATTCAGGTCTTGGTGATTCAGGTATTGCCCCTGAGCGTGCAGGAGTGATTATCGGGTCCGGTGTTGGCGGATTGCAGACTTATGAAGAGCAGCACACTATAGCAATGGAGAGAGGTCCTCGCAGGATCAGCTCGCTCTTTGTTCCCATGATGATAAGCAACATGGCCGCAGGCCAGGTTGCTATTGATCTGAACGCAAAGGGTCCCAACTTTGCAACTGTTACAGCCTGTGCATCAAGCAGTCATGCAATTGCCTGTTCTGTGGATGCCATCCGTCTCGGAAGAGCCGAGGTTATGGTTACCGGTGGCAGCGAAGCCCCCCTGACTCTCATGAGTGTAGGCGGTTTCTGTTCAATGAAAGCACTTTGTGCCACCTTTAATGATCAGCCGGAGAAATCCTCCCGGCCTTTTGACCGTGACAGATCCGGCTTCGTCATCGCCGAGGGCTCGGCGATAATTGTTATTGAAGAGCTTCAGCATGCGTTGAAAAGGGGAGCCAACATCATTGCGGAGATAACCGGAGTGGGGATGTCCTGTGATGCACACCATATCACAGCTCCTGCACCAGGCGGTGAAGGATGCTCCAGATCAATGATAATGGCAATGAATGATGCAGGTATCAATCCATGTGATGTAGACTACATAAACGCCCACGGTACATCAACACTTCTCAACGATGTTAACGAGAGTGCAGCCATCAGATCTTCCCTTGGCGAGCACGCCAGCAAAGTGATGGTGTCAAGCACTAAATCAGTTCACGGTCACATGCTGGGAGCAACAGGCGCAATGGAGATAATACTCACGGCTTATGCTCTCAAAAACGGTATTATCCCTCCTACTGCAACCCATGAGAATCCCGGAGAAGGTTGTGATCTGGATTACGTTCCAAAAACAGCCAGGGAAGTTTCAATCAACAACGCGTTAAGCAATTCACTGGGTTTCGGAGGGCACAATGTTACACTTGCTCTGAGTAAATTCAAGGGTGACAGCTGAACTTAACGAATATGAAAGGCTGGAGCGGCTTATGGGTCGCTCCAACCTTCTTGATAAAGCTCTGACTCATTCTTCTGCCAGCCGTACAGATAACAGCCAGCGTCTTGAGTTCCTGGGAGATGCGGTTATTGAGCTCGCAGTAAGGCGGAGTCTGTTTCAGAAGCATCCCGGTGCATCTGAAGGAGAGCTGACTCGTATGAAGATAGAACTTGTAAGGGGAACTACCCTTGCAAGATGTGCCGAGAGAACAGGCCTGAGAGAGAGGATAGTTACCGGAAACGATTTCGGCCAGGTGGCGATACCGGATTCAATGGCTGCTGATGCTTATGAGGCAGTAGCCGGAGCGTTGTTTATAAGCCTTGGTTTTGAAGAGGCCTCTGATTTTATACAGAGAACCCTTATTGACCAGGAGGAGATTACAGGAAGTGGAGATCCCAAGAGTCGCCTGCAGGAATACTGTCAGGCCAGGGGTGTTCGCACTCCGGAGTACACGATTAAGGGAAAAACCGGGCCGCCCCATGCACCGGTATTTGAAGTTTTAGTGTTTGTTAGTGGTTCTGTGCTGGGAATGGGAAAAGCTTCCAGCAGAAAGAATGCTGAAATGATAGCCGCTGACGCGGCGCTTATGGCTCTTGAAGGTGAGGAAACAAATGGAGTACATGCTGAATGAGGATATTCAGGCCATAAAGGAGATCTGCGCTGAGATCGGCGAGAAGCACATCATTCCTGTGAGGGCAGAGCTTGATGAGGAGAACAGATTTCCCACGGAGATCATGAAAGTTATCGCCCAGAGCGATCTTTTCACCATATACATTCCCGAGGAGTATGGTGGAACCGGCATGGGAGCTCTCTCTCTTGTTGTTGCCACAGAGGAACTCAGCAGATTCTGCGGTGGTGTTGCGGTTTCCTATGCAGCCAATGCCCTTGGTGCAATGCCGATAATCCTGATGGGAAGCGAGGAGCAGAAGAAGAAGTATCTTCCTCAGCTTGCCAGTGGAGAAAAGCTGTGTGCATTCGCTCTCACAGAGCCAGAGGCAGGCAGTGATGCCGGTGGTGTGAAGACAAGGGCGATAAGGGACGGAGATCACTACGTTCTGAACGGCACTAAGCAGTGGATAACGAACGGCGGAGAAGCTCAGATCTACACTGTTATCGCTCTTACTGATCCTGAAAGAGGTGCCAGAGGAGCAAGTGCTTTCATAGTTGAAGAGGGAACCCCTGGTTTCAGCTATGGCAAAAAAGAAGACAAAATGGGCATCCGCGCCTCTGCCACAAGAGAGCTTGTGTTTGAGGATTGCCGTATCCCGGCTGAGAATCTCCTGTCAAGAGAAGGTCTCGGGTTTATGGTAGCAATGAAAACTCTGGATAATTCTCGTCCCGGAGTTGCAGCTCAGGCTGTTGGAATTGCACAGGGAGCTCTTGATGAAGCTCTGAAGTATG
The DNA here is from genome assembly GCA_964386635.1 of uncultured bacterium. Classification (GTDB taxonomy): domain Bacteria; phylum Fermentibacterota; class Fermentibacteria; order Fermentibacterales; family JCC-6; genus Sabulitectum. The sequence continues at coordinate 16,697 of CAYLRO010000015.1, read as the reverse complement.
CTAACGAAAGAAAGCAGTTCGGCGTAAAGATCAATACTTTCCAGGGTCTTCAGTTCATGCTTGCAGACATGGGAACTCAGATCGAAGCGGCCAGGGCGCTTACTTACTCTGTTGCCAGAATGATTGACAGCGGGGCAAAGAAGTTTGAAAAGGCCTCAGCAATGGCTAAAGTATTCGCCAGCGATGTGGCTATGAAAGTTACTGTAGATGCAGTACAGATCCTTGGCGGTTACGGTTACATGAAAGAGTATCCTGTAGAGAAGATGATGCGTGATGCCAAGATCACCCAGATCTACGAAGGAACAAACCAGATACAGAGAAACGTCATTGCCCACGCAATGATCAAGGAAGCGAGCAGAAAGTAGGAACCGATGAAGTTCGTTGTTGCGGTCAAACAGGTGCCGGATACTGCTGAAGTGAGGATTGACCCTGAGAGGGGAACTCTCATTCGCGATGGTGTCCCTTCCATAATGAACCCGTTTGACACCTACGCTCTGGAAGAAGCCCTGAAATGGCGGGACGAGCTGGGTGGAACGGTAACTGTTATATCAATGGGCCCGCCTCAGGCTGAGGATGTACTCAGGGAGGCCATTTCCATTGGAGCCGACGATGCTGTTCTGATCAGCGACAGGGCTTTTGCAGGGGCAGACACCTGGGCTACAAGTCATACCATTGCTGCTGCTGTGGAGAAAATCACCAATGTGGATGCAGTATTTTTCGGGAAGCAGGCCATTGATGGTGACACGGCTCAGACAGGGCCCAGTGTGGCCGCATCTCTGAACTGGCCGCAGATCACTTTTGTCGGCAGGGTAAGGGAACTGAAAGACAGATCCATTACAGTTGAACGGTATGTTGAAACCGGTACTCAGGTAGTACAGACGGAGCTTCCTGCTGTACTCACCGTACTGAAGGATGCCAATGTTCCAAGAGTTCCCAGTCTCAGAGGGAAAATGAAATCCCGCAAGGCGGAGATCCCTGTATGGGGTCTTTCAGATCTTGGTCTGACAGAGGCGGAAACCGGCCTTCAAGGTTCTCCTACCAAGGTGGTTGTTACTGCCACGCCAGCTGCGCGAACAGGCGGAGAAGTTCATACAGGTTCACCTGAGGAGCTTGCTTCAAGGCTTGCAGATCTGCTGCTTGGAGAAGGAGAGGAGGATTCTCGATGACTGGATTTCTTGAGATAAAGGATTCCTGTACCGGCTGCGGACTGTGTGTTAAAACCTGTCCTGTGAAGGCCCTCTCCGTGAACAGTGAGAAAAAGGCTGTTGTTTCTCAGGACTGTACATTGTGCAGTATCTGCGTTGATTCCTGCCCTTTCGGTGCCCTGGCAGTTCATCACTCCTTCGGTGGAGATCCTGAGGAACTGGCAAAGTACAGCGGTATACTTGTTCTCTGCGAGATGAGAGACGGTGCACCGGATAGAAGCGCTCTTGAACTTCTTGGAGAAGCAGGAAGACTGTCCGCCGGGAGCAAGGAAGTCACTGCACTCATTATTACAGATAACCCTCATGATACAGCCGAGAAGCTTATTCATGCCGGTGCAGACAGGGTGATCCAGGCGGTTGATCCCAGGCTGGAACACTTTCTCACCGAGCCCTGGAACAGCATACTTACCAGTGTTGTTCTCGAAGAGAAGCCTGAGATAGTAATTGCCGCTGCAACAACTACAGGCCGCGATGTAATGCCCAGGGTTTCCAAAACGCTGGATACAGGTCTGACAGCAGACTGCACAGAGCTTCATATAGATCCTGATAACGGAATGCTCATGCAGACCCGCCCCGCTTTCGGCGGCAACATCATGGCAACTATCGTGTGTGACAGAACAAGACCGCAGATGTCCACTGTTCGTCCTGGAGTTATGAAGCCTCTTGAAACAGACACATCCCGTACAGGTGAGGTTATCAACCTTAAGCTTACTGATCAGATGACTGCCTCCAGGTCCAGAGTTCTGGAATTCATCCCAACAGGTGGTGACGAGGTGGATATCACTGAAGCGGAAATTGTAATTTCCGGCGGAAGAGGAATGAAAAACCCTGAAAACTACAGTATGCTCCATGATCTTGCTCATCTTCTCGGGGGAACTGTAGGTGCCAGCAGAGCAGCTGTGGATAACGGATGGATAGAGTATCCCAGACAGGTCGGCCAGACCGGTAAAACAGTTCAGCCAAAAACCTACCTGGCTGTTGGCATTTCCGGAGCCGTTCAGCACAGGGTCGGAATGCAGTCCTCTGACACCATCTATGCTGTGAATAAGGATCCTGATGCCAATATTTTCCAGTTCTGCACAGAAGGATTCGTAGGAGACCTCTTCGAAATAATACCTGAACTCATCAAGCAGATCAGGAAAAGAAGGGGCTGACCTTTCATGAAGCCTGAAACCCCTGTGGAGTTCCACAAGTACTGTGCCACAGGGGTTCTTCATGTGCACTCTGACAGATCTGACGGTACCGGCACTCCTGAGGCAATAGTTGACGCTGCTGTGGAAGCAGGTCTGGATTACCTGGCTTTCAATGACCACAGAAACCTGACTCTGATGGAAGAGGGCTGGCACGGCAGGAAGACAGGGAACCTGGTTTCAATTGTGGGCTGCGAACTGCAGCACACCGATTTGAAGAGCCATCTCCTTGTTTACGGTGTTAACCGTGTGAATCCTGTGGGACACGTGCTTGACCAGCTGGGCGAGGTTCTGGAATCCGGCGGCATTGCAGTGATTGCCCATCCCACTGAGGTAAGACCTCTGGTGCCTGGAATCGGGCAGTACCCCTGGGCATTCGGCACAGGACATCCTGTTTCAGGCATAGAGGGCTGGAACTGGATGAGCAGCTGGAAGCGAAGAGTGGATCCTGTGAATGTCTGGAACCGGATTAAATACCCGGATGACATGGTGAGACATCCCAACCGTGAAGCTGTCAATATGTGGTTTGAAACAGGAGGCTGCCTTATTGGCGGAGCCGATGCCCATGGACATCATATTATGGGCAGGGATGTGTTCAATTACCGAATGCTTTTCAAAAGAATAAAAACTCATATCCTTCTTAACGAGCCATTCAGAGAGCCTGCGCAGTTTACTGATGCCCTGAGGACCGGCAACTGCTTTATCAGCAATGGAATTGCCGGAGAAGCTTCGGGATTCCGGTCTGCTGTCAGGGATGGAAGGCTTCATGTGAAACTTCCCGGGCCGGGGAGGGTAACATTCAGGGAAAGAACCGGAGGATTCAACTCCCCGATTCTTCTTGAAGAAGGCGTTCACTGTCTGGGCAGAGTGAACCTTCCTGTATGCATCGAAGTGTACAGGCAGGGTCGAACCTGGATTGCCCAGGGAATTCAGCAGGAGGCTTCAGAATGAGATTTTTCCCGATAGCGGTTCTTCTGATACTGTTTGCGGCGTCTGCTGATCCGGTAGACACTGCATACGATCTTCTCGATGCTGTGGAATGGCAGGACGGTTACGCCCTGGAGGGGCTTCTCACAGAGGATCTCTTCACAACCATAACTGCTTTTCTGGACCAGGCCAGAGAGCTGGTGGAGACAGATCCGGTACTTGCCGGGAATATCCTGTATCAGAGATACAGAGGCAGGGTCACTGTTGAGGATTTCGACTATATGACCAATGAGGAACTGCTTGGCAGGCTCATGGGAGAGATAACTCTTCAGTCCAGTGATCTTGTTCAGAGTGAGTCGGCAGAAATGCAGGGCAGGAATGCCACAGCAGTTATAACCTACTTCAACGGAGAAACTGTCTCATTCAGTATGGTATGGGAGAACAGCAGCTGGAGAATTGCTGACAGCAGTCTTCTGTCAGTTCTCTTCAATTGACCGGTGAACATCAAGCGGTGTCCGCAGAATCACAAGAACTGCGGAATAGGGGACAACAAAGTACTTGCCTGAATCAAGCCTGATCTCCCAGGATGCATTCTTCACATAGAGAACGAAATCACCTTTTTCAACCTGAAGGGGATAATGTCTTATGGATGCGGTTTCGGAAGGTTTCCAGGGTTCTCTGGATCCATCAACTGAATCAGGGATGGGATATCCCGGTCCTACTGCCTCTACCCATCCTGCAAGAACTTTCTTCTTGTCCACAGCAGAGTCCGGTACGTAGAGACCGGAGTCTGTTCGCTCACCGGCAGAGGGAGGGCTTACAAGTATCCTGTCCCCTGTGATTATCAGTCTTTTGTCACCCATGAGTATGGAATCAGCCATGGTTCTCCATAAAAAGAAAAGTGGCGGAGGACCGGGGACTCGAACCCCGAAGGGTGATTAGCCCGGCGGATTTCAAATCCGCTGCCTTACCAATTAGACTAGTCCTCCGTAGGCCGGTAATTTATAGTAATATTGACCAAAGGTCAAACCCCAATCTTTCAGGAGGTTCTGTTGAAGGCGGAAGTTGAGCTCAAATACGCTGTTACGGATCTCACCTCTTTTGTGAACAAACTCGAAGCACTGGGAGCTTTGCTGATTCAGTCTTCTGCTGCAGAGGAAAACACCGTTTACGATACGGTGAAAAGAACCCTGAAGGAGTCAGGAAGACTTCTCCGGCTGAGAAGCTATGCAGGCAGGGTGATTCTAACGGTAAAAGAACCCTGTATAAAAAGCACAATGAAGCACAGAACAGAACACGAGACAGATCTTTCCACAGACCTCCCCGGTGCGGATGCTCTTCTGAAAGCTGTGGGATACATTCCTGTGTATACGTACAGCAAGATCAGGGAGGAGTGGGTTCTGGGAGAATGCCACATCTGTCTGGATTCTCTTTATTTCGGTTCTTTTGTGGAGGTTGAAGGGGAATCACCCGAAGCTGTTCTGAAGGTATCAGAACTGCTTGAACTCGACCCCCGAAGGGGACTCAAAGAGAGCTACAGGGATCTTGAACGGCTGCACACAGCAAACGGTAATCTGCCTATCTCTTGACAGACGCAGGTTTTGGTAGCATAAACCCGCCTGCATCCCGAATTTGATAATAACATAATAATACAGGAACAGGGAGATATTGTGAATCAGCATAACATACAGGAGCGACAGCTCAAGAGTGACATTCATTTCAAGAATGAACTCCGCAGAGATCTTGCCGGCAGTTTGAAGCAGCTTCACAACTGGCAGGAGAAGCTGACAACCATAAAAAACACCCGCAAGGAAAAGAAACTCGGCACAACAGTTTCCAGGTATGCCGACTACATCAATGAACTTAAGCTTTTTCTTGTTCCGGTACTGGATGACCTCGAGGATAGAATCAAGTCTGAAATGAATTTCAGTAAAGAAGAGATCGACAGCTTCCAGGAAGAAATAAAGGCGGAAACAGTACAGGCTGCTGATGCCAGAAAGGCTTTTGACAAAGCAAAAGCACTTCTTGAAAACACCGAAGGTGATAAGAAGGCTGACCCTGATGCGCTGAAGGTTGCAAGAGAAGCCTACAGCAAAGCATTCAAAGCGTTCAGACTTGAGAAAGCAGAGCTTGAGACAGCTGAAAAAGAACTGAAGAGCGAGCTTCGCGACAGGGAGATCTTTACCAGAGAACTTAAGCGCATAATGGTTGAACGCCATTTCATGTCCGAGGTTTAGTGGAAGTTTTTCCGAAGAAGAAGATTATCAGCAGGGCGCTGCTTATTGCAGCGTCCTGTTCTGCAATGAGTATTCCTTTTCTCATCCGGGGGAAAGCGGTGTTTCTGTTTATGGCTGTTATCTGGGGCTGCGGTCTCCTTTTCTTCGCCTACTTCATGCGAAGGTATCTGAAGAGGGAGAAGATATCACAGGCAGGGCTCGCTTCCGGGATCAGGAATGTGCTTAAGGAAAAAGTCTCTTTCTACAACAGCCTTTCACGTCAGGACAGAGAAAGCTACGAGAACAGCATTGCGATTTTTCTGGCGGAACACACGGTTACCGGTGTTTCCGGTGTGCAGATAACCGATGAAGTACTTGCTCTTGTGGCTGCCACAGCGGTAAGACTGACCTTCAGAAGGCCGGGATGGGAGTATCACAACTTCGGAGAGATACTTATCTATCCTTCAGGTTTCGCAGCAGACGGCTCTTATTCCACAAAGGGTGGCGAAGGATTTACCGCAGCAGGTCTTGTTCATTCGCAGGGCGGAGTAATCCTTTCTCTGCCGCATCTGCTCAGAAGTTTTGAGCATGCCAATGACGGATTCAATGTGGGATACCACGAGTTCGCTCATGTGCTGGACGGAAGGAGTCCCGATGGGGTTCCTGACGAGTTGTCGCTGGGTTCTTACAGACCATGGGCCGAGACAATGCAGGAAGAGTTCGAAAAGGTTCACAGCCACCATTCAATTCTCAGGGATTACGCAGGAACCAACCCGGCGGAATTTTTCGCCTGTGCCGTTGAGTACTTCTTTGAGAAGCCTGAGAAAATGAAAGAAAAAGCTCCTGGAGTTTACAATCAGCTGAGTGCTTTCTTCAACCAGGATCCCGCTGCAGGCAGTTAGCCCTTCTTGCCTGATGATCCGGGCTTTACAATTTCAACACCCTCTGCGCACATTGGACAATCCTCAGGTGAATAGCTTTCCGCTTTCACAGTAAGCAGAGCCCGATAGGGTACAGGCAGTTCAAGGGTTCCTCCGGTGCGGTCCACAAGAAGTCCTGTCATTACAACTTCAGCTCCCATTTCGCCGAGAACCTCAATGGATTCCCTTACGCTGCCACCTGTTGTAACAACATCTTCAACAAGAAGAACTCTGGCATTCTCAACCAGATTCCTGAAGCCTGATCTGATTCCCATCTTTCCCTCTGCGTTTCTTTGAAGAAAAGCAAAGGGTTTTTTCATAGCGTGAGCTGCTGCAAATCCGAAGACAATGGCACCGAAAGCAGGAGCACAGACCACATCCACAGTGTCTGCAATGTCAGTCATCTGGTCAGCTGTCATTCTGCCCAGTTCCATGACAAGGTCAGGTCTGCCTGCCACTTTGATCTTTTCGAAGTAAAGGCTTCCATGTCTTCCTGAAGTGTATCTGAAGTGTCCCTGAAGCAGGGCATCGCATTCCTGCAGAATGGCCATAACCTTGTTCTCGCTCATCATATCCTTTCGAATAAACCCCTGGGAAATCAGGGGCTGAAGCTGAATGGAAGCTGAATAGGCAATGGGCCTTCGTTGTCACTGACACTACCGAAGCGCCACTGCTCTACTGTTCTTACAAGTTCAAGCTCGAAGGCCGGGTTGTACATGTTTGATGAAACAACCTCCACATCTGATACTCTGCCGCTGGGATGCACGATCATGGCAATATCTATTCGGCCCATAAGAAGAGGATCCGTTCTCAGGTGTTTGTTGTAAACGTACATTACCTGACTTCTCTTGTCCGCCACAAGCTCTGCGATTTCTTCAGCAGTTCTGGAAGAATAACTCTCAGATCCGGTTGCTGTAGGGGTTGAAACCTCGGAGAACATATCACTGAACACCATTACTTCTCTTCCAAGTGCTTCAGCCTGTGACGCAACACCTGAGGATTCAAGCCCTGATCTGCCTCCGGTAGAACCAGCCAGTCCTATACTTTCCTGACTTTCACTATTGAAACTGCCGGAAGAATTCAGAGAAGACATATCGATTCCGCCTCCTCCTGACAGCATTGCTATAAGAGCATCTGTAGTCTGCGGAGGAGAAGTCGATGAACTTGAGTTGTTGCTCTCAAGGGGAGAGGATACCATCTCGTCAGGCCTGAGATTACCGGAAGCTGAAGACCCGGCACCGGCAATTCCTTCCAGTGTACCTGAGGCGGCAACAGCTGTGCCGGCCTGGTCAGGCAGTATGACAAGATCGAACTGCAGCATGTGGTTCTGGCCCGGTTCTGCAGCAAGCGTGTAGTATTCAGTTGCGAAACCCACCTGATAGATGTCTACGGAATATTCATCGCCGCCTACAAGACCATCAAGCATTATAGGGGTTACTCCCATGAGCTGACCATCCAGGGCCACAAATGCACCGGCGGGTTCGCTTCTCACCATGGCGGAAGCCATTGTGTTGTCGCGCACATCATCCAGGAGGGTCTGCAGCCTGGGGTTGGCTCTGGTACTCAGGTCGTAATACACATCCAGGCGGAGAAGTTCAGCATAGGCTGTGGATGCAGCACTGCTGTTTCCCATTGCAAAGTATGAACTGCCCAGACGATCCCATGCCCGCAGTTCCTCATCAAAAGAGAGTGAACCTGTTGCAAGCATTTCCTCCAGAGCAACAATCGCTCCGGGAATGTCGCCGGTTTCATACAGATCAATTGCCTGGTCCACAGTAGACACTGCGGAAAGTGCAAGAAGCACTACTGAAAAAGTGTACAGAATACCCCCTTCCTACACACTTAAGATGAATCTCCTCCACGACAGCTATTATTCTCTCGCCTGCAAGTTGAAGTCAACTGCTGTTCTAACTCCATAAAATGGTACACCCCAGACGGGTTTCTGTTCCATGGAACTCCTGCGAAGCCGCTGGATAGAACAGGTACATGTGGAGGGACGAGGGGAGATGTCTGCTTTGAAAATTGCTGCCGAAACAGTGCTGATGGCGATTTTTGCACTTTCAATTACAGGGTGCAGTAATCCTGATGAAGTTATATACTGGGATCCTTGGAATTATTATACCCCTGCTGACAGCGCCTGGAAGGTATTGCACAACTTTCAGCTTGCTTATCAGACAAAGAATCTGGATGCTTACATGAACTGTCTGGACGAAGAGTTTGAGTTCATCCTCCTGGAAGCGGACTGGGGCTTCTATGGCCCGGACAGTGTCTACTATGAATCCTGGGGAAGAGATGTTGAGGAAATGTTCACCACCAGCATGTTTAACAGCTCCAGAGCTGAAATCATTGATCTTGAAATTGACGGGGACAATGAAGCCATCTGGTACGGCGACTCAACAGGCTCAACCCTGCAACTGGTAAGAGCCTTTGATCTCAAGATTTACTATTACGATGAGGATAATGTTCAGCAGGGCTGGAGGGCCCAGGGAGATGCAATCTTCAGGTGCAGGCCGGATGAAAACGGAGAATACAGAATCTGGCAGTGGGAAGATCTATCTGAAACATGATGATGAAAAGGAACAATTCTGGCTGGAATCGTTTATATTACAGCAGACTAGTGTGAATTTGATCGACAATTTCCCGGGAGGAAAATAATGAAAAGAGGCAACGCAGGAACACTTCTGATACTGGCAGTTTCTCTGGTGCTGGCCGGTACTGCCTGTCTGTTCAGTCCTGACAGTACCGATGGAGGTAATGATGAATATTACTCTCCTGCTGACAGTGCATGGAAGGTTCTCTACAATTTTCAGCTTGCCTACCAGACACGTAATCTGAACGCATACCTTGATTGCCTTGATGAAGAGTTCGAGTTTATTCTGCTGGAAACCGATTGGGATGATTACGACGGTGATGGCATAGTCGATGAATCCTGGGGCAAAGACAAGGAAGAGGAGTTCACTACCAATATGTTCTCCAGCTCCCAGGCTGAGTATGTTGAACTTATCCTTACCGGAAACACTGAAACTGTCTGGTACGGGGATCCATCCGGAGAAACGAAACAGCTGGTAAGAGCCTTTGATCTCAAGGTTTACTATTACGACGATGATAATGTTCAGCAGGGCTGGAGAGCCCAGGGAGATGCAATCTTCAGGTGCAGGCCGGATGAAAACGGAGAATACAGAATCTGGCAGTGGGAAGATCAATCTGAAACATGATATCAGTTATTGCAGCAACCCTGCTGATCCTTCAGGGTACTGTACCTGACAGCGATATCTACTGGGTGTTCTTTACCGATCGCGGTGAAAATGTACAGGGAAGGCTTGATGAAGCTGAAGAGGCCGTAAGAAGTGGCATGTCCATGGAAAGACGCTCTATTGCCGGGTGTCTCTCTGCTGACCAGTACGATCTTCAGCCTTATTCAGAATACATTGCTTCAGTTGAAACTGTTTCAGAAGTTCCTGTAAGAACCGCGTCCAGATACCTGAATGCTGTCAGTGTTGAACTTACTGCCGATCAGGTCATGGAGCTTCAGCATGCATCTTTTGTTCAGGAAGTTAGACCTGTCTGTTCTTCCACATTTTCACCTTCAGAAGAGATCCCTGCCGCAGACTCATATGGCCTCTCGCTCTCTCAGCTCAGTCAGATCAATCTGTTCGAGCTTCAACAGAGAGGGTGGACCGGCCAGGGGGTTACAGTAGGAATACTGGATACAGGCTTTGAGCTTGACCACCCCTGCCTTCAGTCAGTTTCAGTTCTTGCGGAATACGACTTTGTCAATGAAGACAGTGTTGTGGCATGGCAGGAGGGTGATCCTGAAGAACAGGCTTCACATGGCACTAAAGTACTTTCCGTTATGGCGGGTTACGATCCCGATCTGTACATAGGCGGTGCTTTCAATGCCGCATTTCTTCTTGCAAAAACAGAAGTCACCGGAGAAGAGTCTCAGGTTGAGGAAGACTACTGGGTGTCCGGGCTGGAATGGCTTGAATTTCAGGGCGCCGATCTGGTTAACAGTTCGCTGGGGTACTCCGAATGGTATGAACCCTGGCAGATGGACGGCAACACTGCAGTAACAACAGTTGCCGCTGATCTGGCAGCTTCCCGGGGGCTTGTGGTTTTCAATTCCTCGGGAAACAACGGCCCAGGCGATACAACTCTTGTGGCTCCTTCCGACGGCGACTCCGTTTTTGCTTCCGGTGCGGTTGACGGCTCAGGGCTTATTGCCGGATTCTCCAGCAGGGGTCCTACTGCCGACGGAAGGATCAAGCCTGACGGATGTGCCAGAGGGTATCTGGCAGTAACGGCTTCCTTTGGCGGTTCAGGCTATTCATCTGTGAACGGAACCAGCTTTGCCTCACCTCTCATGGCTTCAGCTGCAGCATGCATTTCCAGTGCTCACCCGGACTGGCCCATGATGCGGATCTTTGAAGCTCTCAGAGAAACCGCAGACAGAAGCGGCAACCCTGACAATACATACGGTTATGGTGTTGTGGACGCCCTGGCAGCAGTAATGCACAGGTCCGTGGTGGGCCAGGTCAGACGAAGTGATACAGGTGAACCTATTGAAGGGCTTACCATTACTGTGGCCATGCAGTCTGGAACTTCTGTTTCAGTCACATCAAACAACCAGGGATACTTTGCAGTTGAACCTGAAGTTCTCGGGGGATTTACAGCAACCTCACAGGGGTGGGGTGTTTCAATTCCAGTTTCCGGCATCCTTGATGACAGCGGAGCAGATATTATCATCTACTGTGATCCTGTCAGCTCTGACCAGCAGCCTTCGGTCTATCCGAATCCTTCCGCCTCAGAGTTCTATATTGGATTTGATGTTGCAGGGGAATCTGCTGATGTATCCCTCTCAGTTTATACAGTTGCAGGTGAGCTGGTCTTCAGCCGGAGTAGAAGCAACCTGCAGCCGGGATGCTACAGAGCTCCTGTAGACGGGCAAGCATTTCACTGGGATGGCACTGTGGAATCCGGTGATCCCGCTGCATCCGGACAGTACATTGCTGTGCTGAAAACAGGAGAATCTGTTTCCCTTCTTAACCTGGCCCTTATTCGAGGAGCCGAGGAGCAGCTGTGAAAGAAAAACTGATACGACTGCTACTGCCTCTTGCAGTGATTGTTGTTCTGAACATGGCAGGGATCATCAATCTCTCCCTTCTTCCCTTTGAGAACCCGGATTTTCAGGCTACACTGGCCACTGTGGCTGTGTACCTGATCTGGTCCGTTCTTGAGAGTAATGTTCAGACTGACACTTCAAGGATCACGCTCTATGCTGTTCTTCTGGTAAGTGTCCTGGACTCATTCCTCATCCGCCTTACCGCCTTTACCGATCCCATGTTCATCCGGTGGCTGGGAGTGGCTGTTCTTACAGCAGGTTGCGGAGCTCGGCTGGCAGGCCTTTCCAGAGATAATGATCTCCTTGCGCGCAGAGGCAGAGCTGCTCAGATGGCAGGCCTGGCTCTGGGACTGGGCTCTATTGCCGGAACGGTTATTGCAATTTTCCCCGGCATTCCTTCCGCTCTTCGGAAAAAGGACTGATGAAGGCACTTGTTCAGCGTGTTTCTTCAGCTTCTGTCTCTGTGAAAGGTACAGTTACAGGAGAAATCAGCCATGGGCTTCTTGTTCTGGTGGGATTCATGGATCAGGATGATCCAGGGGAGCTTGACTGGATGGTTGAAAAGCTAACAGGTCTGAGGATATTTCCTGATGAGAACAGCCGCATGAACAGATCGCTGATTGACACTGGCGGAGAGATGCTCATCGTAAGCCAGTTCACCCTTCATGCTGAAACAAGGAAAGGCAGAAGGCCAAGCTTTGTGAAAGCTGCCGACCCTGATACTGCAAACATACTTTACCGGCTTTTCATACAGAAGGTCAGAGACAGGGGAGTTACTGCAGAAGAGGGCGTTTTCGGCGCCATGATGCAGGTTTCGCTGGTTAATGACGGCCCTGTCACCATCATGGTTGATTCCCCATCAGAAAGAACAGAATGACTTACTGGTACCCTGTTGAAAAAGATCTGATACTGGCCAGCCGTTCTCCCAGGAGGACCGAGATCCTCAAAATGGCAGGTGTGCCACATGTTATCCATCCGTCTTCCATTGAGGAGACCTCAATGGAGGGAGACCCGGGGTCCATAGTTACCCACTGGGCAACCTGCAAGGCCAGGGATGTGGCATCATTATTCCCGGATCATCCAGTGCTGGGTGCTGACACCATGGTGTTCCTTAACGGTGTGCTTCTGGGCAAACCGCTGGACCGGGAGGATGGATTACGTATGGTGAAGAAGCTGTCAGGAAACTGGCATACTGTGTTCGGTGGTGTTGCTCTCGCATGGCAGAGCAGGGGAATTTTCTTCAGTTTCCATGAAGCAACAAGAGTGAAATTCAGAGCTCTTTCAGATGAGGAAATTGCAGCTTATCTGGATACGGGTGAACCTATGGACAAGGCGGGAGCCTATGGAATCCAGGGGTTGGGATCTGTTCTGGTGGACAGGGTGGAAGGTTCCTATTTCAATGTGATGGGTCTTCCTGTTGCGCAGTTTCTACACAGGTTCAGGCAGATTCTCAGCTGAAAGGGGCGACTGAACAGCCGCCCCCATTAATGGATGTATCTAGTTAACTATTACCGCGACGGACTTTGTTACAGATCCCCCGTTTTCACCAGAGAGCCTTACCAGATACACTCCCGATTCATTTACAGTTACACTGTTCAGAGAGCCGGCAGTACCAGAGGCAATGGTTCTTCCGGAAAGGTCGAACACTTCAACGGTTCCTGTCAGATTCTCTGGAAGCTCTGCCATAATGCTGAAAGTTCCACTGCTTGGGCATGGTCCCACTGAAAGAACAGGGCAATCCCAACCATTCCAGCCTGATTCTTCTATACCGGTTTCAAGGTCCATGAACTTTGCCCAGTGAGCGTTCTCCACCTCTTCATCGCTGGACTGGTAGGAACACTGAACAAATGTGGCAAGATGCAGTTCATTAACATCCCACGACGGGTCAATCTCGTAATCGGCATCAACGTAGAGAGTGTCCGGGTAGGGGCCGGTGAAGAAGATCTCCTCGCCGTAGTATCCAAGAAGATTATCCCTGAATGCCTGCTCAAATACTGAGCTTGACCAGTATCCTGCGCCTGTTACGTTGTCCTCCACAAGTATGGGCCAAACCATCATTGGAACAGTCCACTCAGGGTCTTCCTCAGCGATGACCATTATGCTGATAGTACCGGATACGTCATCTCCGTTTCTTGCCACCTCAAGGTCGATAATTGCCGGTACCGAAACCCTGGCGTTGAATCCAGCCACGAGATTGTACCCGCTTCCATTGACAATACCATCGAATTTGAATGCGGGAACGCTGTTAATACTGTACTGAGCCTTGCGGACATTCTGTTCTGTAGGGTTTGCAAGGTAGATAGGGTCGTTTGCCGAAGGCCAGTTCACATGGCACCTGATCACAGCAAGATTCCCATCAGGGAGATGTGTATTGACGAAGCTGTTAACATAATCTTCTACAGTCCAGCAAGGTGAACACCCGCTGTTGGTGAAATCTTCCAGCAGAACTACTCTTTCTGCTGCCAGAAGAGGTACAGTTATCACAAAAAGCAACATAAGCACGATGCCCGTTTTCATAACGAACTTCCTTTCAGTTCATGTTTCCCTGCTTTTCCTGAAAAGATTATAAACGAAGCGTGCAACAAGAAAAAGGGGAAGGCTAACCTTCCCCCTGTATCAGCCCGGTGGAAGCCTGTTACCTTGTAACTGCCACTGATTCCGTGAGCATTTCGCCGTTTTCAGTTGTCAGTCTGACAATGTACAAACCGGCTCTGTCCACGGAGAAGCTGCTGTTTGCCGTATTTGATGTGGCAACTCTTCTGCCTGTAACATCAAACACATCCACTGTGCAGTTCTGGCCATCAGGAAGAGTGCAGATTGTTGAGAAATTTCCTGCTGAAGGATTGGGACCCACTGAAAGGCGGATGTTACTTTCTCCTTCTTCAATTCCCATTATGGAACTCAGGTCACTTTCGTAGTGAGCGTTGAAAACTTCTTTGGTCTCATAGTCCATTACAAAAGTCACTATACCCATGTTGTCATAGTTCCAGTCAGGGTCAATAGTGAATTCACCCTGAAGGGATATTGTTTCGGGATAAGTTCCTGAGAAGTCCAGGGTTTTACCTGCATTGCCAAGTGGGGCAATGCGGGGAATCCAGTGCAGAGTCTTTCCTGTGTAAACACCCCAGCCGGAGGCGGCATAGATGTCAGACTCAACCAGCACGGAGAGAACACGGATAAGAGATCCTGCCTGGAGATTCTGCTCTGCTGTGATGTTGTAATAAACAACACCGGCTGTGGCGTCTCCTCCAACGCTGACATCAATATCCACATAGGCAGGTTCAGCGAGACGCGAATTGATGGTGGTTTCGGATTGAGACTGGTTCCATCCTATTTTATCCCATACTCCGTCGCAGAAGAAGGAGGGAGTATAGCCGGTACCGTAATAATTGATCATGATGTTATTGAAACCGCTTCCTCCGGGACCACTGTAGAACAATATAAGAGGAGCGATGTTACCAGTATCAACGTAAGACTGCAACATTGTGTTTACCGCACCTGCGGAACTTCCACAGGAGCTTCAACCGGTGGAGGTGAATTCTCCGAATAGAACAACTCTGTCTGCTGCCAGTGCACTGGAAGCGAGAATGAGAGTTGCAAGGATTAATACTGCTTTCACTTGCTATCTCCTTTTTTGGTTTTGTGAAACAGAGCTTTTAATATATACCAATATTGATCTTGTGTAACTCATGCTGCAATGATCTCTCAGGGCTTTAACACCGGCATTCATCGTTGACAATCAGGGAGTTTTATTCTATAGATTGTACCCGGTTTTGAGTGGAGAGGTGTCCGAGTTGGTCGAAGGAGCACGGTTGGAAACCGTGTATGGCGGCAACGTCATCGAGGGTTCGAATCCCTCCCTCTCCGCCATTGCTGTATGGTGACGGGCTCTGTGATCCAGGGCGGTCCTCTTGTTCCCGTCCCGCCCTCTGGCTTACCCGGTACCTGGCATGGGTCAAAATTCTGATTTAGATGTAGATAAATCCTTTACCCGGGGGGTCTGTTCATGGCTGATGCCTTTACTAGCGAAACATACAACGCACTTTGCAGAGACGCTGAAGGGTATCTTGCCCGAGGGCTTGCAGAACAGGCACGAGAACTTCTTCTAAAAGCAACCAGCCTCATTGGAACAAGACCAAAAGCCAGAAGTCTTCTGGCAGATGCCTGCATGCAGTTGGGATTGTGGGGGGAAGCGAAAGCACAGCTTGAGGCTCTGGCAACTCTTGAGGTGGATAACACCTACACTCATTTCAGGCTTGGACAGGTGCTGGAGGAAACAGGCGAGCACGAACTGGCCAGGGACAATTTCATGGTTGTTCTTGACATGAACCCCGACCACCACGGTGCCAAAGTATCTCTGACCAGGTTGGAAAAGAACTCCCCTGGAACCTCCGGGAATGAAAAGGCCGCACCTCCCAGGGAAGGCCAGCAGATTTTTGCTGATTCAGAGGAATCAGATAGTGTTTTTGCAGGAGAGGGTTCATCAGGAGTGGACGAGTTGCTTAACACAATTGGAATGGGTGAGAAAACAGATGTCCATGGTGTTGATGCTCTTCTCAACTCTCTGGGTATCAACGAAAGTAAAAAAGAAGAACAACCGGCTGTTGATTTCAATTCAATCTTTGGTGGAACCCCAAAGGAAGAAGCTCCGAAACCTGATTCGCCTTTTGCCTCAGTATTCGGTGAATCGTCCAGTCAGGATGAAGCCCCTGATTTACCTTCTGAGCCGGCAGATCTTGGCTCTATATTCGGTGGCACACCTGCCGCAGAAGAACCGCCAGCTCCTGAGCCTGAAGCTGTTGCAGAACCGCAGACAGCGGACCTGAATGCCATGTTCGGAGGCACACCAGCTGCAGAGGAACCTGCACCTGTGGAAGAACCGCCTGCCCCTGAACCGGAAGCTGCTGCAGAGCCGCAGACAGCGGACCTGGATGCCATGTTCGGAGGCACAGCTGCAGATGAACCTGCACCTGTGGAAGAACCGCCTGCCCTTGAACCGGAAGCTGCTGCAGAGCCGCAGACAGCGGACCTGGATGCCATGTTCGGAGGCACAGCTGCAGATGAACCTGCACCTGTGGAAGAACCACAAGCCCCTGAACCGGAAGCTGCTGCAGAGC
>CAYLRO010000014.1:55582-58701 GCA_964386635.1 uncultured bacterium | reverse complement strand
GAAAGCCGTGAATTGATGGGCACTCAATTCGATATTGCTTACCTGGAGAGAGATCCCTCAAAAGCCAGATTTCTGGCAGACAGAAACAAACACATCAGCTACTGGTCTGTTTTCTGGAGAAGTCTTTCTGCAGTTGTTGGTGTTTTCCTTCTTCTAGCCTGGTTTTACTCTAAATAATACCGCTTATCAATTGAATGCATTTGTCTCTATCTGATATTGTTTGCATAATACAAACAAGATTTTTGCTGCTTGATTTGACCTGGCAAAATTAGTTACTATATTTTTATAGTACTCTTGAAAGGAGAGGGAAATGAAATTGTATCTCATGCTGGTGCTAACTCTGGTACCCCTTGGTTTTGCAGCTCAGGCTGTTCAAACTGACTGGAGTGGAGGTCCGGCGGTTTCAGGGGCTGTAAGTGAATGGAACAGTGAATTCAGTTCTGCAGACGGAGCGGCCTGGTGCTCCATACCGGGGCAGGTTCAGCTGTCATCAACACCACTGACTTCATCTGTGGAGCACATGGTTTTCACAGGTGTTGCAAACCCATACGCTGCAGATGTGGCAGACCTTAACAACGATGGATTCAATGATCTGGTTGCAGGGTCTGGGGACAATGACGGAGTTATAGCCTACTATGGCTCTCCAGATGGCCAGTGGCTTTCGCAGGTTGTCTCAGAGAACTGTCCGGGAGCAATCGGGCTGAAAATTGATGACTTCAATGGTGACGGCCTGCTGGATATCGCTGCCTGCGCTGATACTGAGATGCAGGTCTGCTACAATCTCGGAGGAACGCTTCCCTCCTGGAACGTTACCGTTGCAGGTTCCGGGTATGTCTCACTGCACGAGGTTGAGTCGGTAGACATGGATGAAGACGGTGATATGGACCTTCTCGGGGCAGATTACGACGGTGATCACCTGTTCTGGTTGCGTAATCAGGGAGGTTCTCCTGTTGCCTGGGATCAGTTCTCCATAGATGCCGCAGTTGATTATCCATGCAAAATACACGCTGTGGACATCAACGGAGATGGAAACATGGATGTTGCCGTTGCAGCCTGGCTGGATGACAAGGTAATTGCCTATTACGGCTCCGGTGGCTCGAAACCGGAGTGGACAGCGCAGGAACTGGACAGTTCAATAGATGGTGCACATGGCGTGAGAGCCTGCGACATTGATTCCGACGGAGACATGGATGTGATCGGCGCTTCCATAAACAGCAGCGCTCTTTATCTCTACAGGAATCAGGGCGGTACTTTACCCTCCTGGGTCAGAGAACCTCTGGGAACCATCGCCGGAGCTGCCATTGTCAGGGTTGGAGACTTTGACGGGGATGGCGACCCGGACGTAACCTCTTCCTCCTTCGGCAATGGCGGAGTTGCATGGTGGGAAAACACAGAGAACGGAACTGTATTTCTGAAACACTTGATCAAGCCCGGTGGACAGGCTACAAGCTGGGCCATGCCAGGTGATATTGATAATGACGGAGACCTGGATGTGCTTGCTGTAAGGTATCAGCAGAATTCAATGTACTGGTATGAAGTTACTGAATTTCTTCCTTCCGGAAGCATTGATAGTAACGTTCTTGATACAGGGGAGTCCCCGCAGTGGGCAAGCTTTGACTGGGATTCGGAAACTCCTTCCGGGTGTTCTGTAAGCTTCCAGTTCCGAACCTCTGAAGACTATGCCTCAATGGGGAACTGGTCTACTGAGTACCAGAGTCCTTCAGTTCTCTCGGGTCTTGTTCAGCGCTACTTTCAGTACAGGCTGATTCTTAACTCCTCTTCCCCGGAAGAATCTCCGATAGTCAGGGAAGTACAGCTTAACTGGGATGCCCAGGGAATAAGCGAAAACACAACTGCCTCCTTTTTGTCAGTTCCCAATCCCTGTCGCGGACAGCTGAGCATTACAGTGGCGGAAAATCTGCCAGGACCCGCTGAGGTTAACCTGTTTTCCGCAGAGGGAAGGCTTCTTCTATCCAGAGAGGTGGCCGGGGGAGAAACCCTGCTTCCCTCCGGACTGCCTCCCGGACTTTACTTTCTCAGTGGTGGAAGTGGTTCTGCCGAAAGTACCTCTTTTGTGCTTCTGCCCAGATAAAGCAGGGAGGAAGCATGTTAAAATTTGCCCTTCTGCTGCTTGTAAGCGGGACTATGCTTTCAGCGGGTTTTGAAACACACACCGTTTCCACAGGCTTCTGGGGCCCTTCAGGAATACATGTTACTGACATGAACGGAGATGAACTTCCGGATATTCTCGGATCCGCCTGGAATGACAATGAAATAAGCTACTGGCTCAATTCCGGCGATCCTCTGCCTGAATGGGAAAGACATCTGGTAACAGACAGCCTTTATGATGCCTCGTTCTGTTCAGCATGTGATGTTAATCAGGATGGCTTAATCGACATAGCTGCAACAGGTTGGGAACCGGGAAAAGTTATGGTCTTCCTTGGAAATTCCGACGGGTCATGGACCGAATACACCGTCACCAAATCCCTTGATTTTGCCCATGAAGTTCACCTGGTGGATGTTGACCAGGATGGTCTTCCTGACATTATTGCTGCTGCTGCAGGCGCTGTCTCAATTGTATGGTGGAAAAACAACGGAGAGACGCCTGATCAATGGGATAGAGAGGATATCAGTACTGATCTTTCAGGTGGCAGATCAGTCTGTGCTGCAGATTTTGACGGCGACGGAGATGTTGATCTTGCAGGCTGCGGAATGACCTGCGACGACATAAGATGGTGGGAAAATTCAGGTGACCCTGTCCCTGAATGGACCGAGCACTCAGTGGATGTTTACTTCAACGGAGCTCATATGGTCAGGGCAGGGGACATTAACGGTGACGGGCATATTGATCTGGCAGGAGCGGGATTCATAGTGGGAAGACCCGGGATCTGGCTGAACTCCGGCACTGTTCCAGTTACCTGGGAGAAACATCTGATCGCAGATGACATCGGCCAGGCACTGGGAGTGGATCTACCGGATCTGAACTGTGACGGTCTGCCGGATCTGGCGGCGACTTCGCAGAACCCCCATCAGATCTCAGTGTGGATTAACAACGGGGGTCCTCCATCCACATGGGAGAAAAATCAGGTAGACGGTACCATTGTCGGAGCCTGGCCTCT
>CAYLRO010000014.1:0-55482 GCA_964386635.1 uncultured bacterium | reverse complement strand
AACTGCAGCACCGGGGTTTATCTTATTAGAGCGGAAAGCTCATCCGGGATATTGAGCGTGAAAAGGGTAACTCTCCTCAATTAAAAACCGCCAGATTAATTCTGACGGGCCCGGACCGGAAAAGGGCAGGGAATTTGGCCTCCCTGCCCTTTTTTCCATCAGTATCCCTTGTTAGCCTCAACCATCTCCTTCACCTTCATAAGCCTCGTGGTGTTGCCGCGCTCCACCTCACCAAGCTTCAGGCGAATGTATCTGATGGCCTGTTCCTGTTCAGGTATCATCACATACTCCAGGGAGTTCACCCTGCGTCTGGTTGTATCTATTTCATTGGCAATGAGAATTATGGCCTTCTCCTGCTGTGCAAGTCGTATAATCTCGGGAAGAACGGCTTTGTAAACCTCGAGAGCTTCATCCAGCTCCGGAGGGGTGTCGAACATGCCGTAATTCTTAACCCTGCCCTCTATGGAAACCTTGAAAACAGGAAGAGTGAGGTTCATAACTCTTCGTGTTGAGGATTCTACAACAGCTTTTGCCCCGGGGTATCTCAACGCATCGAAAAGGCTTTCCTTTTCCATGGCTGCCCTTGCGAAGAGAAACTCTCCATAAGCTGATTCCAGCTTCTTCTCAAGCGCTGATCTTGCTCCCTCGTAATCAGAGATAAGGATCTTGAACTGACGCATAAGCTCGTCCAGCTTGTCCTTCAGGAGCTTGTGCCCCTTCCTGGCCAGTTTGAGCCGCTTCTTCAGGTTCAGCAGCTCCATTCTGGTGGCTTTTACCTCAATCGGCATCAGCTTCGCCTTTATCAACAGGCCAGTACTTTTCCAGGTACTCCGGCCTGATCCTCTTCATCTCAGCCCTGGGAAGGAGTTTCAGAAGTTCCCAGCCCAGGTCAAGTGTTTCAATAATACCTCTGTCCTCGTGCTCGTCCTGGCTGATGTATCTGTTCTCATACTCTGTTGCGAACAAAAGATAGTTTCTGTCAAGTTCACTGAGAGCAGCAACACCCAGTATCACGGAAAGCTCCCTTGCCTGCTTGCCGGCAGAATATGCCGCCATGAGCTGGTTGAACAGATCCGCGTGGTCTTCACGTGTTTTACCTTTACCGATACCCTTGTCCTTCAAGCGGCTCAGAGATTCCATCACGTCCATAGGCGGGTAAATGCCCTTTTTGTGCAGTTCGCGACTGAGGATAAGCTGACCCTCGGTGATGTAACCGGTAAGGTCCGGGATCGGGTGAGTCTTGTCGTCCTCGGGCATTGTAAGGATAGGGATCTGAGTGATGGACCCCTTCCTGTTCTTGATCCTTCCGGCTCTTTCGTAGATGGTGGAAAGGTCGGTATAGAGATAACCCGGATAACCTCTTCTGCCAGGAACCTCGCGTCTTGCAGCACTTATCTCTCTCAGGGCATCACAATAGTTGGTCATGTCTGTAAGAACCACAAGGATGTGCATGTCCTTCTCGTAGGCCAGATACTCTGCTGCTGTAAGGGCCATTCTCGGTGTACTGATTCGCTCAATGGCAGGGTCGTCAGCCAGATTGAGGAACACAACTGCGCGGTCCATGGCACCTGTTGCTCTGAAGTCTTTGATGAAGTAATCAGCCTCTTCAAAGGTAATGCCCATTGCAGCGAAGATAACTGCAAAGTTCTCCTCGCCTCCCATAACCTTTGCCTGTCTGGCAATCTGGGCGGCAACAATACTGTGAGGCAATCCGCTGGCGCTGAAGATGGGAAGCTTCTGGCCTCTCACAAGGGTGTTGATTCCGTCAATGGAACTGAAACCTGTCTGAATGAACTCAGCAGGATAGTCCCTGGCATAGGGATTGATCGGTGCTCCGTTGATGTTATTCATCTTCTCAGGCACAATGGGAGGGTCGTTGTCGAAGGGAGGCCTTGGTCTTCCCTGTCCGTCAAACACCCTGCCCAGCATCTCGGTTGAAACACCCAGCTCTGCTTCCTTACCCAGGAATCTCACTTTGCATGTTTCAAGATCTGTTCCGCTGGAACCCTCATAAAGCTGCACCAGAGCTCTTCTGCTGTCAATTTCCAGCACTTTGCCGTGGCGAATTTCTCCGTTTGCAAGCTCGATCTCAACGATCTCTTCGTAACTGACATCAGTTACACGGTCCACCAGCATCAGGGGGCCGGATATCTCCACGGTAGTCTTGTACTCCCGTATCATCACTCAACCTCCTTTTCTAGGCGTTCTCTGACCGTATTTTTTCATTAACGGCCTCGGTTATTTTTTTCTGCAGATCTGAGATCTGTTCTATTTCTTCTTCCGGAAGGTATCGCATCTTCGCAATATCCTCTGTAAGAGGGAAGTCGAAGATCACTCTTGGTGAAACATCAGCCTTCACCGCTCTAAGCATCTCGTCGTGGGTGAGAAGAATTGTTCCCAGCATAAGCTGCTGCTTCCTGATAGAGGCAAATGTGTCTACCGGGTGGAATGCATTCTGATGGAGGAAGTCTTCTCTGAGGCTTCTGGAGGTGTGAAGTATCAGCTGGTCCTCAGGGGAAAGACTTTCTGCCCCCACCAGCCTGGCGATCTCAAGCAGGTTGGATTCATCCTGAAGCAGAGCCATGGCTTTCTTCACCATCTGCACCCATTCCACGCCAAGATTCTTATCGTAGTATTCCCTGAGATTTGTTGTGTAGAGGCTGTAACTGTCAAGCCAACCGATAGCAGGGAAATGACGCTTGTATGCAAGATCCGCCTGGAGACTCCAGAACACCTTCACAACACGGAGAGTGGCCTGAACAACCGGGTCGGAAAGGTCTCCTCCCGCTGGGCTCACCGCTCCTACAACTGTAAGAGCTCCTATGCGGTTTTCGTCACCGAGGCATCTTACTTTCCCTGCTCTCTCGTAGAACTCGGCAATCCGGGTTCCCAGATATGCAGGGTAGCCCTCTTCACCAGGCATTTCCTCCAGTCGACCTGACATCTCTCTCATTGCCTCAGCCCACCTGCTGGTGGAATCAGCCATGAGCGCAACGGAATAACCCATGTCCCTGAAGTACTCTGCTATGGTAATTCCTGTGTAAACACTGGCCTCACGTGCTGCAACCGGCATGTTGGAAGTGTTTGCAACCAGAACGGTTTTCAGAACAAGAGGTTTTCCGCTCTTGGGGTCTTCAAGTTCCGGGAACTCCTGGAGCACATCGGTCATCTCGTTTCCACGTTCACCGCAACCGACATAAACAACTATCTCCGTGTCAGCCCATTTGGCAAGCTGATGCTGAATAACAGTTTTTCCGCTTCCGAACGGTCCGGGAACGCACGCTGTTCCGCCTTTGCCTACCGGGAAGAAAGCATCAACAACGCGCTGTCCGGTTACAAGAGGCTCATCCGGAGCAAGTTTGGTGCTCACAGGCCTTGATCTTCTCACAGGCCATTTCTGGTACATGTTCAGCTCAGTTGTGTTTCCATTCTCGTGGCGCACCTTAGCAATCACGGTATCAATGTTGTACTCACCCTTTTCCTTAACCAGGGTGATCTCCCCTTTCACATCCGGGGGAACCATGATTTTGTGCAGAATGAGCTCAGTTTCCGGAACGGTTCCGATGATCTCTCCACCTGACACTGTGGTTCCCGGACTGATAACCGGAGTAAAGCTCCACAGTTTTTCATGGTCGAGACCGGGAATGTTGATACCTCTTGTAATCCAGTCTCCAGCCTGCTCCCTGACTTTATCAAGGGGACGCTGTATCCCGTCATAAATAGCTGTAAGCAGCCCCGGGCCCAATTCCACCGAAAGAGGGCTTCCGGTCATGTGAACCGGATCACCCGGTTTCAGGCCTCCGGTTTCCTCGTATACCTGAATGGAGGCTTTTTCCCCCTTCAATTCTATTATCTCGCCGATAAGCCTGTAATCTGAAACAAAGACAACATCGTACATCTTTGCATCAGTCATCCCCGTAGCAACAACCAGGGGTCCGGCAATTTTATCTATCCTGCCCTTTAACATTGCTTCCTCCGACTCACTGTTCATCCTCAGCCATAAGGTCAACGCCTACAGCTCTGATAATCAGGTTCCTTATGGTATCTTCGCCTTTGTGTTTCGAACCTGAGACCCCCGGCAGGACCACAATGGCCGGAACCGGAAGACTGACAACCTGATCAACCTCTATTTGAAGATGATCCAGCATGTCCTCGGTGATCATTACAACTGCCGCTTTTTCTTTTACAAGTCTTCTGAATATCTCCACGGCTTCCGCCCCGGATTCCGGTGTATAGGTCTCGACACCAAGCGCCCGGAAACCCAGAACAGAATCCGCATCGCCGATGAAGGCTGTTCTGCCCTTTTCCGCCATGTTTCTCCTATCCTCTGGGCACCCGGGCTTTAAGGCGCCGGGAGTCAATGCCGGCTGTCTTGCCGGCTGTTATCATTTTCAGGTGTGCAACTTCCATTTCTCTGCGCAGCACATAGGCTGCAAGAGGCCCCGGGCTGAACATGTCCGCTGACGCTTTTTCAAGCAGATCCAGCGTTATCAGGTCTGATTCTCTCTGGTAGGAGAGGAAAGAACCTGTTTCAAACCCTTCCTCAAGAGCTTTTGCCGCTTTCTCAAACCCGACTGTTTCTTCTAAAAGAGAGCTCAGTCTGTTCATCCTTGCTGCCTCGATAACTTCGTCAACAGAATGATAACCACCGTGAAGAAGCGCCTTCTCAAGGGTGGCGGAACTGTTTTCCTCACCTCTGTTTCTCGCAGCGGTGAGGAAATTTCTCAGCTCGATCTTAACGGATGGAAGGCTTCCCAGGGGCTTCTTCAGTTTCCCCAGATTACTGACTTCCACAGAAGCGGCAAGCTTATCCAGCTCGTTGTCAAGCTCTACAGCCGGCCGGCCTTTCATCTCCTGCAGTTTCTCCAGACAGATAATGAATTCTGCCGGAAGAGATTCCGCCTCGCCGGGATCGCTCCAGGCTCTTGCCAGGGTTTCAACCGGGATGATCCCGTGAGGTTCTGTGTCCACCTGGTCTGTTCCCTGAGTGGCAAGGCTCTTCCAGATGTATCTGGCGTTCCTTACATCTCTTCTCAGGATGATGCCATTGGTGAAATCATCGTCCAGTGAAAGTTCAGCAAGCTCTTCTTCCGCCCGGGAAACTGATGATCTGAGAACTTCATCGATATCTTTCTCGTCCTGCATGAGAGAACCGTACCATGTTTCACCGAGAATTCTCAATACATCAGCTCTGTCTTCAGCGGCAAACAGCTGGTGCCAGATTCTTCCTGAAAGAAGTGATCCCTCAAGACCGCTTACCCTGCCGCTGGCGTACGCGTAAGAACTGCCTGCCACTTTTACTCGCCCTCACCTTCCAGGGGAAGAAGCTTGGACAGCTCCATAACCATTCCATCATGATTCAGCTCTGATATCATGGACAATGTGGCATTCAGGCTGATGTCGCCTGATTTCATGATAACTCCACCGTAATCGCTGTGTCTCTGTTCTGAAGAGACAAAACTTATTTTTTCGGTGGACCTGTTCTTCAGAAATTCATCTGTAATTCTGCCTTTGTCCTTTTCGCACGTTATTACTTCGACCTCGCCCTGGAAGTCGCAGCCCTTAAGAAGTGCCTCGATCATCTTGAGATAGTCAGGAGCCTCTGCAATCTGCTTTACAGCTTCATCAATTGCTCTGTCAACTATCTTCCTGCGGTGACTGAGAAGAGCTTTTTCCATCTCTCTGTGGATGTGATGCTTCATCCTCAGGGATCTGGACTCTATCCTCTGCTTGATTCTCTCTGTATCCCTGTGATGCAATTCCTTTATGCGGGATTTAACCTTATGCAGGGCTTCTTTTTTCTCATCTTCCGCAGACTCTATGATCTTTTCGGCCTTCTCACGGGCATCTGTTTCTATTTTTGCCAGTATGGCCTCAAGTGACATGCTGCCCGCTATCCTATCTGGCCGAGCATCAGGAAGGAAACAAGGAAACCGAGAATCGCGTAGAACTCGACGAAAACTGCAAGGATAAGAGCTTTTGCACTGTCGTCAGGCTGCTTTGCGGTCATCAGGGCTCCACCGGCACATACTTTGCCCTGGTGTATTCCGGACATGAGCCCGGCAAGAGCGATGGGAAGTCCTGCTGCAAATATCTTCCATGCCACCATCATTGTAAGATCTTCAATACCGCCGATCTTGCCTATAAGCAGGAAGGCAATAACGAATCCGTAAATGCCCTGGGTTCCGGGAAGAGCTGAAAGAAGAAGAAGTTTTCCGAATTTCTTCGGATCAACACTCATGACTCCGGTGCTGGCCTGGGCGGCAATTCCAACTCCAACAGCACTTCCAATTCCTGCAAGAGCGCAGGACAGGGCTACGCCCAGATATGCAACCAGATATACACTCACTTCAAATCCTCCTTGTTTTTGATTCTATCTGTTTATCTTTCAATTCTCACATAACGGGGTTCGTACCGGAGAGGAGTAAATGGCACTCCCGTTCCGTCATAGAACTTCCCGAAAAACTCAACGAACTGCAGTCGGGCTGTGTGTATGAACCCGCTGAGAACAGCCATTCCTATGTTGAACAGGTGCCCGGCTGCAAGAACGATCACAGCCAGAACAACTCCCAGAACCGGGATTGACCCGCTGAGCATTCCAGCTATCTGGTTAATGACTGAAGCAATTATCGCACTGGACAGAGCCAGGGCAAACAATCGCGAGTAACTGAGTACATCACCCAGAAGGTTTACTATTCCGTAACATGCGTAAGCTCCAAGTCCAACCTTGCCTCCCACGCCTGCTGCCTCGCGACCACCCATTACAAATATCAGAATGGCTCCTGCTGCAAGCATTGTGAGGAATATGGAGTCCAGTGGTCCGTTGTTGGAGTAGAGGTTTGTAAGGTAGTGATCAAACAGCCACGGAAACAGCCCCACAAGAGCAAGCATCCAGCCTGTCTGGTCTATAACCGCTGCAATACCTTCTCCTGCTCTCAGTTTCTTCTTCAGGTTCACTATTATGCCCCAGGCAAGTTGAACCAGGCCGAAACCAAGAGTAAGGTAGAGGAACTGGTTGGAAAGAGAAAAACCGTCTCCGCCTCTTGTATAGCCGGGAACAAGATTGTTCAAAGGCATAGCGGCTGCCTGCAGAAAGCCGGGAAGCCTGTTGAAAGACATTCCGAACCAGCCTCCAAGAAGAACTCCCCAGAAAACACTGGCAAGTCCTCCCTGAAAAAGCAGCCTGAAAAGCCTGGTGTTGCCTCCTCTTTTACCGGTTATGTACCATCCTGCAGCGGCGCCTGCCGCCAGGGCGATACCATAACCAGCGTCTCCTATGCATATACCGAAAAACATTGCGTAAAACGGTGCCATAAGCGGCGTGGGATCAGGATCTGCCCCCTCTGGTCTGCCGTACATATCAGTAAGCAGAAGATACGGATCCGCAGATGCAGACTCGGAGAGAAACACCGGGGGGGTTTCCTCCGGATCGTGTTCTATCTCTGTAAGTTCCACTTCTCCAAGTGCTTCAAGAGATTTCCCGAGTACTGGTATGTCAGATCTTCTTACCCAGGTATGAAGCAGAACTGCTGTAGAAGTTTCTCTGCCTGAACCGGCAGCTCCAAGCCTGAAATTCTTAAGGCCGGCTGCATCATACAGTGCTTCCATGGCAGGAAGACTGTTTTTCATTGAATCTGCTTCTCTGTTAAGCTCTGATATCTTATTTCTGGTGCTGTTGAGTTTCGCCTTCATGTCAGACAGCTCTTCTTCAGGGCTCCTTTGGTAAACTGAGAAGTCTTCCGAAGCGAATCCCGCCTCTGCCAGTTCAGAGAGAGCTTTTTCTTCAATCTCTGTGTGCCATATAACCATGGCTTTGGAGTCGGAAAGTTTTATGAAGTGAAACAGCTCTATTTCCTCTTCGAGTTTTTCAAGAGCGTCATATCCTTCTCTGGGAGACACCTGACCCGCCCTGATGCTGAAAAGCCCGTCTCTGTTTATCTGACTGAAATCCGCCGGAAAATCTTTCCATTTCTCCACGAAGGAGATCTGTTTTTCCAGATCCAGCTTCTTCGACTGCAGGCTGGAAAGTTCTTCAGCTACAGCAGCGCAACGGACAACTTTGTCCCGGATCTCTTTCTTTTGCAGATGCCTGTCCATGTCTGCCAGCGGAAATACCTGCGCTCTGCGTTTTCTATTTTCTGATCCTCTGTCTTTGAGAAAAGCTATGGATTTGTCCAGTACGGAGTTGAGCTCCTCTGCTCTTCCTGTGTCATTCTCAGATACGGAAGGAAGCGGGAAGTCCTCTATCCCGGACATATCTATGAGATGAACTCTTCCTGTCTTCTCCATAACAGAAAGCACATCGTACTTTCTTGCTCTGTGACAAAGAATCTCTGCTTTTACAACCGGATCTCTGGCCATCAGCCACTCTCTCCTTCAACTGCTGCACGCATAAGCTCCAGAGCCTTTGGTGCAAGCACTGAAGCTTTTGATTCAAGCTCGGTTCGTTTTTTTACCAGAGCTTCTTCAAGTTGCTTCTCAAGAGTGTCGAGATCAGCCTGAAGCGTCTTCAGACTTTTCTCCTCGTACATATCAAGCTCTTCGCTATACTCTTTCTCAATTGCTGAGACTTCTTCAGGAATGCCGGTTCTTACACCGCGAGCCCTGCGTTCCGCCTCTTCAACCGCAGTTTCTGCCTGCTTCTCTGCAGAAAGTAGAGAGTCCAGTCTGCTGCTCAATGGGTTCACCTTCCTTTTCTTACGGAATAACAGTAAAGCAAGAGTGGTGGAAGATTGAGGGAGTTGTGGATATCATCCCAGAAACCACTCGAAGTGCAAGTTCTAAGGTGCTGTTAAGTAACAATATGCATTGTTTCCCACAGAAATTACAAGTTTTCCACAAATCTCTGATGTTATTCAGTTACTTCTGCTTGGGCTTCGCGTCAATACTGCTCATGCTGCAATGACCCTCGAAGAAAACACCCTCTTCAATAATCAGAGATTTAGTAACTATGTCTCCTTCGATCCTGGATCCGTTCTGAAGCTCCAGCTGCTTTTCGGCCTTGATGGTTCCGTTGATAGTGCCGCCTATAACTGCATGATTCACATTCACATTGCCCTTTATCCTGCCCTCGTGCCCAACGGTTAAAGTGCCTGTAACCTTCACTTCACCGTCTATGTAGCCATCAACTCGAAGCCCGCCGTTGATCTCAAGAGACCCGGTGATAGTGCTTCCTCCTCCGATTGTGGAATTGATGGAGCTGTAAGAATCTTCCTTTGCCATAAAATTTCCTTCTTACTCTTGTTGTTCTGCGGGTGTTCCGGCGGTTGCCAGATTCTCTATTATTTCTCTTGTATTTCGAATTTCCTGCAGTTCTTCCTCGAGGCCGTCAAGTCTGTTGTTAAGTTCTCGAGCTTTTGACAGCGAATCAGAAAGAAGTTTGTTCTCTTCACTGAGTTCTAAACTTCTTGACAGTTCATCAGCGCCGGTGATTAGAACTACAGCAGAGAAACACACCATTAATGCCGAAATAACCAGCAGAATACGGAACATAATAAGCTTTCTGCCGGTTATAATCCATTCCCTCCTGGTTCTGTTCGCATCATGAGGGATTATATTTACAGTAAAGCTGTTGTCTCTTAGTGTCACTTCATCTCCGAGCTCTCGTACTGATACATGCTAACCTAAAACTCCTGTATTCACCGGTCAAACTGTTCTCTGATCAGAGGTTGAACAGTAATTCTTTAATTTTATCAGCTGTCATCCCTGCACCCAGGCATGCCATGAGCATAATCCTGATCTTGTTACCGGCCATGTCTCCAGCGGACAGCGCTCCTTTTCGTATCAGATCAGCTCCTCCACCAGTGTAACCGTATACTCCGAGAACCCGGCCCATGTAACATCTGCTGCACAGTACAACAATTACTCCGTTGTCTATTGCGTATCCTATTGCTTCCGCTGTTTCCGGATGCACATTACCCCGGCCGAATGCTTCCACCACAATACCGCGATAACCACTGTCAGAAAGGAATTTGATTACATCTCCACCGAACCCCGCAGCAACCCGGACCAGGCCAACGTTTTTCTCAAGCTTCAGAGATTCTTCCGGAAGGCTGATCCTCCATATTGGAAGTCTGTGATAAATAACCTTGTCGTCATCAACGAAACCGAGAGGTCCGTACCCTGGTGATGCAAAGCTGCTTACATTGGAAGTGCAGGTCTTTGTAACCCTTCCGGCTGCGTGTATCTCATCGTTCAGAACAACTGTCACACCGAGATTCTTCGTTTCTGTGCAGGCAACTCTTATTGCACTTCTTATGTTCCTGGGGCCATCAACCCCAAGCTCGCTGCTGCTTCTCATTGCCGCAGTGAAAACAACTGGAAGAGTCCCCTCAAGGTGAATGTCCGCCATGAATGCCGTTTCCTCAAGAGTATCTGTTCCATGAGTAACAACAACTCCATCGTACTCTCTGGAAGTCTCTATTTTTCCAAGCTCTCTGGCAATCTCAGCCATTTTCGCCGGTGTGATGTGAGGGCTGGGCAGATTAAAAAACCGGCTAAGGTGAACATCAACTCCTGGAAGGGACTGGAGTAATTCAGTATCCATCCCTGAAACCGGACCGATGGTCATCCCCTGCTCTCCTGGAAGCATTTCTATTGTACCGCCTGTTGAGAGCACAAGTATTCTTTTCATTCTGTCTCTGCTCTCATTGTGCTGTTCTTTTTTTCAGGTATTTCTTCAACTCTGACGGGTTCTCAATGTAGGGCTTCGCCTCTGACTCAAATCCCGGATCGGCACCATGGATGTCCAGAAGCTTCATCAACTCCGTATCAGAGCCGGCAGCCTGGAGAAGAATCTGACTCTCTTCAAGCATTTTCAAGAGGCCTTCTCTGTCAGGGTCAACAGTCCACCTGAGTATTATTGCAACGGAGTCAGCGTTGTCCCTGTATTTCCGCCTCATGTCAGCACTGATCTCTCCAGCCTCGCTGGCAGTGACAATACCGGTACCGTACCTGATCCTTCTGAAGACATCCTTGACGAATTCAGCTGCCTCGGCAACAATTTCCACAGGCCGGAGCTTACTGTCAGATGAGCCTTCTCCGCTGAAAACAGTTGAATCCATCAGGGCTTCTGCAATACCCGTTCGAACAGAATCGGAATCAATTTCAAGCAGGGCTTCCTCAACTGATATGAAAAAATTCGAATAATATCTCATGAAGTCTATGCGGTTCTGAACCGTTTCTTCCTGGGAGAGTCTTTCCAGCAGGATAGCCATAAGTTGCCTGCTTCTGCTCATACCCAGCATGAGAAGGTCCAGTCGTTCTGCTGAATTTCTTTTCCAGAGAGGAAGAAGAAAATTCCTTTCCATCTGCTCATAGGGATCTACAGAAAGTGACGTTTTCAGAAAGCTCTGCTGCAGGGTTGAAAGGAAGCTCTCGGCGTCGGAGTACCCCAGGAATTCAATTGCATCTGTGGCTGCTTCGGCTATCTTTCTGGCCTGATCGGGTGAATTCCGCGAAACAAGCTCTATCTCTATGGCACAGTTCAGAAGGGGAGGAAGCGCTGCCTGCCTCCAGCCATGATAGACATCCTGCTCCATGAACCCCTCTATCTTCTGAAGATAGGAGTAGGCTTCCCAGGATGGTTGAGCACCTACGCGATGAGCTGCGAAGAGAGAATATGGAGGTACTCCCTCAGAGCGGGATATCAGATCTTCCATCATGTCACGGTTCCAGTTAAGCGTAAGGGATTCACTTCCGGTGATTTTTGCCCGATGAAGTTCCATTGCCAGAAATCCCGCGGTATTGAGAATTGCGTCCTTGATATCCGCACCGGTGGAACCAACCAGTGCCGATACAGCACCGAACATTTTCATTCTGGTGCTTTCAAAGACCGTTCGGTCTGCAATCCACTCTTTTCTTCTGGTTCCAGACCAGTTTTCTTCTATATGCAGGCTGGGAGGTGTTTTCTGAGAAAGCCATGCGTCAAGAACCATCGCCCTGTCTTCCAGAATCTCCTGATCCAGCCTGGAAACCAGATAAAGGGCGAAATCGCCGTCTCCGGTCATACCACCTATGCTTCTTGTAAACTCATCTGCCAGCTTGTAAAGGAAATCCGACAATTTTGAGCTGTCTCTGCCGAAAAGAGAGATGCAGTCCGGTACCAGAGATTCGAAAAATATTTTGCAGACCGCTCCTGTGTTTGTCATGGAAGATGAATCCGGACCCCCGTCTTCAGGCATCAGCTTCTGAGCAAGATCTCCAATGATATTGCTGCCCACCGCTTCAAGAACCCTTGGGTTATCAACAAACACCCTTAGAATGTTTGCTACGCCGTTTGCGAGGAAATCAGAAAAGAGCCTGTCTGCTCCTTCCTCCCATACTGCAATACGACTGAAGCGGTCACATACGGTTCTGATCCCGTCTATAAGCTCTCTTGACCGATTGCCCTCAAATCCGGGGATGGAAAGAAGATCTGTAATGACTTTGTCAACAGCTTCTATTCTTCCCCCTGCCCGTAACACTTTCTGGAACACTCTGTGCTCGGTTTCCCGCAGCTTTTCAATATCTCCTGCAGTGTTGTATCCGGTAACTCCGAAAGCAAGACACTCCATGAAAACAGGATCTTCAGGCTGAACTTCCTGAAGCAACCTTGTTACTACATTCTCAAGATATCTTGATCTAACTGTAATGTCGTTTATTTTATAAACATAATTAATAATAGTTTCTTCTACCTCAGGAGGAAACGACATGAGAGCTTCCACCCAGAGAGGGGGAAGACCGGCCAGTATCTTCTTTCTGTCTATAGCGGAAAAAGCCTCTATCAGTCTGGCGGTTGATTTGATCCTTGTAAGGTATCTTCTTGCCTGCTCGGGCTCAGCGGCCCTTATAAGAAGAGATGCGGCAGAAAGTATGCTGGTAAGGGAAATACCGCTGTGAAAGGCAGCTTTATCAAGCTGGATCAGTGCTATTCTGGCCTCTGAATGCTTCATTTCAACAAGAGAACGGTAGTATGCCTTTAGAGCGGTTCTGTCAGTGCTTGTACTTACCGGAAGTATTCCTGCTACGATCCTGGAAAATCTCACGGTGTTCGATGGAGACAATCGGTACTCCAGCGCGGTATCCTCTACAAGTCTTGCCAGGAATTGAACAACATCTCCACTGATCTCATCTCCAACAGCTTTCAGGAATCTGATCACTTTTCCTACTGATACTCCTCCAGGAATATTGGCGAGGAAGTTAACAATGGATTTGCCCACTTTTGAATGGTCATTACCGGCAACTCCATGTGATATCACCTCCACGACAAGATCCATTTCCATCTGGTCATCAATGTATCTGCTGAGGTCAGGATGCACTGCCAGCGACAGGTGGATCAGCTTTCTGTGGGATGTGTTGAATATCTCCATGGCTTTATGCTCTCTCTCGGAAGCAAAGAGCTCAGGCAGATCAATTTTTTCTTCAATGCCCTGAAGTATTCCTGCAAGAAACCTTACAGAGCTCACAGGAACCAGCCCTCCGCTGAGCCGTCCATGAATCAGGTTTCCCCGTCGTTTTATGAGATTCCAGATCTGTGTGAAATCTGCTTCATCAAGAAGCCAGCCGGTTTCAATGGTAAAATCCAGCAGGTATGAACTGGTCTCCGGGTCTATCTTCTCAATTTCTATTCGTTTCAAAAACCGCTGAAGAGCTGTCAGTATGTCCGTGCCGCCTGAAGCAATTCGCAGGCAGACAAAACTGAACCGTTCCGGGAATTTTTCTGCTAAATCGAGAGACAGATCCGCCTGTGAAGAATGGAATGATCCTGATGCCCTCAAAGCTCTGAGCCAGAAAGCCAGAGTCTCTCTGAAACTGCATCCGAAAAACTCCGGGTCATGTATCTGACAGAGCCTGAAGAAACCGGTTACCCCCCTGGGCATAACAGATGAACTCAGCTTGTGACACAATCTGAACCAGTCGGCAGCCAGATAAGGGTCATAGAGCTCAGGAACAGTAAGCTCTGCAAAATAGTTGTACAGCTTTTCAGCATCATGCCTGTTCATCACAGACATAAGGGAAGCAAGTGCAGGTATTGCCATCCCCAGGTCTGCAGCAGCATCCAGTCTTTCCAGAGAACCCTGAAGCCTGGGAACGTTTTTCAGCTCCACAAGCATAGGATCAGGCAAACCCGGAGGTGTTGTTTCAGGAGGAGGAGACGGTATTCCCCCCAGGGTCTTCACCTGAAGCCAGGCCTTTATCTGTCTTTCAAGGTTAGCCTTATGGGGCATTACTTTCCATCTTCTTCTTCCTGCCCGTCTGTGTCATCCTCCTGATCGGATTCTATCATCTCCTCTCGAAGAAGAGTAACATCGGAAACTGCATCATTATCCAGAAGGTTTATAAGCCTTACACCCTTTGTTGCCCTGCCGATAACTCTGACTTCATCACATCTGATCCTTATCACCATGCCGGAAATTGTTACTAAAAGCATTTCACCGCCTTCTTCCGGGGTGGAAACCGCAACAACTCCTCCATTTCTCTCGTCAGTTATGATGTTGATAATCCCCTTGCCGGCTCTGTGAGTCTCTCTGTACTCGGAAACTGGTGTTTTCTTGCCGTAACCATTCTCGGTAACAGTCATGATGTGATCTGTTTCGGCAACTGTAACCAGATCCACTATCCGGTCGTCTTCACCAAGCCTCATACCCATGACTCCGCTGGTATCTCTTCCCTGAGATCTAACTTCCGACTCGTTGAATCTGATGGCTCTGCCGGCGCGGGAAGCCATTATGATATCGGAATTACCATCAGTAAGTATCGCCTGCACAAGCTCGGTGTCGCTGTCTTTGAGCTTAATTGCCTTGATACCGATCTTTCGGGGATGACTGTACAGAGTAAGCCGGGTTTTCTTCACCCTTCCATCGCTGGTTGCCATAAGAAGGAACCTGTCTCCGTCAAAGTCCTTAACGCAAACGCTGGCAACAGGTCTTTCGTCAGGCATGAGCCTGAGAAGATTTATAATTGCTTTGCCCCTGCTGTTTCTTCCTGCTTCTGGAATTTTCCATACCTTCAGCCAGTAGCATCTGCCTCTGTCTGTGAAGAACAGGATATATGCATGGTTGGAGGTGGCAAAGACCTGCTCAAGAAAGTCTTCTTCTCTTGTGGTAACTCCGGTCTTTCCTCTGCCGCCCCTTATCTGACTCCTCCATGTATCAACCGGCAGCCTCTTTATGTAACCGCGGTTGGACACCATGACCACCATGGGCTCGTCAGGGATCATGTCCTCAATATTGATTTCGTCAGGAGTCCATGGAATGATAGCTGTTCTTCTGTCCTCTCCGTAAAGGCTGGACATCTCCTCCAGTTCAGAGGAAACTATCTCCATTCGAAGGTGTTTGTGCTCAAGTATTTCCTTAAGCCGACCTATGGTAATCTCCAGTTCTGCCAGTTCATCTTCCAGAGACTTTCTGTCCAGAGCGGTAAGTTTTCCCAGTCGCATTTCCAGAATTGCCTGAGTTTGCTTATCGGAGAAATCAAAAGTTTCCATGAGAACTGTTTTGGCTTCAGCCTGACTGGAAGAAGCCCTGATGATTCTTATGACTTCATCAATGTTATCCTGGGCTTTTATGAGCCCTCTGAGAATGTGTGCTCTGGCTTCCGCTTTTTCATACTCGAAGAGACATCTTCTATGAATAACTGAATGCCGGTGTTCTACGTAAAGAGATATCATGTCCCTGAGGATAAGCCTTCTGGGAATTTTGTTCACAATAGCAATCAGATTGGCACCGAAAGTTGTTTCCAGGGTTGTGTGCTTGAAAAGCTGGTTGAGTACAACCTCTTCAATTGCATCTCTCTTCAATACTATGACAATGCGCATACCATCACGGTCAGACTCGTCTCTAAGGTCTGCAATACCGGTTATCTTCTTGTCTTTAACCAGGTCAGCAATGGATTTGATCAATCTGGCTTTGTTCACCATGTATGGTATCTCTGAAACTATGATGCAGTTTCTGCCGCCTGCTTCCTCCGTGGAAACTTTGCTCCGGACAATAATCCGACCTCTGCCGGTTCTGTAGGCGTCCCGAACACCGCTGAGACCCATGATAATGCCCCCGGTGGGGAAATCAGGAGCCTTGATAATATTGATCAGTTCTTCATCTGTAATATCGGAATCTTTGATATACGCAAGACATGCACTGATTGTGTCCCTGAGATTGTGGGGAGGAATGTTGGTTGCCATTCCAACAGCAATCCCTGAAGATCCATTTACAAGAAGATTCGGTATGCCCGAGGGAAGAACTACCGGCTCTTTCAGCCTCTGATCGAAATTGGGTTCGAAATCAACTGTGTTTCTGTCGATATCGGAGAGCATCTCCTCTCCGATGCGGTTCATTCTTGCTTCTGTGTACCTGTACGCTGCCGCAGGATCACCATCAACGGAACCGAAGTTTCCCTGTCCCTGCACCAGTGGATGTCTGAGTGAGAAGTCCTGAGCCATTCTTACCATTGCGTCATACACAGAGCTGTCACCGTGAGGGTGATACTTACCAAGCACATCACCAACAACCGTTGCAGACTTTTTATAGGCTCGCTGATGAGTCAGCTTCTGTTCGTACATGCTGTACAGAATCCGCCTGTGAACAGGCTTAAGTCCGTCACGGACATCAGGAAGTGCTCTTCCCACAAGAACGCTCATGGAATACTCGAGATAAGATTTCTTCATCTCATCTTCAAGCTCGATGTGATTCTTGTGCTCGGTTGCAGCCAGGTCTTTCTCGTTGTTTCCGTCTTTATTATCAGTAGTCAAGATTTGTCACCTCCGCAGCGTGACTCTCTATGAAATGCCTCCTTGGAGCCACTTCATCTCCCATGAGGATGGAGAAGATTCTATCTGCTTCAATGGCATCATCCATACGAACTTGAAGCATCAATCTGTGGTCCGGATCCATCGTTGTGTTCCAGAGTTGTTCCGGATTCATTTCACCCAGCCCTTTGTATCGCTGAATTGAGGACTTCTGAGAACCGGCCTCTTCACTTATAATAAAATCTCTCTCTTCTTCTGAAAAAGCATATTTTTCCCTGCTTCCCCATTTTACTTTGAAAAGAGGTGGCTGTGCAATGTAGATGTGCCCCTCCTTGATAAGTACAGGCATGTACCTGAAAAAGAATGTAAGAAGAAGAGTTCTGATGTGTGCTCCATCCACGTCGGCATCTGTCATAATGATAATTTTGCCGTATCTGAGCTTCTCCAGATCAAAATCTTCTTCACCTATACCTGTACCCGTTGCAGTGACCAGGGTTCTGATTTCATTGTTGTTCAGGATTTTATGCAGAGGAGCCTTTTCCACATTAATAATTTTTCCTCTAAGAGGCAGGATCGCCTGGAAGTATCTGTTTCTTCCCTGTTTTGCACTGCCGCCTGCAGATTCGCCCTCAACAAGAAATAACTCGGCTTCTTCAGAGTTTCTCACTGTGCAGTCCGAAAGTTTTCCCGGGAGGGAAGCAGTTTCAAGAGCACTTTTTCTTCTGGTAAGTTCTCTGGCTTTCCTGGCCGCCTGCCTTGCTGCACAGGTATCAATGCACTTCTGTATTATTCTTTTTGCTTCAATTGGATTTTCTTCAAAATACTGCTCAAGTTCAGTATAGACAGAGCTTTCAACAATTCCCTTTATCTCTCTGTTGCCAAGCCTTGTCTTGGTCTGCCCTTCAAATTGAGGATTTGAAAGTTTAACACTTACAACAGCAGTAAGTCCTTCTCTAACATCATTGCCGGAGAAGGTCTGATCTGTTTTCTTGAAGAGCCCGGCAGATGACGCATAGTCGTTGAGACATCTTGTAAGAGCGGATCTGAAACCGGTAAGATGTGTTCCTCCATCTACCGTGTTTATGTTGTTTGCAAAACTGAAAACGTCTTCCTGATAGGCAGAGTTGTATTGAATTGCCACATCTGTGAGAACGAAAGAACCGTCATCGAGAGTTGCTTCTCTTGTTATATGGATAGGAGGACTGTGAAGAGGATGCTTGTTTTCGTTCAGATAACTGACGAAGGAAGTTATACCTCCGTCATATTTGAAAACCCTTTTCTTTCCGTCGGCAGTTCTTTTATCAACTATTGATATTTTCAACCCGCTGTTGAGAAATGCCAGCTCTCTAAGCCTTTGAGACAGTATGTCAAAACTGAATTCAACTGTTTCGAAAATATCCCTGTCCGGTATGAAATGTATGTATGTGCCGGTTCCAAGGTCTTCTTCAGAATGAGTTTTCTCAAGCTCTGCTACTGGAAGGCCTTTTTTATAAGACTGTGTACATACTGATTTGTTCTTAACGATTTTCACAAAAAGCAGACTGGAAAGTGCATTGACAACACTTACACCTACTCCGTGCAGTCCACCGGAAACTTTGTAGGAGTTGTTGTCGAATTTTCCACCTGCGTGGAGAGTTGTCATCACAACCTGCAGCGCTGACATTCCAGTTTTTGGATGTATATCAGTAGGGATACCTCTTCCGTTGTCTGAAACGGAAACTCCACCGTCAGGCTGAAGTATCACCTCTATATTGTTACAGTAGCCTCCCTGGGCTTCATCAACACTGTTGTCAACCACTTCATAGACAAGGTGGTGAAGTCCAGAGGATGATGTTGAGCCGATATACATGGACGGTCTTTTTCGAACAGCCTCAAGTCCTTCAAGAATCTGAATTGACTCTGCTCCATAATTGTTATTCTGGTCTTTGGCGGTCAAAATGCAGCCTTTCTTTCTCACCTCCCGGCCTGATGAGGATTTTCATTGAAGAAAAAACCTCCTCTCCGGCCAGTTTATTCAAAGCGGCAATGATGTCGTTGCTCAAATGTCCCAGCTCCATAGCAACGCCTGGAACACTGGTACAAACTTTGAGTACATTACCTTCCCATCCTGATAGCCAGCACTGTCCGGCGAGACGTTCTCCAATCAGGGAAGGCCAGTGTTCAAGAGATTTTTTTCTGGGCTTGATCCGGTCCAGTTGCAGATCCTTAAGAAGATCTTCAACCAGGCGGTGAGCGCTTTTCATCTCATTACACAGGATCGGGCAATCTTACGGGCATTACCAGTGTAAGATAATCTATAGTATCTTCTTTTTCTTCTTCTGTAATGATCACAGCGGTGGAACTGTCGTGCATGCTTACAATTACATCTTCACTGGTCATGTTACGAAGGATATCCATAACAAGACTTCCATTGAAAGCAATCTGGAGTGGATCTGAATTGTATACAGCCTCCATATCTTCTCTTGCTTCTCCGGCATCTGTGTTCTCTGCCTGAAGGATTACCTTGTTATGCTCAATTGTAAACATTATCTGGTGAGTTGCCGGGTTTGCAATAATGCTCATACGCTTGAGAGCACCCAGAAGATCTGAACGGTTAAGAGTGAGATTCTTTTCATTACCTGAAGGTATTACCTTCTCGTAAGGCGGGTAGGGACCTTCAATAACTCTGCTGTATATGCTGGTTTCACCAACATGGAAACTCACCTGAGACCCCTGAAAGGACAGGGAAAGATCTTCTGATGTACTGAGTTTCAGAAGGAGATTCAGTGCCTTGGGAGCGATAATGGCTTCCATATCAGAATCTGCTTTAAGATCAGACATTTTTATTCTGGCAAGACGGTGACCGTCAGTGGCAACCATTTCCAGATAGTCCGGGTTGAACTTCCAGAGTGAACCTGTAAGAGAAGCTCTTATTTCGCTGGCTCCTGCAAC
This sequence comes from uncultured bacterium, assembly GCA_964386635.1. GTDB lineage: Bacteria > Fermentibacterota > Fermentibacteria > Fermentibacterales > JCC-6 > Sabulitectum. The sequence goes on along the minus strand of CAYLRO010000014.1, from coordinate 35,828 downwards.
AGCATAGGCTGTACGTCTTATGGCTTCTTTTACCATTTTCAGAGAAAGTGCAACTCTGTCTTCAGCCAAACCAGGAGATGGCAGTGATGGATAACTGTCCCTGCTGCTTCCAGGAAGGGTGAAGGAGCTTTTTTCACTGCTTATAGAGGTTCTTGATCCGCTTGTACTTATGCTTACATCAGAACCGTTGAGCTCTCTTACGATCTCAAGAAGCTTCTTCCCAGGGAGAGCAACTGCTCCCTGGGTGGAAATTGTAGCTGGTATCCAGGTTACAACAGTTGTGTCCAGGTCTGTGGCTGCAAGCTTTAGTTTTTCTCCTTCTGTTTCAAGAAGAATGTTTGATAGAGAAGGAAGACTGGTTTTAGGCGGCAGCGCGGAAGAAACGGTATTGAGACCGAGAAGAAGGGTTTTGTGATCCACGAGCAAATTGACCATAGGAAGTCCTCCACAGTTTCAGTAAGAAAATAGAGCAAAAAAACAAAATACAGTATTAGTAATTATACGCTAGAGTTTGTGTAAAAGTAACCCTTATAAGTGGAATCAGAGGAAGATGGAGTGTGGAAAACCATGTGGAAAAAAGCGTAGTGAAAAAAAGGTTTTCAACAATGGAAATGATAAGGGAGAACTCAACAGAGATATCAACATGAAAAGTTTCAGTTAAGAAGGTCATCCCTGATGTCCATGACCTTTCGCTTGAAGGCACTGTCGGATTCCATCATGCCTTTAATTCTTTTTATGGCATTCAGAACAGTGGAGTGATCTCTGCCAAAGAAAAAGCCTATTTCTTCAAGGGGGAGATCTGTAAGATCTCTGATCAGATACATGGAAACCTGCCTTGGTACCAGAATTTCCCTCTTTCTCTTCTTGCCTTTAAGGAGTTCAGGGTTTGTATTGAAAAAATCTCCGACGCTGGAGGTTATTGTGACTGGATTAAGCCTTCTGGATGCTGCTCCAAGGTATTCACTGATGATGGGTTTCACATTTTCAAGAGTAAGTGAAAGATTTTGAATTCGAAGATTTGCGGCCAGAAGATTAACAACTCCTTCAAGTTGTCTCACGTTGGCATTTACAGTTTCAGCTATGTAGAACTTAACCTTCTCATCAACAGAAATATTCTCATCTCTCAGTCTCTGGTTGAGAATGGCAATGCGAGTTTCAAGGACCGGAGGTTTGATGTCCACAACCATACCGGACTGAAATCTGGAGATAAGCCTTTCCTCAAGAGGTTCGATTTCGTGAGGCGGCCTGTCAGACGTGAGAACGATTTGTCTTCCCTGAAGATACAGCTCGTTGAAAATATGGAAGAATTGATTCTGAGTTTCTTCTTTTCTTGCTAAAAACTGAACATCATCCATGATAAGGCAATGACATCTCCTGAACTTTTCTTTGAATTTTTCAACTTCTCTTGAAGATCTGTTTTCTTTTTTCAAGCCTGGATCAAGAGCTCTGATGAATCTGGTAGTGAACTCCTCGCTGGATATGTAACTGAAAATCTTTTCAGGGTTATTGTCCTTGATGTGATGAGCGATTGCCTGGACAAGGTGTGTTTTACCGAGACCAACTCCGCCGTAAATGAAGAGAGGATTGGTGGAGGAGTGACCCAGTTCGTATGCAACAGAACATGAAGCAGCATAGGCAAGTCGATTGTTGGGACCCTCAACAAAGCGATCAAAAATGTAACCGGGTCTCAGGTAATTGGAAAAAAGCTCGTGTCTTGAACCGCCGTTGGAGGAGAACTTCCCAAGGGATAGTGTAACAGGTTCATCTGTGAAATGAGCTGATACAGAATCGTCACCGGAGATCTCTCTAAGCAGGTCTTCAAGCTTGTCTTTGTAATTGTGTGAAACAAAGTTTACACGGATTCTTGAATCAAGGGAAATGGTGAATACACCATTACTGAAGGAGCGAAAGGACGCATTTGAAAGCCATGAATTGAATTTTTCAGGTCCCATGAGTTCTCTGGCTCTTAACAGGCTGAGATCAAAGACTTCTTCTGGTGAAAGATTCATTATTTTCTCCGAATCAAAACTGAGCTGATTAACTGTAAGCGCAAAACAATCAAATAGGTAAAAACCCGGCATATTGCAAGGGCTGAGAAAAAAGCGGTAGTACATGAAGAAAATCCCAGAACTTGACAAAGGCGATGAATTTAGATAACTTTGCGCTTCCGAAAGAGACCGTTAGCAGGTATATAATGAAATACAGGAGATCAGAATGAAAAGAACATTTCAGCCCAGCAATATCTCTAAGAAGAGAAGGCATGGATTCAGGGCAAGAATGGCCACAAAGGGTGGAAGAAAAGTTCTCAATGCCAGAAGGCGCAAAGGACGCAAGCGTCTAGTGCCATAAATTGAGATCCCGCCGTCTGAAGAGAGTTACAAGAAAATGGCAATACATCAAGCTCTTCAGAAAAGGCAGCTATTTTAAAGGCAAAGTGTTAAAAGCCAGATACTTAAAGAATTCCCTGGGTCAAATACGCCTGGGGTTTTCTGTATCGGCGAAAACAGGCAATGCTGTGTGCAGAAACCTTTTCAAAAGAAGACTGAGGCAGTACTCAGTTGAGAAAAATACCACAGTCGGATATGATGCTGTTATCTTTCCTGTTATCAGGCTAAGAGAAATTAAATGGGAAAGCATGCTTGAAGACATGGAAAGACTCTCAGAAACAGCAGAAGGAAAAGGGTAGCATGTCCAGAGTTATTATTTTCCTGATAAAAGTGTACAGGAAAATAATTTCTCCGATGCTTCCACCAAGCTGTATCTACACACCGACATGCAGCGAATATGCCATGGAGGCCGTTGCTCTACACGGACCGCGCAAAGGAACAATCATGGCAATAAAAAGAATAATGAGGTGCCATCCATGGCACAAAGGCGGATATGACCCTGTACCGGAGGTAACAGAAGAATGAGCGATCAGTCAAGGCTGTTCACAGCAGCAGTTCTAATGATGGGCGTTCTGCTCATAAGCTGGTTTGTAACAGGAAAGAACAACAGCAGTACATCTCCGGAAACAGTAGTGGAAAACACAATCCAGGAGAGCGTTACGGAACCTGAACCTGTAGAGGAATTCGTTGAACCGGCAGACATTGCTGAAGAAGACATTATGCCTGATCCGGCAGGGAACTATCAGGAAAGAACTGTTACTGTAATAATTCCTGATGATACAGGCGAGACACTGGTAACCGCTGAAATTTCCACCACAGGCGGATCAGTCGTATCCTGGCAGCTTGATAAGTATCAGGATTATCCGGATCAGAACCTTGACAGATCCGTACAGCTTGCAATGGAACCATGGCTGATATCAAGAGAAGCCGATGGAAACCCTGTTTACTTCAATTACACAGGACCGGATACTGTTTCAATGTACCCTGATCAGACAGATATTATTCTGCTTATGGAGAATGCTTACGGAGCAACAAAGGAATTCACATTCACAAGGAATTACTACGGTTTTTCTGTTAACAGTGATGGAACAGATCTCAACACCGCTATTTCTCCCAGTGCGATTACAGAAACAGAAACAAACCCGCAGGATAGTGGTTACTTCAGAGCATCATGGTACACTAACGGCCATAAAAATTCGGAAGCCAGAAAAATAGAAGGCCTGGAACCGGTTGGTAATGTTTCGTGGATTGCATCTTCAAACAAGTATTTCACAATCATTCTGATTCCTCAGAGCATGACTAGAGCTGACGGTTACATAGCGCCTGGCGAAGGTGGATCGCCGGAGGTTTCAATTGATGACAGCTATGTTCAGGTATATGCAGGGCCCAAATCTTACAGTCTTCTACATGAACTGGGCGGCTCACAGACAGACATGATCGATTTCGGATGGCCCATAATAAGGTGGATCGGAAAGCTTATCTTCCTTTACCTGACAGAAGTTCTTGCTTTTGCTTCCAACTGGGGAGTAAGAATAATCATTCTGGGCATTACCCTTAAGCTGATACTGTCACCATTGACAGCAAAAAGCTATGTCTCAATGCAGAAAATGCAGAAGGTTCAGCCTGAACTGCAGGAGATTCAGAAGAAGTATGCAAATGATCCTAAAAAGCAGCAGACGGAGATGCAGAAATTCTACAAGGAGTCAGGTGTTAATCCTCTGGGAGGTTGTCTGCCGATTCTGCTTCAGATGCCGGTATTCTTTGCAATGTACAGAGTTCTGGCAAACATGGTTGAACTGAGAGGTCAGGGGTTTGTTCTCTGGATAACAGACCTGTCAAGACCTGAGATACTGATACCCTTCGGAACAAAGATCATGGGTCTCGAAGGGATAGGTCTTCTATCACTGATACTGGGACTACTTATGTTCCTGCAGCAGAGACTTACTGCCACAAGCGGTTCAGGAAGCTCAGCGCAGCAGCAGAAAATGATGATGTACATGATGCCCTTCTTCATGATGTTTCTGTTCATGAGGTTTGCATCAGGTCTAACTCTCTATTATCTGGTTTTCAACATACTGACTTTCATTCAGCAGGAACTGATAAAGAAAAACATGACAAAAGGAACAGCAGCAGATGGAAAAGCAGTCTGATCTCATAGCAGCCCGGGCTACTCCTGATTCAGTCAGCGCAATTGCTGTAGTGAGGCTCTCCGGAAGGGGAGCCTCAAAAGCAGTTGAACTGCTAATGGGACTTGAAGAGGGAAGGCTCTCCGGGATGAAAAGGGTTCTTGGGGATTTCAGGGAACTGGACCAGGTTGTTGCAATATCCTGGCCTGAAGGCAGAAGCTACACAGGCGAGGAGATGGTAGATATCATGTGCCATGGAACACCGGGAACTCCCGGTGCAATTCTTGATCTTCTGATGAAGAACGGAGCAAGACCAGCTGACCCCGGAGAGTTCACAAGGAGGGCATGGTTGAATGGCAGAGTAACAGAAACTGACATACTTCTGCTGTCTGCCAGATTCAGGAATCTGCCTGTAAGCGGTATAGGAGAACTTGAAGAGAAGCTGAAAAACACTCTTGCAGAAACAGAAGCGCTGATAGAATTCGGCGAAGAGCACGAAATTGCTGATTCGGATTCAGTGGAATCATGCCTTATACAGGCAGAAAGAGCGTTGAACGACCTGCGCATAAGTAAAGAGCAAATAGAGATTCTTCCGCGAACCTATATAATGGGGCCGGTGAATGCTGGAAAATCAACGCTTTTCAACAGAATATGCGGAGAAACAGCTGCAGTTGTTTCGGAGATTCCAGGGACAACAAGGGATGGAGCCTCAAGAAGAATAGATGTCCGGGGACGGCATGTAGAGGTTTATGACACAGCAGGCACCGGAGGAAAATCTCTTGATGGAAGCGCGCTGGCTATTGCATTGAGAAGCATGAGAAGCACAGACAGAATTGTGTGGATGGACCCGGAAGAGAAGGAACCGGAACAGGATTTAGTAGACGGAAGAAAAATCCTTCTTGTATCATCAAAGAATGAACGGGAGAACAATACCGGGGGAAAATGGCTTCCCTGTTCTTCGCACACAGGTAAAGGCTTAGAGGAGATAAAAGTTTTCATTTCAAGCAGCGAAGAGAACAGTCCTTCATGGAGACTTCTTGTTGCAGAGGCAATGATGAAAGAGGCAATGGATGCATGGAAGAACAGCGACATGGCCCTCTCTGCCGAAATACTCAGGCAGGTCATGGAAACGGTTAACTGCAGAGAAAAGAATGCAGATGCTGTGGAAAGAGCTCTTGAGATGTTCTGCGTGGGTAAATGACAGCAAAAACTGTACCGAGAATAGTAATCATAGGCGGGGGCCATGCAGGAGTTGAAGCAGCATGTGCAGCAGCAGCGGTTGGTTGTTCTGCCATTCTGATTACACCTGTTTCATCAAAAATAGCAATGATGTCATGCAACCCTTCCATTGGCGGGATTGCAAAGGGAACACTTGTAAGAGAACTTGACGCTCTTGGAGGGGTTTCCGCCTTTTCTGCAGACAGAACAACTCTGCAGTTCAGAATGCTGAACATGAAAAAGGGACCTGCAGTATGGGGACCAAGGGCACAGACCGATGTCTGGAGGTATTGTGCAGAACAGAAAAGAAGGCTGGAAGAGGCGGGAGTTGAGATAATTGAGGATCTGGTGGTTTCATTTAAGGGGCCCACAGACAGAATTGACGCTGTTGTCACACAGCAGGGGAAAACGGTAAAAGGTGACTGTTTCGTTCTGGCTGCCGGCACATTCCTGAAGGGAATTCTACACAGAGGAGCGAGAAGCTGGCCTGGAGGAAGAAGAGGAGACATCTCTGCAGTTGAGCTTGAGAGAGATTTAAGAAATAGAATGTTCCACGTGAAACGGTTTAAAACCGGAACATCTCCAAGAATACTTAGAAATTCTGTAAACACCGAATTGATGAAAATTCAGGAAACCCATCATGACATGGATTTCAATTTCAGCTGGAGATCCGAAAACCCCGTAAAAAGCATTGAAAAGTGCTGGGTTACAAGAACAACAAGAAGAACAGAAGACCTTGTCAGAAACAGCTTGGAACACTCACCGCTTTATGCAGGGAGAATATCAGGTAAGGGGCCAAGGTATTGTCCAAGCTTTGAGGACAAAGTAACGAAATTCTCAGAGAGAACGGGTCATCCCATACACCTTGAACCTGTAGGCAGAGGTTCCAGAATAATGTATATGAATGGATTCTCAACAAGCCTGCCTGAGCATATTCAGGAAGAGATTGTAAGAACGGTACCGGGTTTTGAAAATGCAATAATTGCCGCCTATGGGTACTCTGTTGAGTACACCTGTTTTGAAACCGGAGAGTTCATGGGGACAATGAGAATGCAAAAATCACAAAACCTTTACGCAGCCGGACAGATCCTGGGGACCTCAGGATACGAGGAAGCCGCAGCAACAGGATTACTTGCAGGGACAAATGCAGCCAGAAGAGCTCTTGATCTTAAGGAAATTGTGCCGGAAAGAATGAACAGCTATCTTGGAGTAATGGTTGATGATCTGGTAACGAGAGGGGCAGAGGAACCATACCGCCTGTTTTCAAGCAGATCTGAGAACAGACTGCATCTTCGTCAGGACAACGCAGACAGAAGAGTTTTCCAGCTGGGGATTTCAATGGGAACAACTTCTGACGCTTCTCAGGCTGCTTTCAGAGAAAGAATGTACTCAAGCAATCTCATGGAAAAGAGAATGGGAAAAATCAGAATTGAAGGAAAGTCACTGTCTGAAATCTGCTTACGACCGGAGGTGACCACAGACTGGGTTGCAGAGAAGCTCGGGGTAACGGATGGATCTGAAAGAAAAACCCTTAGATCTCTGGTGCTGGACATGAAATACGGCGGATACATAAAAAGGGCAAAAAGAAAGTTTGAAACAAGAGATCGATACAGACAAGCCGGCATTGGAGAGATAAGGGACTATCTTGAAGTTCAGTCTATCAGTACCGAGGCTGCGCTGGCGCTTAATGTATCAAAGCCTGGAACGCTTGGCGAAGCCGAGAAGCTTCCTGCAGTGAGGCAGTCAGACATGGACGCTCTAATTCTCCATGTGATGAAAGGAAATGTTTCACGTGAAACATGACATCCCAGGCTCAACGGAAGAGATAACAGAACAGTGTCAGTTGCTGGGAGTTTCGGTGAACGAGGAATTTCACGGAAAAATCAGATGTTTCCTTGATCTTCTTCAGGACTGTTCCCGCAGGGTAAACCTTATAGGACCAGGGGAAAGGAGCAGGCTGTGGGGAAGACATGTTCTCGAGTCTGTTGCTTTTGCCGGGTTTCTTAATGAGCACTCTGTTGTGGATGTTGGTGCCGGAGCAGGGTTCCCTGGATTTATTCTTGCCATTCTGGGTTATGACGTTACCATGGTGGAGCCCAGGGGAAAAAGGTGTGCGTTTCTGGAGGTTGCCTCCAGGGAGTGCGGTGTCAGGTGCACTATACTGAACAGCAGAATAGAAACAGCAGGTCCGTTTCCTTCCAGCACTCAGTTCACAGCCCGAGCAGTAAAGGAACCTGATCAGCTGATTCGCATGATTGCTCCTGCAGCTTCAGGGGATTTTTCCCTCTATACCCGTGTTCCGGACAACTCATTCCGGTCTTCTTCGTGTTTCCAGGTATCTTCTCTTCCGGTACCACCGCTTGACCGTCCGGGTTTTATGCTGCAGTATTCGCATTCCTGAAAAAAGAGAAAGGTGTGCTGAATGACCAGAATTCTTGCAGTGGCTAACCAGAAGGGTGGAGTGGGAAAGACTACTACTGTTATCAATCTGGGTGCCAGCATAGCTGTTCATGACAGGGATGTTCTTGTTATAGATCTTGATCCTCAGGCCAACGCTACCAGCGGGTTGGGGCTTGAAGAGGCTGATGTCTGTGGTATTCATGAGTTTGTATCAGGTCAGTGTTCTCTTGAAGAGTGCGCAACAAAGACAGAGATTGAAGGCCTTACAGTAATAAGGGGATCCAGACATCTTGCAGGAACAGAAATCGAGATGGCTTCCCAGGAAGAGAGAGAATTTTTTCTGGCTAAAGCACTGTCTGCATCCGCTTTGGAAAACTACGACTATGTTCTTATCGACTGCCCTCCTTCCCTTGGACTTCTTACCATAAATGCTCTTGTTGCTGCAGATGGAGTGGTTCTTACAGTGCAAAGTGAGTACTATGCTCTTGAAGGGCTCTCACATCTCATAGAAACAATCAGAAGAATTAAGGCTCACTGGAACAGAAAGCTTATGATTTTCGGTGTGGTTCTTACCATGTATGACAAAAGGCTTAAACTCAGCAGAGAAGTGGAAGATGAAGCAGTAGAACATCTTGGAGCGATACTGTTTGACACCAGAATACCAAGGAATGTTCGTTTGAGCGAAGCTCCCAGCTTTGGAAAGCCTGCAATACTCTATGATGCCTATTCTTCAGGGGCAAAAAGCTACATGAGTCTTGCAAGAGAGGTGATGGCACGATGAAGAGAAAAAATGCTCTCGGTCGAGGACTTGAAGCTCTGCTTCCCGATGTTGGAACAGAATCGGATAAGAGCGGTAAACCCGCCCTGGTGGACACAGGACTTATTGATCCGAACCCTTTTCAACCCAGAATTGACTGGGATGATACAGAACTTGAATCTCTCTCTCTATCAATAAGCCAGCAGGGAATACTTCAGCCTCTTGTTATGAGAAAAGCCGGGGAAAGATACCAGCTTATTGCCGGAGAAAGACGTTTGAGAGCCTCCAGGCTTGCCGGTCTGTCAGAGGTGCCGGCTTTCATAAGAGAAGCAGACGACAGGCAGATGATGGCCCTGGCCCTGGTAGAGAACATTCAACGGCAGGACCTGAATCCAATGGAGAAGGCTGAAGCCTTCAGCAGATTCTGTGCAGAATTCAAGATGACCCAGGAAGAGCTTGGCAGACAGGTGGGTATAAGCAGATCAGCAGTGGCCAACTTCCAGAGACTTATGGAACTGCCGGTGGAAGTGAAGGAAATGGTAAGATCCGGAAGTCTCTCCATGGGCCATGGAAGAGCATTGCTCGGACTGGGGAATCATCAGGCAATGATTCGCATGGCAAGGCAGACAAAAGCAAGAGGATACAGCGTAAGAAAACTGGAAGATGCAGTGCGCAGAAAAACTTCCGGAGCAGCTGAAATAACAAAGGTAAAAGCAGAAGTGCCGGAAGTTAAACAGCTTGAACGAGAACTTCAGCGGATCCTTGGTACACGGGTGAACCTGAAGGATTCCGGCGGTCGGGGGAAGGTGGAGATTGAGTATCAGTCTCTGGACGAACTCGACAGGATTCTTCATATAATCAGGGGCCGGTGAATGCCGGTTTGTTACTTTTACTCTACTCGGAGGTTGAAATGGCCTACAAGATCAATGATACCTGCATAGGCTGTGGTGCCTGTGCTGGAGAATGTCCCGTTGACGCAATCACAGAGGGTACTCCATATGAGATTGATCCTGCTGCATGTATCGACTGCGGAGCATGTGCAGCTGTATGTCCCGTGAGTGCAATTGAGGCTCCCTAGTCTCACAGACTTATAATCTCAGGATATTCAGTAACCGCGTTTCTCTCTTTTACAGGAAGGAAGCGCGGTTACATGTTTTTCATAAGGAATGTATAAAGTTGAAACAGCTCCTCCACCATTATCCTGGCGCTGAACGGTTTCAGGTCCTGGTCTATGGTGGCAAGAAGTTTTTCTCCCAGTTCCGGTGATTCAATCAGCTTAATGACCCCGCTGGAAAGGCAGTTGATGTCACCATGGCTGCAGAGAAAACCGTTTTTCAGGCCATTCACCAGTTCAGCAATTCCTCCCACGTCTGTTGCTACCACTGGTATTTTTACCGCAAGAGCCTCAAGCATGGCTCTTGGAAGCCCTTCGCTTCTGGATGTAAGGAGAAAAGCATCAAACGCAGGGAGAATGTCCGGGATATCCTTGCGACTTCCAAGAAGCATGAAGTTATTTTCCATGCCCTTTTCGCTTATGTAACTTCGCATATAGCCTGAAAGCGGTCCGTCTCCCACAATAACAAACTTTACATTCGGAAAGACCTGGGAAACCTTTACTGCCACATCGACTATTGCCTCAGGGTGTTTTTGCGGGGCTAGCCTTATAACAGTTCCTACAACCGGGATATTCTCATGGATTCCCAGCTTTTTCCGGGCTTCCTGTCTGCATCCTCGTTTAGCCAGGAATGAGTCGAATTCAACGCCGCTTCTGATCAGCTGGTAGTCTTCAGGTCTTCCGATTCCCCAATTTACACCCTTTTTTATATCGTGAGGGCTTACAACAATGTTTGAATCCGCCAGTCCGTATCCGATTCTCTCGAGAAGGGCATAGAAAGCCTTCTGTATCGGTGGCATGGTATCAAAAAATGACCAGCCATGTACGGTCTGAACGATTTTCACAGGGATTCTGGCACTGGCTGCAGACATCCGCCCGAGAAATTTAGCTTTAGAGCCGTGGGTGTGAACAATGGAGAAATTGTTTTCTTCAATGATCTTTCTCATCTCGAAGAAGGCAAGAATGTCGTGGTATGGAGACAATTTTCTCACCAGATGAGGTGCGGTGAATACCGGAATTCCATATTTCTCCGAGAGATCACTGAATGTGCCCTCTGGAGAGATCTCGGGTCCGGTGAGAACCGCAGAAGGATAGCCCATTCTTGTAATTTCCCTGCAGCTGATCAGAGTGTTCATCTGAGCGCCGCCAACTGCCATTTTTGTAATTATGTGAAGAACAGAGGTATCTGGATTAACCATGATCAGCTGGTTCTTGCGGCTGGTTTACGGAAGTGAAGGCAGATCCTGTAAAAGACAGCCAGAAGTATCGTTAGTCCGGAATAAAAAAGCGGACTGATGAATAGACATCCAATAACCCAGAATATCAGCAGAGGAGCAAGGATTCTCCTGGTATGCCAGGACAAAGGTTTCAGTTCAGCAGTTCCATAAGTGTTGTAGTCTCTGAAAAGATCTTCGGAAAAGCTGAAAAGCACAACTGATACAGCTGTCAGGATTAGATGAAGAGTCATACCGCCGATAAGCATTCTGTTGTCCAGAAACGCAAGAACTGAAGTTATGAAAGGTAGAAGAAGAAGACCTGACAGAAGAAAATATGCTCCCCAGACAAGAGCTTTATCCGAATCGAACCCGGCGTCCTTTTTCATTGCGTTTGCAGTGAACCTGTGAAGCAGATATCGTGAAAGTTTAAACAGTAACATCAGAATGAGAACAATTCCCAGTACGATTCCATAATCCGCAAGTCTTTGCATTAGCCGGATTTCCTTCCGCTTCTCAGCTGATGTGCTGCACCCAGTATACTGATAATAACCACTGATGCAATGTAGCAGGTTCTTCCGGCAGAAAATCCTGTCCACGCAACAAGATTAACTGCTCCAGTGGTAAACAGCACTGCTCCCAGTACAGCTGTAAGTACCGAGAATACAAAATTCCTGAAGAAGTAAACAAGAGCACCGGTAACCAGAGAGATCCCGGCAGTTACAGAAAGAGGGGCTTCAGGAAGAAAAATACCGGAAATAAAAAACCCCAGAAGGGCTCCTGCAGCAAAGAAAGCGATTTTGTAAAGCAGATTTACAAGAACCGCCAAAATCACACCTGCCAGGACAGGACCCCATCGGATAATATCAGGGTTGTCTGTGAAAGAGGAGATAATTCCTCCTCCATAGAGAAAACCTGTTGCCAGCGAACACATAACAAGTGCAAGGGGAATAAGCCTTCTGCCGCGGAAGGCCAGAAATATACCGGCTATAAAGAGAATTACAGGTGCGAAGAGAGGGTCATACATTACAAGTTCACCTAGCACGTTACTTCCTCCAGAAATCTGCGGAATGTTCCGATACCGTCTATCTCAAATGAAGCACCTGAACAGGAGAACCCGGCATTGTAACGGTTTCTCACCAGAATAACCGGCATTCCTGCTGCAGTTCCAGCGAGAATTCCTTTCATTGCATCTTCCAGAACAAGGCACCGCTCCGGCTGAACACCGAGGAATTCCGATGCCTTGAGAAAGATATCAGGCGCTGGTTTGGATCTCAATCCGTCTCCTCCAATTACAGGAGGCAGATGACATATCTCCCTGGATGCTATCAATTTAACCAGCTCGCTGTCGGTGTTGGATGCAATAGCACACTTCTTTCTTGCCATAACCTGACAAACCAGATCAGCAGCATTGCTGAACAGCGGAATACATCCGGAAAGGCAATACTGCCGGTATATGCTTTTCTGTTTCATTTTTGCTCCGGGAATGTTATCAATTCTGAGTCCGGTTCTTTCTATTTCTCCCTCAACTCCCTGGCCAAGGTAAGCCCAGTGCTCCCAGTAGACTTGTTCAGGTACAGAGTGATGGTATGTGCTCAGAACCCGGTTCCAGGATTTCCTGTAAAAAGGCTCACTGTCAGCCAGAACGCCATCAAAGTCAAAAAGCACCGCTTCTGCGTGGTTCCAAAGCTGTTCAAGGGTCAATTCGGCTCCCTGCAGGTCTGGTTGGAGATGGTATTTTCAACAATAGTATCATATCCATTATTCTGTTCAAATTCCATAGAGGGGGGTTTTCACATTGTTATCAAACTTTAGTGAGATACGCAAGGCTGCAAGGGCTGTTTCCGGGTCAAAAGTGGCAGTTCCAATGGGGTACGACCCGTCATCTCTTGCTGCACTGATCCAGGCTTCTGAAACAGGTCTTGCGGGAAGTATCATCGTTGGCCCGTTACAGGGAGTGAAAGAATCTCTCGCAGAATTGGGGCTCAGCCTTCCCGATGATATATCAGTAGTGGACTGTGAAAGCCCTGAAGAGGCAGCCATTACAGCAGTGAAACTTGTCAGTTCCGGTGAAGCCGGAATGCTGATGAAGGGCCTTATTAAAACCTCTATTTTTCAGAAAGCCATTCTTGACAAAGAAGTAGGACTTCGAACAGGAAGGGTGCTCAGCCATGTGGCTGTTGTTCATGCTCCCAGACAGAACAGGCTTGTAGCAATCACAGATGGCGGAATGAACATTCGCCCTGATCTGGAAGAGGCAAGGCAGATAGCAGCAAACGCCGGCGACATAATGGTAAGACTAGGAGCAGAAAAACCTCTCATTGCCCTTCTTGCAGCAGTTGAGGTTGTAAATGAAAAAATGCCTGAAACCGTCTTGTGGGAACAGCTTGCCAGAGAGGGTATTGAAGGCGCAGAGATTGTGGGACCTGTTGCAGTGGACGGCGCAATGGACCCTGAAGCCGCTGCTGTGAAAAAGATGACAGGTCCTGTGGCAGGAAACGCCAATGTTCTTGTTGCTCCGGACATTGCCTGCGGCAACATTTTTGCCAAAGGCTTCATGTATATGACCGATACAGATGTAGGAGGATTAATTGCAGGCGCGTCTGCTCCTGTTGTAATGCTCAGCAGATCAGATACTGCAAAAACAAAAATCAACAGCCTTGCGCTGGGAGTGGTTGTTGCAGGAGGTATCAGTTGAACACACGACTTATACTGGCTGTAAATCCCGGAGGCACATCCACCAAGGTTGGTCTTTTTGACAGTGACAAACTGCTTTTTGAAGAGAACATTCATCATGATCCCTCAGAGCTTGAATCTTTAGGCTCTACATTCGGGCAGATGGAGTTCAGAAGAGACCTGATACTTGAAGCTCTTCAGAACAAGGGTTATCAGATAGAGGATCTTGCCGCAGTGGTTGGCAGAGGGGGAACTTTCAAGCCTCTGGCCAGCGGCACATATCTGGTAAATGAAAAACTGCTGCAGGACATAAAAGAAGGTACAACCCTTCAGGCAGACCATCCATCAAACCTCGGGGCACCAATAGCACGGGCTATTGCAGGAGACTCCGGAATACCCTCTTATTTTGTTGACCCTGTTTGTGTGGATGAGATGATCGATGAAGCCCGGTTCAGCGGTCACCCTCTTCTTCCAAGAAAGAGCCTCAGCCATGCACTGAACATCAGAATGGTTGCATACAAAGCTGCAGCAGAACTGGGGAAACCTCTAAACCAGTTGAATCTTGTAGTGATGCATCTTGGAAGCGGTGTAAGCGTGAACGCCCTGAAGAGGGGTAGAATGATAGACACCAACAATGCCAATGATGACGGGCCGTTCAGCTCAACCAGAACCGGCGGCCTTCCCATGACCGGCCTTATGAAGTTGTGCCTCAGTGGTAAGTACACAGGTGCAGAACTGAAGAAGATGCTGCTCAAGCAGGGAGGCGTGTTTGCCTATCTGGGCCATGAGCATGTAGGCAGAATCAGAAAGATGGTTGAAGAGGGAAATACCGAGGCAGATGCTGTTCTCAGGGGTATGGTGTATCAGATGGCCAAGGAAGCCGGCGGCATGGCTGCAGCCCTTATGGGAGAAGTGGATGCGGTTGTCATAACCGGCGGCATGGCATATAACTCCTGGGTAACAGAACAGTTGGAGCAGTATCTTTCATATCTTGGCCGGATTCTTGTATTTCCCGGAGAGGCAGAGCTTGAAGCGCTAGCAAGGGGTGTTATACGGGTGTTAGACGGCGTGGAGAAAGTGAAGGAGTACATCTAAGGAAGGCACGGAATGAGGAAAAAACTCAATGAGATTGAATCCGGCAAGCTATTTCTTTCGGGAAACGAGGCAATAGCCAGAGGTGCCTGGGAGAATGGTGTTCATTTTGCCAGTTCTTACCCGGGAACACCGTCAACGGAAATAATGGAGACCATAGGCGAGGAGTACCCCGAGATCGATGCTCAGTGGGCTCCCAACGAGAAAGTCGGAATGGAAGTAGTTGCCGGCGCTTCATTCGCCGGGGCCAGAGTACTTACCTCCATGAAGCATGTTGGTCTGAATGTTGCTGCAGACCCTTTTTTCACCCTGAGCTACATAGGGGCCACTGGAGGGATTGTTGTTGTCAGTGCTGATGATCCGGGAGTTCACTCCTCTCAGAACGAGCAGGACAACAGGCTTATGGGGAGAGCCGCCAAGGTTGTAATCCTTGAGCCATCAGACAGCCAGGAGGCTAAAGACTTTACCGGTGCTGCTCTTGAGATCAGCGAGAAATTCGATACTCCTGTTCTCATTAGAGTAACCACAAGGGTTTGTCACTCAAAAAGTCTTGTAGATGTGGGGCCAAGAAAAGAGATAGAGGTTACAGGATACACAAAGGACATTGCCAAGAGAGTTCCTATCCCTGCCCACGCCAGAATCATGCACTCACGAGTAGTTAACAGGCTTAAGGATCTGGAAGAGTGGGGAGCAGAAAGCTCTCTGAATCGCATGGAAATGGGAGACACTTCCCTTGGCATTATTACCAGCGGAATAAGCTACCAGTATGTAAAAGAGGTATCTCCTGAAGCCAGTGTTCTGAAACTTGGTATGACCAATCCGCTTCCCTGGAAACTGATAAAACGTTTCATAGACAAAGTAGACCGGATAATGTTCGTTGAAGAAGGCGAGCCCTATCTTGAAGAGCGAATAAGATCACATTTCCTTGTTGACGGAACAGGTTCTGAAGTTATTCCTGTAGAGAGTGAACTTAATCCTGAAATTGTAAGGAATGGGTTGAAGAACGGAGAGCACCTTCCGCTTACATACTCTCCTGTACAACTCCCTGGAAGACCACCGGCACTATGCCCCGGATGTCCTCACAGAGGAGCTTTCCATTCTCTTTCAAAGCTCAGAGCAAGCTCTACTGGAGACATCGGATGCTATACACTGGGATTGATGCCTCCTTACAATGCCCTGGAAACAGTTGTATGCATGGGAGCATCAATAGGGGTTCTTTCAGGGCTGGAAAAGGCCCTGGGTCGTGAGAAGATGCCCAGACTTGTTGCCGCTATCGGTGAATCAACCTTTGTGCATTCCGGTATTACAGGTCTTATAGACATGGTCTATAACGGAAACACCGGAACGATAATGGTTATGGACAACAGTCTTACTGCCATGACAGGCGGTCAGGAGAATCCTACAACAGGAAAGAATCTCAGAGGACAGCCTGCTCCTGCTCTTAATCTGGAGAAAATTATCCAGGCATGCGGGGTAAAGCATGTTACTACTGTTGATCCGCATGACCTGAAAGAAATGAAAAGGGTTCTGCAGGAAGAACTTGATCGTGATGAGCTGAGTGTGATCATTACAAAACGGCCATGTGTCATGGCATACAAGCCGAAAAGAAAGACAGTAGCTGTTCACGATCCTGACAAGTGTATTCACTGCAGGCTCTGTTTGAAGCTGGGTTGTCCTGCAATAAGCTGGGATAACGAGAAGAACATCCCTGTTATCAATGAGATGCTCTGCTGGCCGAACTGCAACCTTTGTGTTCAGGTGTGTCCAAAAGATGCCCTGTCAAAGGATCTTGAGGGGGTGATCTAATGGAAAAGGTCAAGAATGTAATTATCTGCGGAACAGGCGGACAGGGAATCCTGCTGGCCAGCGAGGTTCTCTGCAGTGCTGCATGGCGCGCCGGGTACGATGTTAAGAAGAGCGAGGTACACGGCATGGCCCAGAGGGGTGGATCCGTTTCCAGCCATGTGAGATTCGGCAGAAAGGTTCACAGTGTTCTTGTTGAAAAGGGTGATGCTGACATAGTCCTTGCCATGGAAAAGATGGAAGCCCTCAGATGGGCTGAGTATCTCGCTCCTGAAGGAAAGCTCATTGCCTGTGATCTGAGGATCGAGCCAATGACAGTGAACACCGGGTCGGCCACCTATCCCCATGTGAATGCCATCATTGAAGAGATGGGGATACCCTGTCTCATGATCCCGGTTCTGGATATAGCAAAAGAACTGGGTAACATCAGGGTTGTTAATGTAATTCTCCTGGGTGCTGCATCAAAGGAACTTCCAGAGATTCCAATGGAGCACTGGCTGGCAGCAGTACAGGAGAGAGTACCGGCGAAAGCTCTTGAAGTGAATCTGGAAGCATTCAAGAGGGGACGAGCCCTCTAGGGCAGCCATGGAGTGGGTTCTCGGTGTGTTTGCCGGTATCGCCCTTGCCGCAGCATGCGGTTTCAGGGTGTTCGTGCCAATGCTCGTAATGAGCATCGCGGTGCATTCCGGGCACCTGGAACCCGCTGCAGGTTTTAACTGGCTGGGCAGCTGGGCTGCGCTGATTTGTTTCTCCATGGCTACAGCAGTAGAGATAGCTGCATATTTCATCCCGGTGGTGAGTAATTTTCTTGATACACTGGCTACCCCTGCAGCTGCAGTAGCCGGTACTGTTCTTGCAGCTTCAATGGTTGGTGAAATCTCTCCCGTTCTCAGGTGGATACTTGCAGCTATTGCTGGGGGAGCAGTGGCAGGCGGCGTTCAGCTGGCTACAGTTGCAGCAAGGTCTGCTATAACCCCTGCAGGCGGGTCCGGCGTTTTCTCACTGCTTGAAGACGGAGCGGCAGTTGCAGCATCCGTTCTTGCTGTGGTGGTTCCTGTTCTCGCAGTTGCTCTGATGGTTTTTCTTCTTCTGCTTATGCGCAGACGGAAACTTAGAGCAGCTCCAGGGATATAGTACTAGACTTTAAATAACAGATTGGAGTATTATGGTTTTCCTTACCTGCCTTGTTATGGTGATATCCCAGTCACCGGGATCCGTTGTTCTGAATGAGGTTATGTACAACCCGGATGGAAGCACCCTGGGACTGGATGAGCATCTGGAGTGGATAGAAATCTACAACGGAAGCGCTGAGGCTGTTAATCTTGCAGGAATGATGATTAGTGACGGCAACAATCAGCTGTATCTCGGGCACTATCTGTTTGCTCCGGGAGCTTACGGGGTGGTCTGCGCCAATGAGTTATCCTTCAAAGCCGCATACGGTGATGATGTCCGTCTTATCCCATGGAGCGGAGAATGGACCAGACTGAGAAATTCAAGCGACGAAGTCATACTGTACGGCGAGAATGGCACAGTTATTGAAACTCTTCGCTACGAAGAGAACTGGGGTGCCAGCGGTACAGAACCCTCAAGAGCTGACGGATCCGGTTCATCCCTTGAAAGAGTAGACCCGTCTGGGCCAAATGATAACACAAACTGGCGTCCTTCAGAAGATTACGCCAATCCAACACAAGATGATTCAGGAGATGCAGTCTGCTGGGGAACCCCCGGTGCAGAGAATACCGTTTCCCGTTAGAACTCGCTGTCTTCCATAGAACTGACCAGGCTGACCCGGTCTATCCCGTCGGTTCTCTCAAGGGTGCTCACAAGGTCCCCTGCATTCACCCCTCTTTTAAGGGTGATGTCGTAAGAGAGAATGAGATACCGTCCCTCTCCCGAGGGTTCAATATGTATCAGGGTGGACCGGGTAGTCTTTTCCCCGATGAGCTTTGTATAGATGGCCTCAACTCCGGAATCCCGGTCAAACCTGAACCTGAGAACAAATTCACTTCTCATGTAAGCTCCGAAATTGGTCTTGAACAGAACAATGGCCACACCGCTGATGAAAATTGATGAAATTCCCGCGAGCAGATAATTCCCGGTACCGGACGCTATTCCCTCTGTAAGGGCAAAGAAGACGAAGGCAGTGTCTCTTGTGTCTTTTATCACCGTTCTGAACCGAACGATTGTCAGGGCTCCCACAAGGGCAAAAGCTCTTGCCAGGTTACTTCCGATAACCATCATTACAGCAGATACGGTAATGCACATGAGAACCAGGGTCACCACAAAATTCTGTGAGTATGTAAGGCCCCGGTGGGTTGCCTTGTATACAATTCCAATCACGAGCCCTGCAGCCAGAGCCAGACACAGGTTTACAATCAATTCACCTGGACTGTATCCGAGAATTTCATTTGTGGTGCTAAACCATTCCGTT
The DNA here is from genome assembly GCA_964386635.1 of uncultured bacterium. Taxonomy (GTDB): domain Bacteria; phylum Fermentibacterota; class Fermentibacteria; order Fermentibacterales; family JCC-6; genus Sabulitectum. The sequence goes on along the minus strand of CAYLRO010000014.1, from coordinate 16,610 downwards.
AGTGTAGGCAAGCCGTACTCCTCTCTATCATCCTGTTCAATCTGCTGCCATTGTCACTGAGGTAGATGGATTCCACAGCTCGCTGAAATTTCGAGCAGGATGTTCTGTTCAGTCCCATTTCCCTGATAAGTCTCTGAAACCAGAAAGGAATACGGTATCTGAACTTGATTTCAACAATTCCTCCATTGGGTATTATCTCTACAGGTATTCCCCTGGGCAGCCCGTGCCAGGATGTACGGTAAGCAGTGGTGGCGGTGTCAATCGTGGCCCTGAAATCCGGGTTCGAATAGTCCTCCCAGGCAGCCCTTCTGTAATCTGTAATAACGCTGGGTGAAAGCCTGTATCTGAAGGACTGTGCAATAAATCGTTCAGCAACGCTGTTGCCGGGATTCTGTTCGAACAGCAGTTCTCTCAACCAGGAGGCTCCTCCGTCAATGCCATTGCTGAAAGACTCATAAGGGAGTTTGACCCTGTGTTTCACTACAAGAGATCCATTTCTCCCTTTCAGCTCCAGATAGAGCGGATTGCTGAATCCGGAATTATCATGAGAATAGGCGCGAAGCCTGTATTTGAACCTTTTTTCAAGGCCGTTTCTCTTTTCGTTATACCACCTCATGTCAGGAGAGTCAAAATAGACACTTCTGATGTCGTAGTAGCCGTCTTCCGTACAGTGCCTGTCTCTTTCCAGGTGGTGATCCAGCTTGTTTGCAATAGAAACAAGGAGGTCTTTCGGGAGAACATACTTGAACTCGTATCTGTAGAAATGCAGGTGTTCAGGCAGGTGCTCCATCAGAATCTGAATCCCGCTTCAGCGATAATATCAGTGTACTTCTGAACTTCTGCTGAAGAGAAATCCTCAACAGAATTTCTTACACCGCCAAATCTGAAGCGTATGTTCTTTATGGGGTAAACAGCGGCAATAAGAGAAAGCTTTTCATGATACAGGTTGCTGTAATCCGCGTTTTCCTCTATTCTGTCATATCCGGCACTAAGGGAAATTCTGTGAATGGAAGGGATGTTCCAGGGGTTATAATTCAAAGAGAGAGCACCCCACATTCCATTGAACTGAGGCGGCTCCTCCCCTGCAATCGGGTCACACCATGTCCAGTTGTCGCCGGTGGAATATTCTGCAAAGAGATCAAGACTGTACCAGTTACTGAAGGAGTGCTCAAAGGAAATGTCCCCGGAGAAGGCAAAAAGTCTGTCACTGGAAATGTACCCTTCAATTTCTGCCTGATCCGCCTGGCCCTGTCTGTGAGCAACAGCGGAACCTCCTATGACTACTCCTGCCGGAATGATCTCTGCAGATCCCCTGAAAGAGTAGAGAAGTTCATTGTCTTCTCTGTCTACACCGCGCTCGTCGCCGTTGAAGACACCGGCAGTGCCCTGAAGCTCAATAGAGTTTCCAAGAGGAAACTCAACTTCCACGTCCATTCCTATGTCCCTGCCTCCATAAGTGAGTTCTTCACGAAGTTCATAGACCAGTGGTCTTTCGAAAAGCGGCAGGTCCCATGTGCTGAGATTTCCACCAAGAAGGGTTTCCCTTCTGAACTGTCCTGCTCTTCCACATGCGAAGGGAAAAGGGCTCCATTCCACCAGGGCATTCTTCAGAAAAAGCTCGTCCGGCCTGAATTCCACTTTCAACTCAGCATTAAGATTTCCTGTAAGAGATGCAGATGCTTCCAGACCGGATCTTACAATGGAAAATTCTCTTGAGGGAACGGTGTTGTAATCGCCGAACTCGGTGTATCTCAGATCCAGATAACCCTGGAGCCTGAACTGGTCGCAAATGGGATTTTCAACATCAACAGCTCCTGATGCTGTTAGAGTTAAACACAGAGCTGCTGCAATTATCATTCTCTTCATCTCTACTCCTCTGTAAGAACTGTCAGTCGGACAGAGTCCGAACCAGTCGAAGATCTAAGGTAAACAATATAAACACCAGAAGGAAGCCTGCCGGAAAAATCTGCATTAACAGTTCCTGAAAGAGTCCCCTGAAGAGCAAGCCTGGCAATCATTCTTCCAGTGATGCTGAACAAAAGGGCTTCAAGCGGTTCAGTGGAACACTGATATGCAATGCTGAAAGCACCGCTGGAGGGATTTTCAGAGAGAAGCTGAAGACTGGTGGAATAGAATAACCCCTCCCATCCAGGGTTGGGCTCACCAGGTGTGCCCGGTGGCTGGGCAGACAGCCAGCTGTGCGGAGAGGAGAAGGGGCTTACAGGATACCTGAGATAAATAATCTCCGAGACAGGCCAGTCGTCATTCCATGAAACAGAAAATTCCTTATGGCCCAGATTGCTGAACAGCGATAGAACATCAGATTCTCTGTCCAGGGCAAATTCCAGAGGGTGTGTCTGGCAGGTCCCCCCCTCCATGCCCTGGAGGGATTCCTCACGGAATAGAATAATCTCTCCAGGGTCCAGAATGGTTTTTTCAGGAACAATGGAAGTGTTTGAGTTGGAATCGGTGAAGTACCAGCCGGATAGGTCTTCAGGAGAGTCTCCAGAGTTGTAGAGTTCAATCCAGTCTTCCTGACATCCCCGGCAGATTTCACAGGGAACAATGCCCCTGGTATCTGAAGGCAGACTGTCTCCATCAAGAATTCCCCAGTGCATCATCTCGTGCCAGGACGGATCATTAAGCACCAGTTGGGTCCCTGACGGAAAAGGATTTCCTGCGTCTCCATATATTTTTCCTGAGTAAAAATTATCTGCAAGAGATGAATTGTTGGTAAGATGGAATGTTTCTCCCGGTTCAACAAGAACAGACTCAGGGAAAAAGATTGTTCCTGAAGGGCATCCTATTGTGAAACAGCACAAGCTGAGATCCATGTTAACATCAGAGGTGCTGGTAACAGGCAGAACCCACAGGTTTTCTCCGCACCACACTGGAGAATCCGGTTGAAGCTGATGAGGATAAAGAGGGGCCAGAGAAACTCTTGCTCCTGGAGCAGGGACAGGTCTTTCCTCGCAATCCTTGAAGGACCATGACGGGTAAAAAACAGGAAAAATGCAGGGTTTGATTCGCGGACCGAACGCAATTCTTACGCTGTAAGTCCCAGGAGGAACATCCCAGGTAAAACTGTAGGTGTCTTCCTGCTGTTCAGGAATAACGAAAGCTTCTTCGTCTGCTCCGTCCACGGAAATGAGAAAAACCACTCCGTCCGGGTCTCCACCCTGAAGCTCAACTGATACTTCCAGAGGAGTTTCCAATTCCAGACATGGAGACACTTCATAACTCACTATTTCAGGGGATGGATCTGCAAGATAAACCTGAGAGAGGAATTCGGCTCGTTCGGCAACGTCAGATGAAAGAACCGCACAGATTGAGTCGAACCGGGCAGAAGTGCAGTTAACATAGGGGTCCTGTGAAAGATCAGTGCGGATTTCCATTCGGATGGAGTCTATAATCTCCGGATATCTGTTCGCCATTATTTCTGCTGAAGCTTCCAGCATGGAGTTGAACAGAACAACATTATCCTGTGATTCCAGAAGAGCTCTTGTTGCGCCAAAGCAGGAGATATCATCAAGATTGTATTTTGTAGTCCACCCAGGAATGTACTCTCCCGGTGAATTCCCCAGAGAAGCATCACAGTCCCAGGGGTAAATATGCCAACGGTCGTCCCAGAGATGAAGATAGAAGTTCTTAATAACCGCATCTCTGTTAGCTGTGGCGGTTTTTACCGCGAACAGCGCTATGAACTCCTCAGTTGCCAGAGAGGACACATCCCCCCGGAAGCAGTCCTCAATAAGAGCAAGCAGCTGATCTCTGTAGGGTTCGCTGTCTGCCTTTGGCTCGAAACTGTAGGTTCCTGATCTGTCAGAGTAGTGACAAACAAGCCTTCCCAGTGGACAGATGCTTTTAAACAGAGGTCCGAAATCAAAACCGTTCCTTTGAAAAAACAGCCTGTCGATTCTTTCAACTCTCTCATAAACACCCATATTTTCACCGTTGATGGAAAGGGTTACAAATTCAGTTTCAGGGGCAGGATAGCCAAGCTCTCTTGTGAGCAGATGTCCCAGGGTATTTCTCATCATGGAAGGGTCCAGATACTGAGCATTCAGCAGAAGATGGTCTCCAAAAGAGAAAGATGCGCCTTTATCAAGTGTTATGTGCCAGCTTTTCTTTTCAAGGTAGAGACTGGCTCCCCCTCTGAAAGCAATAGTGCATCCGAAAAGGGATGTATCACAGCAGACAGTGGCAGGGATCTCCAGCTCATCATGAAAATGCTGATAGAGATACTCCAGCTGATCAGGATCAACTGTTACAGAATAGTGAGGTAAAGATATTTGAAAAATCAGTAATACGGCAGAAATCATTACTTCTTCACCATTAATACCCTACTATTTCTCCTCTGTAAGAACTGTCAGTCGGACAGAGTCCGAACCAGTCGAAGATCTAAGGTAAACAATATATATCCCGGACGGCAGCCTGCCGGTAAAATCCGCATTAAGCGTTCCTGACAGGTTTCCTGGTAATTCAAGCCGCGAGATCATTCTTCCAGCCATGTCGTAAATGATCGCCTCCTGCGGTTGAGATGTGCACTGGTAGGCAATGGTGAACTTTCCGCTGCACGGGTTTTCGGAGATCAGCTGCAGACTGGTTTGACCAAAGATGCCTTCCCAGCCCGGGTTGGCTTCACCGGGGGTGCCTGGAGGAAGCTCCTGGATCCAGCTGTAAGGAGTATTGATAGAGCTCACAGGGGTTTCCAGATAAATGATTCCGGTCTCGCCGGAAGGCCATGAGGAATCCCATCCCATTTTGAATACAGGTGACCCGGTACTGTTGAAAAGATTAAGAGAGTCTTCTGTTGAGTTAAGAGAGAAATCCAGAAGAAGCCCTCCTGACCGGGAGGGAGGTTCCTGCCAGACAACAAGGAGCTGTTCCGGCGCCAGCCATGTATTTTCAGGGAAGAGAGAAGTGTTCCGGTCTGAATCCATGAGATACCATCCTGACAGGTCAGCATCTCCAGGCCCGGGATTGTAAAATTCTATCCAGTCCGGACCGTCACCCATGGATATTTCACAGGGAATTACAGGAGGGAAAAAAGCAGGAATGGAGTCTCCGTTTCCTGTGTCCCAGGTGTAGAGACGGTGCCATGAAGGGTCATTCAGCTGAAGAACAGTGCCTGTAGGGTAAGAGCACCCTGCGTCTCCATAAATATTCCCGGAAAACAGTCTGGAGGCTTCAGGAGAATTGTTCGTGAGATAGAATGTTTCGCCTGGCTGAACAAGAACTGAATCATGGAGAAAAACACTGCCGCAGGGGTCTCCCAGATAAAAGCTGCAGAAACTGATGTCCTGAGCGAAAGAAGCGGAGTTTACAACAGGCAGAACCCACAGGTTTTCTCCGCACCAGAGTGGAGGTTCCGGAGTAAGCAGTTCAGGGACAAGCTCTGCAAGGGCAATCCTTGCTGCAGGAGAAGGGGAAGGCCTGTTTTGAAAGCCTCTCATTCCCCAGGAAGGATAAAATATCGGGAGGGAGACGGGATAGGTCCATGGTCCAAACACCATATTCACAGAGTAGGTTCCTGTAGGAACATCGATTTCTTTCTTCCACCTGTCTGCTCTGATATCCTGCTCCATGTGTATCCAGATCTCCTTTTCTCCATTGAAGGAGACCAGCATGACCACGCCGTCTGCGTCATCTGAACCCAGTTCAACCGTTACTTCCAGCTCCTCCTCCATTGAAAGACAGTCTGATATCTCAATGTTTGTTATGGCAGGAACAGGATTTGCAAGGGCAACGGTTTCAAGGTATTCCCCCCGAAGGGCGATGTCTTCAGCGAGGATCAGACAGAGAGAGTCGAACTGTTCAACAGAATACTCATAATACGGATCTGATTCCAGGGACATTCTTATCTCAAGCCTGAGAGAATCCACAACATCCGGGAATCTGTTCTGCATAAGTACTGAGCAATCTGCAAGATAGCCGTTGAAAACAATTGTGTTGTAAGAGTCTTGAAGAAAACCCCTGGCTCCACCGAAATATCCAATGTCATTCAGGCTGTGCTTTTCCACCCAGGTGGAGTCGTAATCCCCTTCCCATGAGTTGCCGAAAGTTGCATCTCGATCCCAGGGGTAAATGTGCCAGCAGTCCTGATAGAGATGATAGTAAACATTTTTTATCAGACCATCATGGTCTGAGATAGCAGAGTTTACAGCAAAAAGAGCAAGAACTTCCTCTGTATCAAAAGAAGTAACATCATCTGTGAAACAATTTTCAATCAGTCTGAGCAGAAGCAGGGAGTAGGGCTGACTGTCTACTTTCGGTTCAATGCCAGCAAGGCTTGAAGTATCGGCATACTGACACGCCAGCCGGCCCATTACGTCGGTGTTTTTGAAGAGAGGACCGAAACCTGTGCCGTTTCTTTCATAGAAGAATCGGTCAACCCGTTCAACTCTTTCAAAAACCCCCATATTGGAACCGTTGATTTCAAGGGTAACGAATTCAGTTTCCGGGGCCGGGAAACCAAGCTCCCTGGTCATCATAAGCCCCAGGGTATTTCTCATGAGGGAGGGGTCTCTGAACTGAGCATTAAGAAGAATGTGATTGCCCCAGGGGAAGAGGGTTTCATCATCCAGCCTGATATGCCAGCTCTTCTTGATGCACCAGAGACTGGTTCCGCCTCTGAAGGCAAGAGTGCACTGAATATCCAGGGTATCAAGATGAAGAACCGCTGGAATTTCCAGCTCCTCCAGGAAATTCTCATAGAGATAATCCAGGTCACCCTGGTCTGCAGTTACTGAATAACCGGTCAGGTTACCAAATAGAATAGACAAAAATATATATATCATAATTCCTATTATACTACTGGATTACCGGTTTTGTTCATTTTCACAATAATCCTCTGAAAGGGGGTCGGTTCCTGATGCTGCTTCTCATTGTACTCTCGCTGAACCAGTTTGTTTCAATTGACGGTTTTACAGATCTTGATGCGATTGCCAGCCCTTTTGATTTTGGTTTCCTTCTTATCTGTTCCGATGATGCAGAGGCAGATCAGCAGATGGCTGAACTGATAATTGAAGGAATTGAGGAAAGTTCCATTCCCCTGGAAACTGATATAAAACTTTACATGATAACCGTTAATGCTTCCGGATATTCTGAGATTGCACAACTGGCAGGAAGTTTCGGCGGATTTCCTGCAGTGGTGACTCTGGTAGGCCATTGCGGTTTTCTGGAGCTTGATACTTCAATGCTCTCTGCTGAGATGGAGGATGCCTGGTTCAGGTGGGGAGTCGGGGGGACATCAGGAATCTGCAACTACTGCAGACGATGCCATCCATAACTCATGGCTGAACCCACAGAAGCCCGATTGTAAAAGGCCCTGCACCGTCAATCAATCCATGTCTTGTGTCCTGCGTGACAAAGGCATCTTCAAGGGACAGTCGTCCCAGGTGTTCGCTGTCTCTGATGATTCTGCCCGGTCCGCCTGTTGCCCAGAGAAAATCAATGATTTCCTCTGAGCTGTATTCGCCGTAGAGGGTGGAAGCGTTGAAGGAAATGCCTGCGGGTATGTTCAGGTTTTCCCCGGGATCCACTCTTACAGGATACAGCAGTTCTCCTGAACAGAGATATTCCTTATTCCCTCCCACTTCTCCTGTGTTCATCCAGTCAAGCTCCTGGACACGAACACTTTCTGCTGTGCCGTTCGCAACAGAGATGTTTACAGAAATTGTAACCGGGCAGAAACCGGAATCAAGAGAATCAGCAATCTCCTGTTTATCCGGAGCAGTAAGCGAGTCCAGAAGACTTATATCAATTCCGGCAACTGTTGTAAGCCCGGTTGACTCAAGTCTGAACTGACACCCAACCGGTTCCGGGTCATAGCTGCACGACACAGAATAAATTACCATTAAAGCAGATACTGTTCGTAACACTTGTTTTACTGCCACAGGTGCCCCTTTCTGTATTTGACGCTTGTTTCCTGCAGACTGAAGATAGGGAAAACCATGAAGGTAAAAAAAGGGGCAGCATTCCGCCGCCCCATATCTGCAGCAGACTATAGTTCCTTGAAAGGATCTTCAGGAAGCTTGTTGTCTTTTCTCCAGGATTCAACAACAGGTCTTACATCAGTGACGAATGCGTCTCTGAGTATTCTGTTGGCACCTGCCGGGTCCGGCTTGGACTGAGCTGCTTTCAGCTCTTTAAGATCAACAAGAGCTGCCCTTGCAAGGGCGTGCTCGGTATTCTCAACGGCAATCAGCAGGTTTTCAACGGGAGATCCCACTCTGGAGTCTGATCTCAGTTCAATACTCAGATCCTCCAGTGAACAAAGACCGGCCTCTTCAGCAAGAAGCAGGTTGAGGAAAAGTCTGAAAAGAGCACCTGCATCAAGAGATCCCGCTGGAAGAGAGCCCATTCCAAGCTTGTTGTCTGAAAGGGTTATTCTGCCCAGCATTTTCTGATGAAGAAGAGAAATTGTAACCGATTCCAGGGTTTCCCCCGGGAGAAGCGAAGAGGTATCAAGCAGCAGCCTGCACGATTGAACGGTTTCTCTGCACAGCCATGTTGCAGTTCCCCAGTCCGGGACAGCTGTGTTGCAGTAGGAGGGGCCGTATGGCCTGTATCCAAGAAGCATGCTTTCGCTTTTTCTTATTTTCATTCCGATCTGTCGGAGACCTTTCAGAATGGAATCCAGCATTTCAACTGTGTTTTTCTCACCGGGAGAATCCATGCCATCCGGAATCCAGAGACCCAGTTGACGGCACTTTACCTCGCGCATGAGCTGCAAAGTTGATATGACCTGGTTGATGGACGCCACTCGTATCTCCGGATAGGGAGAGGTAAAAGTTCCGAACATCAGCCTGTGATTCAGAACCCCTCTCTTCCTGGGAATGTGCAGATCCGCCATAACAGTTACAGGACTCAGCTTGTTCTTCGCCAGTGCTTCAAGCACCTTGCCGGCATCTTCTTTTGTCCTGATGTCTCCGGGACAGTGAAGAATAACATCATTAACCTTACCGGTCAGCGATGAAACCTTCCCCAGGAGATCAAGTTTTTCAATGGCAGTTTCAGGGTCTGATTCTGTTTTGTATGTTGCCCATTTGCTGGATGCACGGGAAACAGATCTGGTGGAAATAAGCAGCTTGAGTTTTTCAAGACGCTCCTTGACAGTCTTCAATTTATCACCGTTCCCTCCGTATATATTCCCATGGAGTCTTTTTTTCCTCAGCCCTTAATCTTTACAATTCTTGTCTCTGAGTCCAGTAGGGAAATCCCCCGAGAAAATCATCATGTCTGCCTTTTTCAATAAGAGCAATGGCACGGCCGGTTTCACAGGCAAGATCTGTGGGAATTATGGATCTGGCTGAAAATCCTGTACTGAGAAGCTCTGAAGACAGACCATGTATAAACGAAGAAACACTGATGGCATCCATTCCTGAAGAACCCTGAGCCATGAAACCCGCAACAAGCCCTGCAAGAATATCTCCGGTGCCTCCTGTTGAAAGCCCGTGATTTCCTGCAGCTATCAGTGTTCTGTGACCATCCGGTGCAAATGCCTGAGACGGTTTACCCTTCAGGAGAACAGAGATACCAAGAGCCTTTGCTGTTTTCTCTGCCGCTGAAAATCTGGCGTTCAGATCGCTTCCGCAACCGGTAAGTCTTTTAAGCTCTCCCGGGTGCGGAGTAATAACCACATCCCCGGAGTATGTTCTTATCATGTCTGCAAGACTGGAATCTATCACGTTAAGAGCATCGGCATCCAGAACCAGTGGAACCTTCCACGTCCCCAGGACATGCCTCAGAATTCTTTCCGTACTTCCTGAAATTCCCATGCCCGGTCCCAGTAGAGCCACTGAATACTCCTCAGGGTCAGGAAGAGAAGTTACATCTCCCGGAAGGAAATATGTGCAGAGAGTTTCCGGTATTCTGCCGGCTACTGCAGGGGAAGCCGGGAGAGGAACGCAGAGTTCAACCAGACCGCATCCTGCTCTGAGAGCTCCCATGGCAGACATCAACGGAGCGCCCGGCATTTTTTCTGACCCTGCAAGAATCAGAACTTTACCGTATGTGCCCTTGTGTGAATCCACAGGTCTGGGGGGAAGAAGAGATTTTGCATACCTCATGTCCATTACACGGCGCAGATTGTTTTCCGGAACGTGAATTCCAATATCCTCAAGGAGAAGAGAGCCGCACATTCCGCAGCCTGGAGGTAGAAGAAGCCCGAGTTTGGGAGCTGCAAAAGTAATAGTGAGATCGGCTTTTACTGCTGATTTGTCTATTTTGCCAGTAAGACCGTCGACTCCTGTAGGAATGTCTACTGCAACAACAGGGCACCCCAGCCCGGAACATTCAACAGCAAGATCAAGAGTTCCTCCCCGGAGGTTTCCGGTGTAACCGATGCCAAGAAGAGCATCTACAGCCAGAGAGGCTGATATCTGAGGTTCGTGGGAGATCTGACCTCCTGAAAAAATGTATCTTTCCATGTTTACTCTGCAGTCGTCGGTTATCTTGCTTGATGAACCGAAAGATGGTCTGACAAGAACATTGTATCCCTTTTCTCTCAGTAGTCTTGCGGTTACAAAACCATCACCTCCGTTGTTTCCGGGGCCTGCATAAACAACGACAAAACCGCTTTCCGGAGAGATCATACCTGTAACAGTTCTCACTACTGCAAGACCGGCTCTTTCCATGAGAACAAGCCCTGGAGTTCCGGCGTTAATGGTGTTTCCGTCAAGCTCGGACATTTCAGAAGGCGTAAGCCAGAATGCCATATCAGCTCCTTTCCGCAAGCAGTGCACAGGTAAGGGTTCTGTCTTCTCCTCTTGCGGCTTTCACCTGCAGGATTCTTCCATCAGCCAGCTCTTCAGCCTGACCGGACAGTCCTGCAATAAGAGATTCGTTTTCCAGTGTAATTTCAATGTCATGCCAGGAAAGGTTGCTGTCGAACCCTGTTCCAAGAGCTTTCGCTATTGATTCCTTTGCAGAGAAAACTGCAGCCAGATCCAGATCACACAGCCAGCAGGCCAGTTCTTTCGCTGAGAAAAGTCTTTCCTTCAGCCTGCCGTTGTTTCTGTTAATCGCTTCAATAAATCTTCTGTGCTCAACAATATCTGTTCCAATTGTCATGCGAACCCCCGGCAAAAAACATAGCCTGTCAGAAGATAGTGTATGACGGGTTTTGTGTCAGCGGGACAGTGGAGTCAGGGTGGAGCCGTGCCATCTTGGAAATGTATTACAGGAGAGAGAGGAGGAGGCATCAGGATCGGATTGGAGGGCGGAAAGAGCTGCCCTGCCAACCATTACAGCGTTATCCATTGTATGCTCGAGAGGAGGAAGATGCAGTTTCAGCCTTCGCCTGGTACACTCTGTTTCCAGATTGTTTCTAAGAAGAATGTTGGCGGAAACCCCGCCGGCAACCAGAACAGACACCGCTTTAAGGTTTTGTGCCTGATACATGGTCTTGGAGACAAGAAGATCACAGACCGTTTTTCTGAATGACGCCGCGAGATCTTCCCTGGAAACATTTCCGGATTCCCACTGAAGGCGCACTGCGGTTTTCAACCCGCTGAAACTGAACTCAGCAGTTTTCCGGCTTTTCATTGGAGATGGAAGTGTAACTGCAAGAGGGTTTCCCCGCTCTGCATATTCATCGATAATTCTGCCCCCGGGGTAGCCCAGTCCCATCAGTTTGGCCGTTTTGTCAAAAGCCTCTCCTGCTGCGTCATCTCTGGTGGAACCGAGAAGTGTGCAGGAGGTCCATGAAGTCATATGGAGAATCATGGTATGCCCGCCGCTGACAAGAAGGGCAACAGCAGGAAACTCCACGCCGGTGCCCCAGTGAATGTGCAGATGTGCAGCAAGGTGATTGATCCCCAGGAAAGGTCTTCCAAGAGCAAAAGCGGCTGCTTTGGTCCATGAGAGTCCCACCAGCAGAGAGCCGGTGAGCCCAGGACCGGCTGTTGCCGCAAAAGCGTCAATGTCATTCAGGGAAGTGCCTGATTTCTCCAGCACTTCCCTGATCAGGTTCGGTAAAACGGTAAGATGAAGTCTGGAAGCAATTTCCGGGACCACTCCGCCATGCTTGATGTGATCGGTCTGGGTGGAGACAAGTTCAGCGAGAGATTCACCGCTGCCGCTGAGAACAGCAGCAGCGGAATCATCGCACGAAGTCTCCACTGCCAGAAGGCGCATCAGGCCTGAGCCTCTACCTTTACTGTGACCTTCTCGCTTATGTCACCCTGAATCTTTATCTCAACCTGATATTCTCCCACCTGCTTGATATGGGCCGGAAGAATAATCTGGGTTCTATCGATGTCGAATTCTTTTTCTGAAAGCGCAGAGGCAATCTCGCGCTCGCTGATGCCACCGTAAAGCTGGCCGTTCTCATCTGTTGTCGCAGAGAAAGCCAGTACAGTTTCTCTGAGTTTTCCTGCCAGAATCTCTGCAGCTTTGTTCTCTTCTTTGACCCGCAGTTCTGCAGCAGCCTTAAGAGAAGCCGCCATTTTTACTGAGCCGGTTGTGGCAACAACTGCGAGTTTCTTAGGAAGCAGATAGTTCCTGGCGTAGCCAGCGGCTACTGTGACCACATCACCGGGAGTGCCCAGCGAATCAACGGCCTTTATCAGAAGAACCTTCATTATCAATCCTTTCAGTCCTGTTTTCAATTTTCTTTCTGTAGTCGAACCAGGTGTCCAGAATACCGGTCATAAGAATGGCCGCTGCAACAAGAGGTGTTGCAAATACCACACTGATGATGAGAAGGAACACCATTCCTGGAATTCTTGAAGCCCAGAGAATAACCACCTGCAGCCCCTGGATGAAGTAGGGAAGAGCCATGAACAGCAGAAGATTACCGGCTGCCCTTTCAACAAGATCCGGAACGGGAAACTCCCGCGCCAGAATAACGGTGAAAAGACAAACAATGGGGATCCAGGCAGCTCCCCAGTGCATACTGAACCTTATCGGCCCTGGAAGACCCGGGGATCTACCGGATTTCCGGCAGATTGACCTGAACAGAAAGACCGAAGTCACTGCTCCTGCCACCAGTTGTATGGCACCGATACCAGGGGAGAAGTGAATTATCAGCTGGAACACCCTGTCGACAGTTCCGGAATCCATTCCGGCGGACACATAAACCTCTCTCAGCGGTTCAAGATCTGTCAGGTTCATGTTCATGAACCCCGGGAACCAGAGGGAGAGAAGTCCCCCGGAAAGAAGCGTAAGACCTGCAGTCCAGAACATGGCTCTAAGAGCCGAAAATTCGGATCTGCACGCGGCAGCTGCTGTTACACCGCATACCGCAGTAACCCCTGCTCCATGAAAACCGGTAAGATACCAGACGGCGAAAAGCAGTACGGAGGTTAAGGCAATTCCCCGGTAGAGACTGCCTGAAAGAAAGTATGCCGCTATTCCTGCTGCCAGAAAGGGTAACCCTGTTATCAGTGATAACCCTCCCCAGAGAAAGATACCGGTTACGCTTTTCCCCCTGATCATTGCCTGGTTACCTGTAGTGCTCGCGAATGAAGGGAGCAAGAGCAAGGAATCTTGCGATCTTAAGTTCTCTGGCTACCATTCTCTGATGTTTGGCGCAGTTTCCACTGACTCTTTTAGCAACGATCTTGCCTCTGTCACTGATGTAACGCTGGACCATCTTTTCGTTCTTGTATGAGATTTCCATAGTGGGATTCATGCAGAAACGGCACTTCTTTTTTCTTGCCAGTTTCTTTATCCCCTTGCGCTTTTTACGGATAGGCATTTATGCCACCCTTTCTTTCTATGAGATTACTTCGATCCGGCTGGCGTGAAGTACTGTTTGAAAATGTACGCCACCTGCCTGATCTTCTGTTTTTTTGTGAGCGAGTCTTCCTTCAGCAAAGATCATCACACCCTCCCTGAGCTTCTGGTCAAGGAAGGAAGTAGCAATCCCCCACAGGTCTATCTGTATGTCGGAAACAACGGTTTTACCGCTTCCCGGCCATGTTTCTGCTGTGTTTTCCACAAGCAGATGTATTACAGGAACACCTTTTCTTGTGAGGTTTATACCCCTTCTCTTCTTGATCACCCCTGTGACAGCTGCGTAGTTAAGTAGAGGAGAGCCTTCCTGAAGATTTTGTTCAGTCATGGCTAGAACGGAATATCATCCGCGTAGTCAGGGCCGTCGGGGGGTTCCTGCCTGGGAGGTTCTTCCTGACTTTTACTGTAGGACGATCCCCCTGACTCTCCGGTTTTTTCAAGCATCTGACAACTTCTGGCAAGAATCTCTACTCTGCTCCGCCTTGAGCCGTCCTGAGCATTCCACTGCGTGTACTGAAGTTCACCCTCTATCATTACAGGGCTTCCCTTGTGCAGTCTGCTTGCTACTCTCTCAGCCAGCTGACGCCAGGTGACTACATCCACGAAGCATGTTTTATCGTGCCATTCTCCATCTTTGCCCCGATACCTCTGATTGCTGGCTATTCTGAAATTCGCCACGTGTGTACCGTTTTCAAGGATGTTGGTTCTCGGGTCATCTGTCAGGTTGCCCGATATGAGAACCTTATTGATGCTGGGCAGGCGCAGGTCCACGGCTATTCTCCGGTCTGGGGGTCTTGAGCCTGTGAAGCCAGAGGGGCCTGAGAGGTCTGAGGTTTGTTGGAAGAGCCCATTCTGGTATTTCTGTCCTGTCTGAGAGTAAGGTGACGAAGACAGTTGTCATTGATCCTGAGCATTTTGTCGATAGCATCTTTGACAGTGGTTTCGCCATTCCAGTGAACCAGGTGATAAACACCGTCGGCCTGCTTATTGATGGGATAAGCGAGTTGTCTCCGGCCCCAGTCATCGAATCCAAGAAGCTCAGCGCCACCGGCTGACACTATCTCCTGAACCTTTGCTGTCTCTGTCTTAAGCTCAGCTTCAGTGAGACTGGCATTCCAGATAAGTACCGTTTCGTAATTTCGCAATTAACAAAGCCTCCTTCCGGCCCTGTTGGTGTGTAACAAACACCGTGCCCGAAAGAAGACTGACAGATCAGTCATATAAAGAACCGCTAATAAGGTTCCAGCGCCTGAGCGCTCTGCTTTCGGGCCGGCGACAATTTACAGTCGCGTCGTCCCCAACTCTATGGAAGGGGCAAGCAGCCTGCAATTATTATCAAACAATCTCTGATTGGCAAGGGGAGCAAGTGGTTATATAGTATCCGCTGTAAAGATCATCCAACTCATCTTATTGAAAGGGCTGTAATGAAACAGAAGCTTCCTCTGGTACTACTGGGGCTTTTGCTGCTATTCATGTCTGCTTGTTCTTCCCGGCTGCCGCATATAATTCTTGTGAGCATTGATACCCTCAGAGCAGATCATGTAAGCTGCTACGGATATGAAAGACTGACTACTCCCATTCTGGACAGCCTGGCTTCGCAGGGTGTTCTTTTCGAACTCTGCCAGGCGCAGGCTCCATGGACGCTGCCGTCTCATGCGTCAATTTTCACCGGACTGACGGTGCAGTCACACGGTACCACCCTTTCCGGTGGAAGCGAGCATAAGCTTGATCCTGCTCTGCCCAGCCTGCCTGTCTATCTCCATACAAACGGATACAGAACCGCGGGTTTTGTGAATGTCAGGTTTCTGACTCAGCCATTCGGTTTTGCTGCAGGGTTTGATCATTTTCTCTACGATCCCGAAAACGGAATCAGAGCAGAGGTTACTGTGGACAATGCCATAGCCTGGTTGAGAGAAGAACTTGCATCTCAGGAAGAGCCTGTGCCCATTTTCATGTTTGTCCATTTCTGGGATGTCCACGCTCCTTATGATCCCCCTGCTCCGTTTGCAAATTACTTCACCAGCCAGGTAAGAGAAACAAGAAGCGAGTGGGCAGTTGGAGAGAATGACGAGGTGCTGAACCCGGGAGATCTGAATGTGTTCATCGCCCGTTACGACGGCTGCATTTCAAATGTGGACTACCATCTGGGAAGACTCTTCGCGGAGCTGAGAAGGCTTGAGATCAGCGACAATACACTGATAATAGTCGCCGCAGACCATGGAGAGGAGTTCCTTGAGCACGGAGGTATTTATCACGGAGAGACCCTCTTTCAGGAACAGCTGCATGTGCCTCTGATCATCTCAGGGCCGGGACTTCCTGCAGGCGAGACCAGATCCGCAGCCTGCGGTCTCTTCGACATCTTCCCCACTGTAATAGGCCAGACGGAGTTTGATATTCCAGATTCTCTGGATGGCATAGACCTTTTCTCCGGAGACAATTCTTCAGAGAGGATCATTCCTGCAAGCGGGATCAGATCAGATGATATTCTGGAATTCTCACAGGTGGCAGTTCTTAAGGAGAGGCTGAAGCTTATCTGGGGAATACACACTGAAGCAGGTATGCAGTTTGATATAGCCAACGATCCCCGGGAAATGCACCCTCTGCCCATTTTAAGAACATTTGTAAGCGCTGCCGAGTTCTACTGGTGCACTCCTCCAGTTGGCCACCCTGAAGCGCTGAATGACGATGCTATTACCCAGGAGCTCATCGATCTGGGATACATCAGATAAAGGGAAACAACAAGAAAACACATCAAGAAGAAGGGGGCTGCGGAAGCAGCCCCCTGACTTATCTCTGTAACTTAAACCCTAGCGAAGTACCATTGCCTGTGTGGAAACGGTTCCTGCAGAGGTTGTAAGGCGTACGAA
>CAYLRO010000013.1:0-61700 GCA_964386635.1 uncultured bacterium | reverse complement strand
TGTGATTGGTCTTAGCAGTACTCTTGCACCTTTGATCATCAAGTTTCCCCTTTTCCTTTATTACGCACAACAATTGTTATAGTGAATACCTCAGACCAATGAAATCTCAAAATAACGGGATTTTTCAGGAATCAAATCTCCTTGTTTCGTGCAAAACGATTGGGAGATACCTTACATACTGCTGGAAATCCTTATCTGTGGTGTATATAGCCATTTCTCGTCTTACCGCAACTGCACATATCAAAAAATCAGTGTTTGATCCCTGAATTCCCTTTGCCCTGCATTTATTAAAAAATTCGGCTGCCGTAATATGATCAGCGATTTCTAGAGTAATGTCAGGAAATGCTTCGAGATTTTCTGCAAGCTTATCAAACTGGATCTTCTCACGTAATCCAGACAATAGTTCTTGACGTATTGGGCCAATTATCTCAACACGATGCTCAAGAATCAAACCCTGGAGTTCTCTTGAAACATCTGATTCCTCACAGGATTTCCGGCGAAGAGCCTCAGACCAGACACATGTGTCAACCAGAATCCTCATGCTCGAGATCTCTGCTTTTTGTAGTTGTAATCCTCGGCATAGTCAATTGAGCCAAACAGAGATAGTATGTTCTCTTGCTCAAGATGAAGAATGTAGTTGATAAGAGCCTGTGTTACTGCTGCCTTTTTTGTCTTATGGTGTCCAAGATCCACTGCTTTGGTTATAAGCTTATCATCAATCTGTAGATTTGTTGCCATGAATATCACCTCCACGCAAAACATAACACATTGCAATGTGTGGGGCAATGTGTGACTTGTAGTCTAGCATCTATCCAATTGTTCTGCATAGAATGGTGACGGCATTGACGAATGTATATGATGAAAGTATACATATGACATGGTAAAGCCAAGAGACCAACTTAAAGAATGCACCGGATTCCAATGGGATGAAGGGAACGCAACGAAGAATTGGGACAAGCACGATGTATCTCAATCCGAATGCGAACAGGTATTCTTCAATCGACCTCTCATTTTGCGAAGCGACTTGAAACATTCCGAAAAGGAATCGAGATTCTATGTTCTTGGCCAAACTGATTGGGGGCGTCTTCTCTTTGTAGTATTTGCCATTCGAGGAGACAAAATCAGAGTCATATCCTCAAGAGACATGACAGCGAGTGAAGAACGAAGGTACAAAAGATGAAAGAACTGAAGAAGATCCCGAAATTTCGAACAGAAGCCGAAGAGAGAGAGTTTTGGAGAACGCATGACTCCTGTGATTACCTCTCCTGGGAAGATGCAACAGAAATCACACTATCAAAGCTCAAACCTTCAACAAAAACTATATCTCTTCGGTTACCGGAATCGATGATAGAAGAGTTGAAAATCCTCGCGAACAAGCAGGACATACCATACCAATCTCTTCTAAAGGTTTTTCTTGCTGAACGGCTTGAAGCCGAAATGGATAGTATCCGAGCAATTTAGTGCAGAACCACTGAATGCAGTAGAACTGCGTCAGGGTAGTAAAAGTGGAGCTATTGCAGTCTACTAATTCAGATTGTTCAAAAGCATCTCAATTAGGATTGCCTCTGCTATTTATACGAGTCAACTATTTTCAAAGGCAATCGTTATCACAACTAAACCGGACACCGGAAAATTCAGATAATTCTATTACTACCTTGAATGCAAACTGGTATTGTGGATGGAATATTATAGTATTATTATCATATAACTGGTAAAGGTGAATTGTACAGAAAGATATTTGACTATAAACACTGAATGCAGCAGAACTGTGTTTGTGAGCAGAATCAGGTCTTTGCAGTCTGCTGATTCAGATTGATAAACAGTCACATAAACTGCTACCTTTTGACCACATAGCCGGGATAACAAAACTCTATATGCTTATTACAAAGTATTGACCTTAAGTGTATCTCCTGCTTATC
Organism: uncultured bacterium; assembly: GCA_964386635.1. Classification (GTDB taxonomy): domain Bacteria; phylum Fermentibacterota; class Fermentibacteria; order Fermentibacterales; family JCC-6; genus Sabulitectum. The sequence goes on along the minus strand of CAYLRO010000013.1, from coordinate 59,781 downwards.
ATACTCATGTGCAGAGTCTGAGGGGGCTCGAGCACAGGGGTCACATAACAGTAACAATTAGCACCTTCTCTTTAAGAAAGAGTTGTTATGCCTGACCCTGCTTTTCCAGTTGATGATTTAATCCCTGTATCTTCAGAATCAGATCACACCAGAATTTCTCAAAATGCTGATCTGAACATGCGTATTATTCAATCACTTATCTGGTTCGTAGAAAATAACTTCGGGGAAGAAAAACTGGAGTCCCTGTCCTTCGAATCAGGAGTTCCTCTGGACAAATTGAGAGCCTGCAAGAGCTGGATCAGCCTTGAACAAACCGAATCTATTCTTCACTTCGTCCGTGAACTGACAGGCAGCGACGAGTCGTTTGCGGAAGCCTGCACATACAGAATGAAGGAAAGCTATGGCCCACTGAGATTTCTTCTATGGGCAACTACTCCAAGCCAGATGCTTGAAAGCGGGCAGAAACACTTCTCTTCCATTTCCACATTCAGCAGCGGAGATTTCATCAAGTTAAAGGACGGATCTTTCAAACTGAGGTACTATTCCAGCCAGCCTGAAAGCAGGCTCATGTGTCTTTCAAGGCAGGCGCAATCCGCTTCTCTTCCACTGCTCTGGGACTTGCCGAAAGCTTCCCTCAGGGAAACATCATGTATCTGCAACGGTGATGATCACTGCGAATATGAAGTATCTGTTTACGGTAAAAGCCGCGTTTTTCCTGTGGTTGCCGGTGGTCTCATTGGGGCACTTGCCTCAGTGGCAGTTCTCTGTTTTGACGCTCTGCAAACCCTTGCTTCCACCTATCTCTGGGGTGTTACTCCATTACTTGGCGGAGCGATCGGATACATCCTCGAACTCAGAAGGGCTAACAGAAGGAATCTCAGCGTTGCTGACGACATTAATAAAGGTCTTTCACAGGTAGTGGTTGAAAATCAGCAGACCCAACAGGAAATACTGAAACTGAATCAGAGGCAGAAAGACTGGAACCGAAGACTTGAAGAACAGGTCAACATGAGATCAAGGTCAAGTGAAGCCCTTACCAAGAAGGTTCAGACCATCCTTGAAGAACAGACATCTGCGCTCAAAGGTGTATCCCATGACATGAAGAACCCTCTCACAGTAATTCTTCAAACAGCAGAGATAATTGGAATGGACCTTGATGCCAAAAGCGTGTGGATGATAGAAGAACAGAAACAGGCGGTTAACCGGATCAGAATTCTTCTTGATGACATGCTTCAGCTGGAGACAAGGGGTATCTCTGCCATGCAGTTCATGCCTGAATCCGTAGCTACAAAACCTCTTGAACTGTCACTTCGACGAAGGCTGAGAGCACTTGCAGGAGACCGTGGCTTGCGGATCAGCGTTATCTCCACCAGAGAAACACCGGAGTGCATTCTCATCGATAAAGTATTGCTGGACAGGGTTATGGACAATCTCTTGACAAATGCTGTCAAGTATACTGAAAAGGGAAGCATTGTTCTTGAGATGGACGGGAAACCGGGATTCATGACAATCAAGCTGTCAGACACCGGACGGGGGATTGCACAGGAAGACATGAAGAAAGTGTTCTCTGCTGGAGGTTCAAATCCTGAAACCAGAGAGGAATTCAGCCATGGCCTGGGGCTTTCGGTGGTTGTGAAACTGCTGGACAGAATCGGAGGAAAACTTGAGGTAATGTCTCTTCCAGGCAGAGGTTCAACCTTCTGGGTTCACTTCCCTGTTGAACCATCCGAAAAATCTGAGGACGAACCTTCATCGGGAGTAACTGCATCCGATCCCACCAACAGAGTCGTAACGATCAGGCGGGTAGTCTGATGGGAAGCAACGAAAAAGTTCGCCGGGAAAAGGTAGTTGACGTTTTTCTCCGCTACCTTGAAGCAGAGGGTGCTCAGGTTGTTTTTGGAATACCTGGCGGGCTTCTGCATCCTTTCTTTGAGGCGGTTGACTCAGATCCCAGATTCAAGCTGATAGTAACCAAGCATGAAGAAGGTGCAGCTTTCATGGCAGACGGTTACGCCAGGACAAGTCACAAACTTGCGGTATGTGCAGGAACAGCAGGTCCCGGCGCCACTAATCTTCTCACAGGAGTTTCCTGCGCCTATGCTGACTCGGTTCCCATGATGGTTGTAACAGGACAGGCTGCAAGTCATACTATTGGAAAGGGAGCTGCCCAGGAAACAGGCAGAGAAGACATGGACATCGTTGCCATGTTCCGGCCTGTAACCAAGTATTCAGCCATGGTTCCTTCTCCGGAATCTCTTCCTGCTCATCTGAGAAGAGCTCTCAGAGCAGCCCTGACAGGAAGACCTGGCCCGGTGCACCTGAACATTCCTGTGGACTTCTGGGACAAACCTGTTACCGAGCAGTGGTTCAATCCCACAACTTACCGGCCGCAAACAAGAATGTTCGACCGAACAGCTGTTCAGAAGGCAACGAAAGCATTGCTTGCTGCCCGTCACCCGATTCTTCTTGTAGGCTCCGGAGTTGGGATTGCAGAGGCAGATTCCAACCTGAGAAGCCTGGCGGAACTTATTCCAGCCAGGGTTGCAACATCTCCCAGAGCCAAGGGTATCTTTCCTGAAGATCACCCTCTATCACTGGGTGTGTTTGGTTTCGCCGGTCACAAGCTCGCCAGAGAGATGATGCTGGGCAGCGGAGTTGATGTTCTGATGACAATAGGAGCTTCACTTAACGAAACTACCACTCTGAACTGGAATTCCAGCCTGAAACCTACAACATGTCTGATACAGCTGGATGTGGATCCTGACAAAGTCGGCAGAAACTACCCTGTTGATATCCCTCTGGTTGGAGATGCAAGAGCAATCCTCACGGAAATAGTGTATCATGCCCATCGATTCATAAGAGAAGGAGAAGAATGCAGATCAAGATGGTCATCTGAGCTTCCCCTCCCCAACTGGAATGACAGGTGTCTCAAACCGGAACTTGTCAAATCATCCAGCGTCCCGGTTACGCCGCAGAGATGGAGAGCTGATCTGCAGGAAGTCCTTCCTGGTGATGCTGTTATCTTTTCAGACATCGGAGGGCACATGCTCTTCAATCTTCATTACCTGCGAATCAATGAAGGTCAGAATTTTGTTCTGAACCTGGGTTTCGGATCAATGGGACATGGAACTGCTTCACCGATAGGAGCGGCTCTGGCTGATCCAGGCAGGCCGGTGATATCAATAATCGGTGACGGCTGTTTCACAATGAACGGAATGGAGCTTCTCACTGCAGCGGAGTATGACGTTCCTGTTGTATGGATAGTTGAGCACAACAACATGCATGGTATTACCTGGCACGGAAGCAAACAGGTGGGCAAAAAAATCCCCATGGATTCCGTGAGATACAGGAAAAAGCTGAATATTGCCGGTATCGCTGCTTCCATGGGACTGGCATCATTCACAGTGGAAAAACCAGGTGATATGCAAAATGTACTTCCGGAAGCTCTGTCTGTCTCAGGTCCCTCTCTGATTGAAGTGAAGGTCGACTGGGAAATTTCACCTCCTCTTGGTGACAGAGCGAAATCAGTTGCAGGATTTGTGAAGAAATGACAAAACACACAGCCGGACCGGTGGAAGACCTGAAATGGGCTGAGAAACTGCAGGCATCTGTGGTCACTTCAGGATTAAGACCAAAGATTCACGGCTATGATGTACGGGGAGAAATGGCTGGAAGAGCCTCATTCTCTGAAGTTATTTTTCTCTCACTGACCGGAGAGCTGCCGAACAAAACTGTTCTCAAGACATTCGACTGCGCCATGTGTTTCCTTGCCCCTGTGAGCGTTGCAGAGGCTCCTGTGCATGCAGCTGTTCTTTCCGGACTCTGCGGATCGGGTACAGGCGGCATCACCGGAGTTGCAGCAGTAACCCTTGCTGAAAAGGCCCGGTGGACAGTTTCACATCACATGAAGCTGCTCTCTGCACTTTCTGACAGAACATCAGCTCTTCCGGAGCAATACATCAGCGAAAACTCCGCTGAGAAGAACGAAACTGCTTTGCTTGTGAATGCCGCCGAAAGTGCCGGTTCCAGTGTTCCGGAAACATTCAGGGAACTCAAGCCTGTTTCCGCTGCAATTGCTGTTCTCTTCCAATGCTGCGGAATAGCAGAACCCAGAATTCTGGAAACCCTTATCACAATAGCATCTCTGCCCTGTACTCTTGCTGAGGGGATGGCTGTAAAACCAGGGAATTTCAGGACATATCCCATTGAGCTGCCCCGTTTCAGTTACAGCAGTGCAGAATGAGCAGTAATATGGATTTTCTTCCTACCCGGGTTGGTCTTGCAGGATGGAATGACCACAGACATTTCGGTTACTCTGTTTTCAATGACCTGGCAGGTGAAGTAACAACTACCGGATTAATTACTCTTGCTTCCACCGGCAAACTGGCCAGCCGGGAAGACTGTGCGGTTCTGGATGACATTGCTGTAATTCTCACAGTGGCTGATCCCAGGATATATCCCCTTAAACTGGTGCGTCTTGCTTCCTCCTGGGGAAGCTCTCTTGCGGGTCTTTCAGCTGCGGTAGCGGCAATGAACGGTGCGGTTGTAGGGCCGCAGATTTCTCAGGACGCAGCATACTGGCTGAAAGAAATTGCTGAAAAGCTTGGAGAAAATCCAGTTGACTCTCCGGTTCTGGAGAAGATAGTGCTTGAGCAGTTTGAACTAAGGAAAAGAGTCTCCGGTTTCGGAGTTCCTTTCAGGAATGTGGACGAAAGAGCAACTGCCCTGACAGTTTGTGCGGAGAAAAGAGGCAGAGACACAGGACGCTACTGGAATCTCCAGAAAGCAGTTGCGGCAATTGTTTTAGAACATAGAAATCTGGCTGCAAATGTTGGGCTTCCAGTGGCAGGCCTGAGCCTGGATATGGGCCTTTCTCCGGGACATCTTTCAGCGCTTTACACCGGGCTTACCATGAATGTGTTCATTGCCAACGCTGTTGAGGGAGCGGATCAGGCTCCTGCTGTTCTCAGATGCCTTCCTGACTCTTTTGTGGAATACATCGGCGCTCCACCCCGGGTCTATCCTCAAGATTGATCCATAGTCTGATAATCAGATTTGTTCACTGAAAGGCATTATGTGAAAAAGGCTGTCATGCTTTCCCGTCAAGTATTGATCTTATAAGGTTCACAAGCTCTGAAGGTAGAAATGGCTTCTGGATGAAAGATACATCATCACTTAGTATTCCCAGTTTCTCAATGGTTTCATCGGTATAGCCTGACATGAAACAGACAGAAAGGCCGGGGTTGTTTTTAAGAACCTGCTCTACAAGTTCCCTTCCTGATATGCCCGGCATCATCACATCTGAGAGAATAAGGTCCGGCATTTTCTGTTCCCGGTTCAATACTTCCAGGGCTTCCAGGCCGTCAGCCACTGCAATAACCCTGAAACCTGATGCAGTAAGAGATGTTCTGATCAGCTCGCGAACAGCTTCTTCATCCTCAACCAGCAGAACAAGTTCTCCGTGAGATAGAACCGGGGAAATACAGAAAGAATCTGAATCTGTTTCATGCTCTCCCTCAAGCCTTGGAAGAAATACTGTCATTTCGGTTCCAGTATCTACTTTACTGGTAATCCCGATGCTTCCACAGCTCTGCTTGACAATACCGTAAACTGTAGGGAGTCCCATGCCTGTTCCCTGACCGGTTTCCTTGGTTGTGTAAAAAGGCTCAAAGATGTGATCGATATCCTCTTCAGAAATTCCAGAACCATTATCCTTCACCCTGAGAATGCTGTATGCACCGCTCTCCAAATCATACTTTGCAGCTTCTTCTGTATTGAGCTCCAGTGTTCCAGTACTGATTAACAGCCTGCCGCCCTTTGGCATAGCATCACGAGAGTTAACAGAAAGATTAAGGATTATCTGATCGAACTGGCCCGGGTCCACTTCTGCAATTACCGGATGATCAGCCAGTCTGGTTTCGAGAAGGATGTTTTCTCCGATAAGACGCTTAAGCATTGATTCCGTTTCCCTGATCCTGGTGTTCAGATCTATCCTCTCAGGTTTGAGCATCTGCTTTCTGCTGAAGGCAAGAAGTTGTCTGGTGAGTGAAGCTGCCCGGTGACCGGCATTCTGAATTTCTCTGAGTTCCTTTCTTGACGGATCTTTTTCATCCGCTGACTCCAGAAGCATGTAACTGTAACCGTTGATAATGGTAAGAAGATTGTTGAAATCGTGTGCAATTCCCCCTGCAAGCTGACCAATTGCCTGCATTTTCTGTGACTGACGGACCTGGGCCTGAAGCAATTCCCGTTGTGAAACATCTCTGATCAGCCCGGTTAAACCATCCTTTGATCCGGTAGAACCCACTTTCCTGTAAATGCTGATCTCGCCATGAAACTCGCTTCCATCACTTCTCTTCAGTATTGCGGTTATGAACGGTTCTGCCGAGCCATCAGAAACTCTTTCCAGGTACCCACCAACTTTAAGGTACTCAGGCTGAGAGGAATAAAACATTACAACATCATTTCCAATGGCCTGAGAGCGGGAACAGCGAAAGAGATCCAGAAAAGCCTGGTTGCAGTCGGTTAGATGTCTGCTCATATCAGTTATGAACATTGCGTCACGCATGTTTTCAAAGAGGGAACGATACTTCTCCTCATTGATCCTTATTGCTTTGTCAGCTTCCACCCTTGCAGTTATATCCTGTATCATGCCGGCAACCTTCAGAGGTCGGCCCTGCTCATCTCTCACAAGCTCTGCAATAGAGGTTATTCTTTTTGGAGTGCTGGAGTTCTCAGGTATAATCTCAAACTCAAGGTCATAGGGTATATCATGTTCAATCAGGTTAACCAGAGCTCTTCGAACTCTTTCCCGCTGGGGAATTCTTTCTTCCACTGCTTCTGCAGAAAAAGACTGCAGATGTGGATCAAATCCATAAATTCTTTTTGCTCCTTCAGATCCCCAGAACTCATCGGTTTGCACATTGTACTCCCAGCTCCCCACCAGGCCAAGCTTCTCCGCCTGAAGATATCTCTCCTGATTTTTCCGAAGCTCTTCTCTCATTGCATTGTTTTCAGTCTCATCAACAGTAAATGCCATGAATCGGTTTTCTGATAGCTTTACCGCTCTGATTTCCCATATTTTTCTATTTCCGGACTTATCAATGAAAGGTATACTGCCTTTAATACGCCCTTGTTCCTGTACTGCCCTGAAGTGCTCAGCGGCCAAATCTGTGGAGTCTTCAGGTATCAGATCCATAAGATTCATGCCCAAAAGTTCTTCCCTGGAATATCCTGTGATTTCCCGGGCGCCAGAATTCACATCCAGATACTCACCATCTGGACCAGCAAGAAAGAAACCGAAAGGGGCGTTATCTATATAGCTTCTCAGAAGTTCTTCGTTTTTTCTAAGTTCTTCCTCAGCTCTGTGCTGTAAATATGTGTCCTCGAATATGGCCACAACATTTCCAGAGGGGAGTTTGAATATTGTGTTTTCAATCCACTGGGTGACTCTGCTGTCTCTGTACTGTTTAAGTGGAATTCTAGTGGTCTCTCCTGTTTCGAGGCACTGCTTTAAACCGTCGATAAGCCCAACTGATGCTTCTTCTGGAAACAACTCGAGGATTGTTTTACCTAGAACCTGTTCCACAGTGTAGCCGGTAAGTTTTTCCCCGAACCCGTTCATTTCCACGAACCTGAAATCTGCACCGCCGTTTACCGGCTCGTAAACAGCAACTGCCTTTTCCATGGCGTTTATTACTTCTCTCAGCCTCTCTTCACTCTTTCGAAGGTTGATCTCTGCCTGATATTTATCTGTAACATCATCGAATATTGCTACAATAATATTGTCAGATAGACTGAATACTCTGTTTTCGTACCAGTTGGAATACTTTTCATCTACATAAACACTTGCGGGAAAGAATCCCGGTTCTCCTGTTTTCCATACAGCTCTGAAAATATCAATGAGCCCGTAGTCATCAATTGCTGGTCTGAGATCTTTAAGACTTTTCCCTATAATCTCGCTTAAGGGCTTCTTTTCGTGATCAATGGCATACCTGTTGAAATAGAGTATCCTGTAGTCAGAACCGGAACGGCCGTCATTCTCAACCCGGTAAACACATACACCGCTTGTGATGGTATCCAGAAGCTCTTTCATACTTGCTTCAGAGAAAGTCTTGTCCGGCATTTACGGTCCTCCCGACGTTTATTTCAAGAAACTATACTTCCACAGCAGGAAAAACAAGTGCGCTGCAGGCGCTGGTATATTAGAATCTTAACATCTTTAAAAAGGGCGGTGGTCATGGCTTCGCTAATTGGAATAATCAGTATGGTAATTGGAACTGCAGGGATATTCTTCGGGTTCTACTATCTCAGTGCGGAGCCTCTTCTGGCCCTTAAACTTGTTACTCTTTCAACTGTAGGTGCTGTAGGAGTGCTGGCATTTGTACGCCACTTCTTTTTCTACAAGTCCGACATGAAAAGACTTGGCTGGGAAACCGACAGGCCGGACTGGATGTTCGAAGTGGGCTTCGCAAACCTTGCCTTTGGTGTTACCGGGCTGGTTTCCTCACTCACTTCACTTGGAAAATCAGCTATGACAATCAGCCTTATCGGATACGCCGCTTATCTTCTTCTGGCTTCGATTCTCCATGGCTACCGGTTCTTCACAGATGAGAGAAAATCTCCTGCCAGGCTCTGGAGAAGCTGCCTGGCAACACTTCTATACGCAGGAATGATGAGCTACTTTGCCATAACATCTCTCTGACAGGAGTCTAGCCGCTCCAGCCTGCTGTCAGTGCAAGCAGCCACCAGAAAGCCGCCCCCTTGTTCTCACAGCTTTCATATGTGGTATGGCCTGCTTCATCTCCGCAGTAGTGCGGATGCAAGGTTACATCAGGATATTCACCTTCCAGAGCGGTCATGGCACTGAGGTAAGCCTGGACCTCATCTTCTCCGTAATAACCCAGCTGACTGCACCAGATCCACATGCAAACGTTAATGGTGGGATTCTGCTCAAGAACCGCTCTTGTCATGTTCATGCCCTGGGATGTTTCCCAGAACATATCCGGACTTATGCAGGTGTCTCCAATCTGGCCGCCGTGGGAAGTGTGTGCATAGTGCAGTTTGACCTGATCCTGAACTGTCTCTATCCACTGAGAGGGTATTGGATCAGTGCAGGTATGATCAACGCCCGGACCGGTGTACTGTGAGTACTGTCCCTCTCAGGGACCTGATGGATTGGATGTGCCACCGCAGCAGGGAAGAAAAATGATTGAGAATATCAGAAGACCTGTCAATGAAGCTGTTTCCATAATACGTTCCTCTGCATGATCTGCATCTGCTGTTTACCGTATCCGAACATCAGAGTCCTGCTGCAAAGCAGTCAGCGGCACATAAATCTCAATGGGACCGTAGGCATAGCATTCAACCTGGTATGGAGGAAAGACTACAGTATACCCCTCTATTCCGCCGTTTGTGTCCGGAACCGGTATAACAGAATGGTAGTTAAGAGGATCAGGTCCGGCTCCTCTCCGTACCCATTCTGTGTCTCTGTCTTCGGTCAACAGTTCCGATATCACCTCCCTTGAAAAGAGGGTCAGCATCTCTTCACCGCCGAGAAGTTCCACCACCCCGATATACTCCATTGTTTCTTCCCTGTAATTCAATGCCTGTGTTGTAGTGTTTCCATGTGCTCCACCCATGTAATCCCACTGCCACACAAGAATACAGATCATACCGTCCGGTGACGGCTCGTGCCTGAATCTCAGATCAAGATACCAGAGAGATGGCATTGGATCGCTTATTGTATATTCCGAATACTGCCTTTCGAACTGCATGACTGATTCCATTGCATAAGCCTCAAGCAGATTGCCAAGTACTTCGTTCTCAAGAGCTATTGCAGGATACCTGACTTCTATCTCGTACTCTTCAGTCACTTCTGTCCAGATGGTATCCGCTGGCACAGCCTGAAGCACCATCATAACAATTGCGGAAATGATCACTATTATCCCCTCTCGATCTGAATGCCTGTATTACACTGGAAACAGGCTGCAAAAAGTTTCAAGCAGATCAGCACGTTCCTTCTGCTCTTCTGTGAAAGCCGACACATGATTTCGGAGATTCCCCCTGCTTCGGTTATGTTACTCAATGACAACAAGGCTGACTGTCTCGCTCCAGAGCTCCGATTCAACCCTTACAAAGTACATTCCCGGCTCCAGGTCCCCAATGAATACACCGTATATTCCTGCCGGTACCTCCTGATCCATAAGAGTTGAGACATTCCTTCCTGACATGTCATAAAGTGTCGCTTTAACATTACCATCCAGCGGAAGCTGGAAATTGACAACTGCCAGCCCGGAGGTTGGATTGGGAAATGGATCAAACAAATGGTACTCATCTTCCGGAACTCCCAGGGTATCACTGGAATAACTTATTGATATTTCCTCCAGAACAGGTATTGTTTCAGCATCCACTCTCTCAAAGATCGCTTTGTACTGAATGAACCTGTCTCCAGGGGAGAGAACCGCTGAAAGACTGCAGGGCAGCATAATGGTATCCGACCAGGAACCCATATCAGCTGAGTCTGATGAACTTCTCAGCTGAAACGAAATGCTGTTGCCGTTGTGTATCTGCGCCTCCCATAAAAGCAGCCCCCATTTCGGTTCTGCTCTGGTATCCAGAATGCTTGAGGTCAGACTGCCTGCCAGGGGTTCCCACACAGGTTCCCACCACTTGAGAGCTCCTTCCCCTGCTCCAATTGGATCATCGGTTCCATCACCATCCAGATCACCGGTGCAGAAGGCGTATGGAGTATCCACATCATCTATCCCGTAGTGAGTCCAGGAAGAACCGGTACCACCGTCATTGCTCCACCACTCAACAGAATTCGCCCAGTCAAATCCCGCCACGATATCAGAGGTTCCGTCTCCGTTGAAATCACCGGTTGCTGCTGCCATTGCTCCTGTAGAGTGGCAGTTGGGAAGGAAGTGACCTGTCCAGTCTGATCCAGCTCCGTCGGTGTTCTCGCACCAGCAGACTTTTCTAAAGTTACCTGCATACACCAGGTCAGTATCACCATCTCCGTCGATGTCAGCATGATCAACTGTACTGAGCTGGTCATTGCCTGATGATGAAACAACATGCTGACTCCATGACATGCCGGACCCGCTGTTTTCGTACCAGCAGATCTCATTCCAGTCTACTGCTGCTGCATCCACATCACCGTCACCGTCAAAATCAAACACAGCAATGTTGTCCGCCCCGTTATCAGGGTCCAGATGCTGGCTGGACCAGCTGCCCCCGATTCCATCTGTGTTTATGAACAGTTCAATGTAATTGTCGTAATCAGCAGATCCGATTGCATCCAGGTCACCGTCGCCGTCAATATCAGCCCCCTGTATGCAGTTTGGCTGGGTCATACTTTCTCCGCCGATTGTGTGTTTCTGCCAGCCGGTACCTGTGCCGTCTGTGTTTTCCCACCAGTAGAATGCACTGCCGTTTGTATTCCAGAAAGCCGATAGAAGGTCGACATCTCCATCACCGTCAACATCACCTGCATCAATCCATGTGTTGCTGGTCTCTGTTGTCACTGTGTGCTCGGTTAAGGAAGTTCCCGTTCCATCGGTGTTCTCCCACCATCTTATTGATGAACCTGTATTGGAACCGCAGATATCCATGTCACCGTCGTTATCAATATCTGCAATGATAACGCACTCCCATGACCCGCCATTTACATTGTGCTTTATCGGCTGATAGCAGGTAGTTAGACTCAATTGCCCGGAAGAAGTGGTTAAAAGAGAATCCACCCAGTAGCTTTGCCCCCAGTAAGCAACAGGCCCTTCCACCCCACTGCCGTTACTCCAGCCGGTTTGAGATGCAGTAGTCTCGGACAATGCAAACAAAACCGTGGAAAATACAACAATCAGGCAGACGCTTCTCATGAAATTCCTCCGTGTTCAGCTGTTAAGAATATTCTCCGGCACTTGACAATAACCTTCACAACCACGCTCTGTCAAAGGCCGGATAACCCCTGCAAGCTTGACCGCACAGCTCTTTGCTGATATTTATTCGGTTATGTTTTAATTACTTTTTACAGAAAGAATGCCACAAATGAAAAAGCTATTTATTCTCTTCATATTTCCCGCTGTTCTCACTGCAGCCAGCTTTTCCGATGACTTCGACAGCTACACCCCGGGTGACGACCTCAGTGACTCTATTTACTGGTTAAAGCTGGATCCCGGAGGCAGTCTGACTGTTGCAGATGATGGCGGCAATGGCATTGTAGAAACTGTCTGGAATGGGAACAGCTATCTGGGGTATGTATGTGCAGGATCTCTGATCTGTTCCGATGCAGAGGTAAGAGCAAAAGTCATGCTCAACGGTTCTGAAGGGCTGGCAGGGCTCATTTCCAGAGTCGATCCTATAACTGGAGCATGCTACATAGGAGGTCTGTACCGAGTGTACGGTACCATTGGTGCTACAATGATCCTTTACATAAACAGCAGCGGTGACTTCTCGATTCTTTCCAATGATTACTTCTATCCTCTACATGAGGACACCTGGTATGATGTTGCCTTCGAGGTTACAGGGTCCGATCCGGTTAGTCTGAAACTTTCAGTTGACGGCACCTTGAACTCCGGTGTTCAGGATACCGAATACAACATCGATTCAGGCATGACAGGCATCGGAGGTAATTACCAGTCTTCTCCCCCGCTGTTCGGAATAGATGACTTCACCGTCACTGATTTCAGTTCATCTATGGAAGCCAACTCTTTCGGGGCAATAAAAGCCTCTTTCAGGTAGAAACTGCGGTGATCGGCGCATTCGTTCTGGTGCCTGGAATTATCTCTTTTACAGTTACTACAGTTCTGGGCCTGATTCTGACCCTGGCAGGGTTCGCTGCCTGCAGAAAGAAGCAGTCGAGAGCTGAAGCCGCTAAGATCTGGATACTTACAGCAGCAACTGCTCTGATCATTGCAGCAATAACTCTTTTCCTTACAGTACATGTAAGTTCATCAGGATCACCCACAGAAGAGCAATATCAGCAGATGGCAACGGCTATTGCTCTCTGGCTGGCAGTTCCGGGAGCAGCACTTGCTGCAGGAGGTACTGCCCTGTTCATTCTATGTGGAAAAAGCAGAAATATTCCTGATCCTGCAGCGAATCACTGAAAGAATTCTGAGTTTTCAGTCAGTGCACAGTGCAATGACTTCCGGCATTGATTGTGGCATACTCAAGTGGATGCAAATGCAGCGAAAAATGAGTAAAACAGAATCGAAACAGATTTCTTGTCACAGGGAGTCATATCATGGGAACTACATTAATATCATCAGCCATATGTTTCATTGTGCTCAGCCAGACAGCTTCAACACCTCTCACCTCTATTGCCGGCCCTTCAAACTGGCCTAATATCTGGGGAGTTGCCTACCATGACGCTCACAACATGCTTTACATCGGAGGCCCCACCAGTGGTCAGGTTGCCTATGGAATCTATGACGGAGATGAAACGGTGTCCTGGACGGTATTTGATACTGTTGAATCAGTATGCGGACTAGCCTGTTACCAGGACAATGCACTGTATGCCATCACTCAGGACGACCCGTTCAACCCCGGTCCTTTTTACCTGCACAGCTGGCAGCTGAATTCTTCAGGTATTCCAATACTTCCAGCTGAGGTTTATGAACTGGGAGAACCGTTCATAGGAACTTTCGGCGGGTGCGAGTGGGATGGTGACTATCTATGGCTGCTGGATCAGAACTTCGTTTTGGATGAGTTTGCCACTGTTTACCAGTATGATGTAACAACCCATTCAATTCTGAGCAGCTGGGATTACAGTGAACTGGGCGGCGTGGGCCTTGCAACAGTATGGGACTCGGGTGAACTCACAGTCTGGATAAGTGACTGGTATGGAGGTTTCAAGATAGTCGAGCATACCACCGGCGGCACACCCACTGGAAGATCATACACCATATCAACAAACTCTACTGACCTGGCCTTCAAGTATGAGGCGGATTTTCTTGGAAGCGGTTTCTTTGTAGGAAATCACAGCGCAAGTACCATTGAGTTCTACAGCCACATCCTCTCCTCACTTGAAAGAAACAGCTGGGGGAGCATCAAGAGCTCGTTTCAGTAATGCCATAAGGGTATCATTAGATGTTCTGCGGTTTTCATGGGCTGATCCTGAAGACTATGGGACTGTTGCCAGATATGACGGACCTTGCGTGATACATCCCGTCTCTTTCCGAACTGTCTGGGGGGAGCGTCATCAACGATTACTGAAGATCTTCCGGCTGGAGGCTGTTTTATAAGCGTTTCCTGCGGGGGAAATGTCTTTACTGAAAAGATCGTTCTGGCCAGGTAAATCATCAGGAGCGGAGTCAGACATGAGTAATGCTGAATCTGATTCGCCGGAACTGTTCAGCTTCCTCGTTGAACTGAGCGTGGACGTTCTACTCTATTTTAATTCTACTTCACTGCACTTTTCACTTCCGTAGATCACCAGCCTTCAGATAGTTCCGGGTATCTGTTACTGCATCCGTGATGGCCGGTAAACACGTACTCCACATGTTTCGTTTTTACGGCGTTTACAAGTTTACTGATGCTTCTTTTATTCTCCTCTACATCCATGGTATAGAGGGGTATGAAACCTGTAAACCTTCCCTTCTCAATACCGAGAGTGTCACCGGTGAAGAGTAAGGTATCATCAACAAGGAAGCACATGCTGCCCGGTGTATGACCGGGAGTAAGAATACATTCGACTTTCCTGGCGCCTGCTGCAAGAATTTCACCGTCTTCCAGAGTTTTGAAAGGAAGTGAAAGCCTGTTACCTCCAAAAGAAACTCCGTACTTTGAAAGAGTTCTCAATGTGGTACCGTCAATCAGGGGTTCCTCAGCCTTTGCTATGTAAACATCAGCATTGCTGAACACTGAAAGCCCTCCGGTATGGTCAGCATCTGTATGGGTAAGGAGAACCGTTGAAATCTGCTCAGGCTCAATCCCGAGTTTCCTGAGTGCCGCTCTCATGCTTCCGGCAGTTTGCCCTGAATCCACAGCGATATAGCTGTCTTCGTTTCTTATGAGATAAGCACTGGCATGAAGGTCATTGATTGCAATAACATGGTCCGGAAGGGCTGATGGGGATTTATTCTTCCCGGTCATTCTTAAAACTACTCCGGCCGATCCTGCAAAGAAATACAGGTAAGGCCAGGCTTTGATCAGCAGTAAAACACTCAATAAAACTGCAGCACTGCAGATCAGGTATTCACTGGCTTCCAGATTGCACTCCTCTCCGGCTCGGTGTTTTCAGTATTTCAGTTTCAGTTGTGTATACAATGATAACAGAATACACCGCGGGAAAAAGTTCATCGGGTAACTCTCCGCATTATCCACTCCAGCAGACCCTTAGTGTGTCAGGGTCAGCTGCCCGGTGGATGCTAAGCAAACACTGCAGCCCTGCCCCGGTATTTTTACTCATCTTGATATATTTCCCGATATACTTCAATCAACTCTGGACGGCTGTGTTTCAAAAAAGCACAGGTATTCTTACGCACAGCGAAACTGTCTTTTGCATTGTGGCATTGTAACAGATTTTATAGCCGGACTCATCTGCAGGTGAAAGAAAACAGCTCATCATGACACCGACCGGTTCAGGGAATATTTTACTGAAGTGGATGTACATTATTAAACTGACCGACAGGAGTCTGAAATGAAGCTATCCGGAATTCTTCTTATCTGTCTCGCCGCTGCGGCATTTGCCTCCGATCGAATCGGACACCCTTTTGCTCCTCTTTCCATGGAGGATCAGCAGGAGGGCTCAGCACTGGTACAGGGAAACAACGCTTTCGCAATTGACCTGTTCGGAGAAGTCTGCTCTTCAGGTGAGAACAGCAATGTGTTCTTCTCTCCTCTGAGCATCTCCGCCGCTCTGGGAATGACTTACGCAGGTGCTGAAGGTGAAACTGCCACAGAAATGGCAGAGGTGCTTCACTTCTCAAGATCACCTGAAATAACCAGCAACCAGTTCCGCCACTTAACATGGTCTCTTGAGGAGGGAAACACTCAGGACACAGGTACCGATTCAGGAGAACCTCTCACTCTTGCAATCTCTAACGGTCTCTGGGTACAGAATGGTTTTCCTCTTCTGGATTCATTCGTATCGGAACTTGTATCATGCTACAACGCCCAGGTTGAGAATCTTGACTTTGCCGGAGATTCTGAGGGATCAAGAGAGACCATCAACTCATGGGTAGCCCAAAGCACCATGGAGAAGATACTTGATCTGATTCCGTCGGGGATACTCAGTGCAGACACCAGAGTTGTACTTACAAATGCAGTTTACTTCAAAGCATCGTGGCAGCATCCTTTCAACGCCTCCGTTACTTCAGACGGAAGATTCCTTCTTGAGAACGGAACTTCAGTTACAGTACCGATGATGTCTCAGGAGAGACTCTTCAGCTATGCAGGAGAAGAGCAGTGGAGCGCTGTATCAATGGACTATGCAGGGAACACTGCCAGAATGATTATTATTCTTCCTGAAATTGAAATGGATGAATTTGAAGAAACTTTCACCGCTGAACTTCTTCAGGAAATAACAGGATCCCTGAGATCTCAGAATATCCTTCTTACAATGCCCGGTTTCGAGTTCACAGAAAGCATTTCTCTCAGTGACATCCTCAGGAACATGGGGATGGAGTTGGCATTCTCCGTTAGCGCGGATTTCAGTGGAATCACAGGGAGCAGGGACCTCTTCATCTCTGAAGTACTGCACAAGGCTTTTGTGAAGGTGGATGAAGAAGGTACTGAAGCAGCTGCCGCTACTGCAGTTGTAATGAATCTTCTCTCAATACCTGAGCCCCCTGTAGAGATGAATATCAACAAACCCTTCATCTTCCTGATCATGGACAACTCCACAGATGCAATTCTGTTCATGGGAAGGGTTATGGATCCATCGGTCTGACCCGAATCGCGTGGAATGACTGCTCAGGAACCGCTGGAAGTAATCACAAGCCTTGCGGTGCTCACTGTATTCCCTGCAGTTCCTCTAAGGATGTAAACCCCTTCAGGCAAACCGTGAGTATCCATGGTCAACAGGTTCATTCCTGTGGAATATGTTCCGCTGGAAACCTCTCTCACCATCCTTCCGGCAGTATCGAAGAGCAACAGCTCCACATGTCCGCTTTCCTGAAGAGAAAGACTTATCTGAATCGCCTCTGAAGCCGGCACAGGACCTGCCGTAAGAGTGAACCCGGAATTACTGTGCTCAATTCCGGAACTTTCGGGGTATACAACGAGACATGTTATGCTGGCAGGAGGAAAGGTTCGGGTGAAAGTTGATGATGTTCCCCAGAGATTGCCCCTGAACACCAGACCGGCAGTACCGTTATGGGGTGCTTCCATTGGAGCATCATTTTCAATGCTCCAGATTTCAGCATATCCTGATGATTCGAATCCGTGAAGGTTTATTTCAGTCTGATAACTGTCTGTGAGATGTTTGTTTACCAGCATCACTGCAAGTTTACCATCAGTTCTCAGTGCTGAATGAACATCCAGACCGTATCCCCCGCCTGATGCATCGCTCTGGGAAAAGACCATGGTTCCTGTGATCTTTTCATTTAAAAGGCTCATTACATGACCTGTGGCTCTCATGGAAAGGGTATCTCCCCTGATCATGCCGAAAGAGGTATTGGGATCTGTTGCAGAGCCCTCGAAGATCGAATAGACGCCTCCCATGGGGCATCCCTGCTCGGCCATGTGACAGGCACAGTCTGCAATGAACAGACCGTCAAGGTAATTCCACCATTCAAGGTCTGGATAAACCAGCAGAATATTGTACTCCATGACACACACCGGAAGAGGGATTCCGCTGTTGAAAGAGGTGACTGAATCCACCATTGCCTGATACCAGCCGTCAAAAGCCTTAGGCCCTGAGTCCACAGAAGCCAGCCAGAGAATGTAGTCTGTTGTGTCCGGTGGAGTCTGCTCCCAGCTTCCCGCAGGATAGTAATGCACATCAACCCAGTCGGTGTTGCTCCCGCAGACCTCAATTGTCTCCTCAAGCCAGTTCAGATCTCCTGCCAGGGACATGGTGGCAATCTTAACAGGAACCGGTGAAGCTGTTCTCATGGCATCGGCGTATGTATCTGCCAGCTGTGCGTAATCGGATGAGGAGGCAAATACCGAGTCTGAATGGTGCCACTGATCGAACGGTATACCGAAGTGCCTGTACATGGTCCAGGTGTAGCCTGAGATTTCCAGAACCAGTCCTGATATATCCGGCTCGTTGCCTATCTGCCAGTACTCAACATCATACGGAGCAGGATGCCCCCTCTGAGCCCTGATCTGCCCCATTGGTGTGGATTGGTCACCGTTGCAGTACTCTACAAGTCCTGCTGCTTTCTCCGGGTCATTTATCTGGAAGTTCACTGAAAGAACCGGTTCGATCATGTTCTCTTCACACATCTGAAGGAAGTCATCCATGGAAGTCTCGGTGTTCTCTGCAATGATCAGTGTATCAACCAGGTCCAGGTAATAAGTACCATTGTAATTGTTTCCCTCCCAGTCGTAATACTCGTTGGCGATTCCTCCCATCCTTAACATGGGAATACCGGTTTCCCCTATCATTGCAGAAACCCCGCTGAGAGGAACGAATTCCTCATTCATCTCATCACCGGAGCTGAATGAAAAAGGCTGAATCTCTTCAAGGAGACTGTCGCACCAGATGTCAATTGAAGCTGCTGCAGCCCTGGAGGAGATCCACAGCGAGAGAAGTATCAGGGAATATCTCATCTTACCCTCCTTCAGGAGGGAATATACAGACGAGCATTAAGCCGATAACAGTGAGACGGCAGTTATCTGCGTTTTCTCATGCAGGGAATGTGCCTTCCGCACATGACAAACTCTTCAATTTCTGCACTTCTTTTATCCACATCCCTTATGTCTTCCAATTCTTCAAGCTCATCAAGAATGTTTTCCCACTCCTCAATTGACAGTTCCACCGATGCTCTGCATCCCTGTTCATTCATTAAAAACCTTGGATGAATTGAAATCATAAAAACACCCCCGGAAAAAACACACAAATAATTAATCCCCTGACAGAAATGTAACAATCATCTCTTCAATGAGTTCAATCGAATCTGGAAAGCTGTGGGGTTTTCGGTATCAGTCCTCTGTGGTCTGTTCAGAGTTATGCGACTTCCAGATGGTGTACTTCGCCAGATCCCTCTGGAGCATGAAAAGACAGGCAGAGACAACAGATGCGTCGTCCAGAAGACCGATACCGGGAATGAAATCCGGTATAATATCCATGGGATTCAGTACATAAAGTAAAGCTGCTACAGCAGAACCAATGGTCCACCAGGGTACTTCTGTATAGTTCTTGTGCCAGTAGTCTTTCAGCAGGCTGAAGAGGGTCTTTGAATCGTTCATGAAACGTCTCAGAGGACCGTGAAACTTTCTGCTTATGTCTGCTTCTCTGTCAATGACTTTTTGGAGATCTTCAGGGGTTACAGTCTCTGTACCTTCTTCAATAACCCTTCTGGCATCACTATCGGAAATACCTGCTTTTTTCATGGTTTTCCCTTCTACCACTTTCTGGCTTCATTATCTATTACTTTCTTGATGAATTTCCAGGGTACCGGAGGTTTTCTGGTAAACTCAAGAAGAAGATCTGCTCCACCGTTCACAGGCTTCATGGTGTAATTCACCCTGATGCCTCTCCACTTGAGAATACCTCTGTCATCGTCTCCCTCAATTGACATTCCCGGGTGATCAATGATCCTGTCCTTTGCTATGGCAAGTGCCCTGTCAGGGGGAATGTTCAATCTGTAGCTGAGAATATTCTCCATGTTCCTCCACTTTCTCCCACAGTATTAGGCAACTTTTACCGGCTGCTGTCAATCCGCTGCCCTTGGAATCCCAGATTGATATCACTCAGTCCGGCTGAGCCGTCCAGCTTGTTTCCAGTGTATCGGCTTCAGTACTTCCGCCCTGACTGTGCACGCACCAGGTTGTCAGGCTGCCCTGCACCTGGTCAGGAGGTGAGAAGGTTCCCTGGATATCAAGACCGAATTCCCATGGAGTGGAACCGCTGGATTCTGTGTGGCTGAATTCATTGTCTGCTATCTCAGTTCCGAAGGACCAGACCATTGTTGAATCCGGATGAGTGTCCAGGTCAAAATTCACTGTTATAACAGCGTTTTCAATTGAACTTCCATTTACCTGAAAGGTTATCGGTATGCTGTCGGCTGCCATGCCTGACCAGCTGCCATTCTCAATGGTTTGGTTCTCTGAAGGGCTGCTGCCGCAGGAAAAGACCAGAGGCAACATTAATAACAGTATTGACTTCCCTTTCATTGATTTCTCCTCTTTCCACTGTCTCCGCCCCTGATGTTTACCACAGGAGGGATGACAATTATTAAATGCAGTGAACCTGATGACTCTGGCTAAATCCCGGAAAGCTCCAGCAGATACACCCTGGGGTAATCCTCAGGAGAAGAGTTCCAGGCCACAATCCCACCTTGTCTGAAATCTGATCTGGCTGCCGAACTCCTGCAGTTCCGGGCATGCTGCAGTGAAAAGATACTCTCCGTCATGACTGTACACACGGAAGGTGGGTATCTGTTCACTGCCAAGCCTTACCCAGAGCCTGCCCTCATGGTCGGTAGACAAGTCGGTTATGGCATTGTAGAAAGGGTCCACATCAACTTCAATCCTGATGGAATTCTCTCCGGAAAGAGAACCGTCATCATCCTGAAGCAACTCGGTATGCCTTGCAATGAAGGTTCCGTCAGGCAGAGGTTTCAGCATTGCAGGTGCTGTTCTGTCAAAACCGGTGACAAAACTGCTGTAGCCCAGTGTATCATTGAATACGACCAGTTTAGAACCTGCATAATCTGAAACGATCAGTCTTCCATCGTACATCGGGGCAAAACTCGTGGCCCAGTTGAATTCCCACGGAGCATCTCCTGAGCCGCCAACTGATGTTACGAATTCTCCTGAAGGGGTGAAGATGGAAACAAGACAGTTCATCCTGTCAAGAATGATAACATCACCTGAGACAGAGAAGGATACATCTCCTATATCTCCAAAGACATAATTCCCGTAACCGGCCAGTACGCCCATGGTGTCCACAACAGAGAGAGTAACAGATTCACCGGTGGAATCGGGTGGCACTTCACTCATAATTTCATTACTGCCACCACTGGTGAAACGGAAACAGGTCTTTCATGCTGAATTTACTCATACCTCCCCCGGAAACGCCTGGTGTTGCAAACAAAAGATAACCGCAGATTGAAAGTTGCGCCACCGGCTGCGCTATATAACTGTTATGCAAATCTTTATGTATCTTACCCCTGCCCGGATATCATTCGTTTGAATACCGGAACAAGCGGAGCAAACACCGCTCCCAGAATCACCCCTGTGCCAAGACCTCCGTACATTGCCATGTTCCACTGTCCCGTTCCGAAACCGAGAGCGGAAGCCAGAATTGCAGTTGAGATTGCAGCAATAAGGAGAAAATTCTTCATGCATCCACCGAATCCCTGCTTCTCTCTTACGGTTGTCAGCTTCGGCAGATGGACAAGCTCCGGTCTGACTGAGGCTATGTATTCTGTGATCCTGAATGGAGCCTTGTCATTTTTATCATACCCGGGCATCTTCCGAAACAGAATATTAGTAAGCTTCCCGCCTGGTGATTTGAAAAGAAGAGTTCCTATGATTGCCTCAGTTATCAGCGACTCAAGATTAATCTTCATCAGCGCAGGAGTGGAGGCATTACCGCCAGAAGCCCAAATGAATTCAATTTCTTCAAAGGGGATTCTCCTGAGCTCCATGGTTTTCATGCTGATGGTTACATACTCAAGAAAGAGAGCAGATGGGGTTACTCCCGCAAGAACATTCTTTATTCCAAGGGTTCCCCAGCCACACTGGATGATTTCTTCTCCTGATGCCTGTTTGAGTCTCTGTTTCAGATCCTCGCTGTTTGTAATTTTCTCCATGATACTCTCCTCTGTTCAATTACACCATTTTATCAATAATACTCAACCACAACTATGTTCAATGCCTGTGCTGAACGCATCGGTGACATATCTTGCCATTGGTGCTATACTATTAATGTTGTGTCGGTCTGGAGATTGGGGTACCAGACAGACTTACGAGAACATTACAGCTGTCTGCTGTAGATGAAACGGAACTGTTCTGCGTTCTGCCGGTTGTTCAGATGCTGTCAACCCTGAGTTTTGGTAATGCGGAATAGTTCCTGAAAATGTAGAGGGGAGCATAAAATTTATACATTAGCAATATTTCTGCTGGCGATAGTTGCTTCAACAGGCCACGGCCCTGTTGAGATTACTTCTCCACAACCTTTATCCAGTTCAGATTGGATAACCTACGGTACTGAGTCTCCTGTCTGCATATGCTGGGAAGGAATATTCAGAGGAACCTGGTTTTCTCTGAATGACTTCTATCCAGGTGCTGCCAGCTGGGAAATCGAGCAGGTAGCTATCTGGTTCGATCACTCTGTTTCTTATCCATGGGATGTTTCACAGGTTTATGCCGAGATCTGGAGTGGTGGACAATCCGGACCTGATCAGCAGCTGAACCAGATACTTATAACAGCCGTTGACGGTGGTCCGACTATTGTCTCCTACCCGACTTCTATTACCGCAGGCAATGATTTCTGGGTGATGATCAACACGGAATTCAGCAGTGGAGGCTGGCCTTCCAATCTTGGCGATACCGAGAGTTCCATGGCGGTGCCTCACAGCTATTACTCCAACAACTTCGTGAGCTGGTCCCCCTGGCTGCTTGAAGGGAACATCTCGAATTATACTGTGTTTGCTGACATAACTGCTCTTGGTCTTGATGGATTGTCATGGGGGGAACTGAAAACCATTTTCTGATCAGTAGCTGATCACATCGACAGTGTTTTCAGACCCTGTGATCTGAATGAAAGTTTCATTCGGCATGCATGCGGATATTTCACCCGGGCTGTCCAGCCATCCTGTTTTCACACAAATTTGTGAGTGACAGTCTGATGAAATTATGGCTGCTTGTCCACTGGCTATTTCAATAACTACAGAACCTCTTTGTATTACAGTATCAGTACCAAGACTGAGGGTGTCTTCCCCCTGAGCCCAGACTACCCTGAGGGCTTCAGCTTCAGTTCCGGATGTTTTTTCACCTGACATCCAGAGATGAGTGACCAGAACTATCACCAGAAGAACGGTGATGTCCCAGGGTTTAAATATTCCCCGGAATGACATCTTCAAGATGCTCCCTGAACAACTCAACTGTTCTGTTC
Organism: uncultured bacterium; assembly: GCA_964386635.1. Classification (GTDB taxonomy): domain Bacteria; phylum Fermentibacterota; class Fermentibacteria; order Fermentibacterales; family JCC-6; genus Sabulitectum. The sequence continues at coordinate 36,545 of CAYLRO010000013.1, read as the reverse complement.
AGAAGGGGAATGGGAGTTGCAGCAATGTCCATTCTGTATCCTGGAAAGTATCTGGATACATGGAGCGGTGTATCTGCACCAGCCGTTTCGGCTATCCACCGGGCAGCGGTTGAGATTTCTTCCTCACTGTCATTAAGCCCGGGAATAAGAAGCCATGTCAGTTCAAGATGACAACCGCTTCCTGCAACAGTGGCAATGGAGTTTTTCACCGTTTGAAGGTCACCTTTGCATATTTCTCTGTAGAATTCCTCTGTAAACGCTTTTAAGTCAATGTTCCACGCATCAATAACACCGGTCAGATCCATGAGGGGACTCCGGTTTACATAACCGTTGGACACCATTACTGTGAACCCTCCCTGTTCTCTCACAAGGGGAGCTGTGTCCATGATGTACTCGTACCAGATAACAGGCTCTGTATAAGTAAATGCGATACCGTCACTTCTGCTTATTGCGAGAGAGGCAAGTTCTTCCGGTGTAAAATACCTTGAGTTTTCCCAATGCTGCTGGCTGATATGCCAGTTCTGACAATGAAGACAGGACAGATTGCATCCGTTGGGACCTGTTGACAGAACTTTCGTACCAGGCTTGAATCTGCTCAGGGGCTTCTTCTCCACAGGATCAACCGAAAGACCGGTACACAGTCCGTAACCTGGATTTCCCAGCCCTCTTACTCTGCATCTGCCAGTGGGATTCTCTTCTGTAAAAATACAAGCGTGTGGACAGATACCGCACTTTTCACCGTTGATCATGGCCCCCATGGCACCTCTCCTAATGTGTGTATCTCACAATATCCTTCAGGGTCTTCTGTAATAATGATCATACCGGTATAGCATTCCCGGGAGAAGTTCCCGGCTTCCTGAGGACCTGCAACAGCTGCAGCAGTAGCCATGGCATCTGCTGTTGCGCAATCTGCTGCAAGAACAGTAACCCCTGCTGTTTTCCATGAGGGATATCCGGTTGTGCCATCAAGAAGATGACTGTACCTGACACCATCCTGGAGAAAAAAACATTCATAATCTCCGCTTGTGGCCACTGCTCCATCTGAGAAGGAAACAGTTCCTGCCAGAACTCCTTCCCTGGGATGCCTGACACCGATGTGCCAGACCCTGCCTGTGGAACTGCCGCACCTGACCTCGCCCCCTACCTCTACCAGGCACTCAACAGCGCCTGCATCCCTGATAAACTGGTAGGTTCTGTCAACTGCATAACCTTTGGCAACCGCTCCGAAATCCATGAAGGTTCCCCTCTCCAGAGTTATGGAATCGGTGCCGATATGTACCTGAGTGCTCCAGCCTGTGAACGCCAGTGCTTCCAGTATCATTGCGCTGTCAGGAACTGCAGTTGCCTGAGGAAATCCCCAGAGGAGAGAGAGCCTTCCCAGTGATGGATCAAAATAGCCGGATGTAGCTGAAACAAGTGAATCCGACAGGGAAACAAGCTTGCCCAGTTCAGTATCCGTACCGATAGCACCGGATAGATTAAGTGTGTAAAGCTCTCCGCAGCTGCTGAATCTTCCCAGCTGAGTTTCCATGTGCTGAAGCAGTGAATCCGCACTCTGCATCATACAGGGAATTGATTCCTCTTCAGCTGTGATAATTACAGTGGCAAATGTTCCCAGTACCGGAAAAGTTCGTGTTGCTTCAATAACTTTCTGTGATGTAAACCGCAACACCAATGCAACAGCCAGAGATACCAGCAGCGCTGTGATAAGCAGTCTGGAGCCTTTGCCGGTCATTCAGCGCCGGTCATCCTCCGAGCCGTATCTGGCATGATAGCTGCAGAAATTTGATCCGGATGTTGCCGGCTTTCCGCAGATACTGCACTTCCGGCCCGGTCCCCTCTTGGCTTTCGGTTTGGGCCGGGTACCCGGAATCAGGAACTCGGTACCCCGAAGCAAAGCAGCAAGAGCAATAGCAAAAAGCCCGAATCTGGCCGCATGCCACCAGCCGCTCTGCGGACCGAAGTAAAATGCGAGTGACCATATCACCGCTCCGGCTATGACAAGGAATCGTTCAAAAGATCTCATTATGACTCCTTTCCTAAAGGAGGTCGGCGAAACTGATCAGGTGATTAACTGCCAGGATCCCTATGCCGGCTTCCTGATAATCATCTGTAAATACCAGTGCTGCCCCGCCGATCTCAACAAGAATATTGACTACAGCGATTCCTGTTCCTGAACTCATCTGACCCCATCCAGGCAGAATCAGAGACTTCCATGCATGGCTGTCTTCAACCTCTGCCGGGACAGTAAAAGGCGTTACAGGAGCACCGTGCAACTCAGGAAGAGGGCTTGCGTTGGTGACAGGAAATCCCAGGGTTCCCACTTCCACTTCCCGCACAGGAGTCACAGACCAGAAATCCATAGGACTTATGTCACCGACAAGCAGGCTGTCCACTCTGGAGACAGGAACTGACACTGATATCCATCCCATTTCGTCGGATGTGATGAAATCAGCCTGTATAACCGAAATTCCTCCGGATCCATGAATACCCATGTTGCTTCTGATAACTTCAAAAAAATGCTCAATCACCGGTGTGATAATAGCTGCTGAATAGGAAATCTGTCCGTCTATGAGCACCTCAGCTGCAGTGGAAGTATCTGCAAGCATGGAGTGCCGTGTGCAGTTGAATCTTACTCCTGCCCTGGCTGCTATCTGCAGTGTGCCGGTTCCGTCAAGATTAACAGTTTTTATGCTGAACACGCTGATCCGCGGTGTGCCGCCCACCAGATCCTGTACTATTCCGAACTCCAGTGGGGTCTGGGCAACAGCAGTTGCTGTAAGAATGAGAAGTACTGTAATAATAGGTTTCACCGGGGCCTCCGTCAGTTTTCCAGGTTAAAAAATCTTCGCCAGTTTCCACCGGCAACCTTTGTTACATCTTCGCTGGACCAACCCCTGTTCTCCAGGGCATCCAGTATTCTGTGCCAGCTCTCTGCGCCTGCGATCCCTGCAGGCAAACTTTCCACGCCGTCAAAATCACTGCCGAATCCCACTGCGTTCATACTGGTTTTCTCAGCAATGTATTCCGCATGGTTAACTATTGATTCAATTGTTGCTTTCTCCCCGTCATCTTCAAGAAAATCAGGGACAAATGTAACACCGATGACTCCACCCCTGGCGGCGATCTCCTTCAAGTCCTGATCAGGCAGGTTCCGGTTCATTCCAGTGCAGAGCTTTCTGGCATTGCAGTGAGTCGCACAAACTGGAAAGCCCATTTTCAGGAGACTTTTGCGGGAGATATCATTAAGATGGGAAACGTCCACAGCAGTGTTCTGACCAATGAACACTGCAGCAAGCTCCCTGCCGGCATCCGTGAGATTCATTGAAGATCCTATTCCTCCTGCGTATGGATTGTCACCGTTCCAGGTCAGACTGGCCACGAGGGGATGAAAAGGAAGCTCCCAGCCGTTGAAAATGGCAAGACAACCTTCAATTCCGAAATGAAGCCGTGGTTTCTCTGTAACCTGAAATTTCCTGAAATTGCTGATCCCGCGGTTCCATAGCTCTTCTTCTCTACCTGTATAAGGCTCACAGCATATAGCCATGATCTGATCCCTTACACCGGATTCCATCAGTCTTGGCAGGTCAATATGATTGTTTTCAGAACCTGTTACAAACTTTTCTTCCGCCTGGCTTCTTGCAAGAGTATCGCAATGAGAATCAAAAACAGGTGCGTACTTGTTCATTAGTGCTCCACAGTCTCAGAAGTAGACTGGTTTTCCCCGGAAGGCGCAAGAAATATATCGGTGAACTGCCTTGCAAAACCGGAAGCTCTGGTTATAAGAAGCAATATGACAAGAAGAAGAATGATATAGACAATCACCTTTCCGCCAGACTTTTTCGGTCCGTGCCGGTATCTCCAGTCCTCGGAGTAACTCACTATTTGACCAGCTTTGTCAGTCTGAATTCGTTTGGTATGGACGGGAAAACGGGAACATGCAGAGTATCTGTCCACTGAACCACAAATGAGTCTCCCTGAAAACCTGTGAAATCAAACTGTATTTCAGAAGTTCTCTCGTATTCCGCCCAGGCAGAGTTGAATTCAACCTGCATTGCTGCTACAGTCTGAACCCTGGAGACAGAGTCCATGGTTTCGTTCAAACCCTTTTTTACCCCGGCAGGCTGGAGAACATAGAAATCAATCAGCTTCCATCCCCACAGAAGTACAAAGCAGAAGAGAAGCGCCCACATCAGACATCCGGTTTTATTGTTAACCATTGATCAGTCCCAGTTCCTTTCAACAGCGGTCAGTTCCCTACCAGCCGGAGAGACATCTTCTAACAACCTGCTCCGACAGTTCCTGTACAAGCCTCTCTTTCGCTGAATCATATGTTTCAGCAACCGGATCATACAGTATCCATTCAGAAATGGTTTCGTCCCTGATAATGTACTCATTGTCGGAGGTTCTATCCATGGAGACAGAAACTCGCATCTCCATTCTGTACTGCTCCACCTCTTCAGAGCCTGTATACGAATCTGCAGTTTTTCCGAAGTATGCAACAGTGCCCTGAATTCTTGCATCGGGATCATCATTATCTATCGCCAGCCGTCCGTCCCGGACAATTGCCTCTGTAACCAGACCTGTGATGTCCTGTTCAAGTCCGTACTCTGTTACAGAACTCCTGAACTGATCCACCTGGACAGATCTTATGTTTTCCGGGAGAGATCCTCTAAAACTGTATGCACAACCCATGAAAAGCAAGATCAGGGTAATTACCGGGATTTTCAGCCTATACTCCTGTGTGACCAAAACCGCCTTCTCCCCTTTCAGTCTCATCAAGACTGTTCACCGATTCAAGAACAACAGGTTCCACTCTTGCAAGAACGGCCTGTGCTATCCGATCTCCCCTGGTCACAGAGAAATCCTCTGTTCCGTGGTTTATCAGAATCACACCAACCGGTCCCCGGTAGTCAGAATCTATGGTTCCAGGCGAATTGAGAACAGTTACCCCGTGTTTCAGGGCAAGACCGCTTCGCGGTCTGATCTGCCATTCAAAACCCGGAGGAACAGCCACTTTGATGCCTGCAGGTATAAGCGCTCTGTCTCCAGGTTTTATCACAACTGTTTCCTCTATGGCAGCTCTCAAGTCCACTCCTGCAGAGTGAGGTGTTGCAGGCTCCGGAAGAGGAAGCCCCTGGTGCTCCGGCAGTGTCTTTACAAATACTTTTGACATATCAGCTTTCAAAAAAAGGGGCGGCCATGGCCGCCCCTCTGAGATTTACTCTTCGGAGTCGCTCTCCTGAGCGACTTCCTTGTGACCATCCTGGTCCACATCCTTCATGTTCAGGTCGATCTTTCCGTCATCACGGATCTTGTTAACCTTCACCCGAACCTTCTGACCTCTTTTGAGAACAGAAGCCACATCGTTGACACGTTCCTTGCTGATGTTGCTGATATGTACCAGACCATCAGTTCCAGGCATGATCTCAACGAAAGCTCCAAAGGTCTGGATACTGACCACTGTTCCCTCGTAAACTTTGCCTATCTTGGGAACACCTACAAATCCGTCAATGAGCTGAAGAGCATGGTCGGCCTTGTCGCCGTCGTTTGTAAGGATTGTAACTGTACCGTCATCATCAATATTGATCTCGGCACCGGATTCCTCTGTAACGAACCTGATGTTCTTGCCGCCGGGGCCAATCAGCTTGCCAATCTTTTCCCTGTCGATCTGCATGGTGATGATCCTGGGTGCATACTGACTGAGTTCTTCTCTTGGCTTGTCGATGCAGGCATTCATTTTATCAAGAATATGCAGTCTGTTCTCTTTGGCCTGAAGGAAAGCTCCCACAAGAAGTTCCTGGGATACACCTTCCACCTTAAGGTCCATCTGGATAGCATTAACACCATTGGATGTTCCTGCAATCTTCAGGTCCATGTCTCCAAGGTGATCTTCCACACCGGCGATATCTGAAAGAACAATCGATCTTTCACCGTCTGTGATCAGGCCAAGAGCTATACCTGCAACATGACCCTTAACAGGAACACCGGCATCCATAAGACAGAGGGATGCTCCGCAGATCGTAGCCTGTGAGGATGAACCGTTTGACTCGAGGATATCTGAAACCACTCTGACTGTGTATGGGAATTCACTGGGAATAATGCCCTCTACAGCTGTTTCTGCAAGATGACCATGGCCTATCTCACGTCTGCCTGGTCCGCGCACAGGACGAACTTCTCCCACACTGAAACTGGGGAAGTTGTAATGAAGCATGAAGCTTTTCTTGTATTCTCCCAGAAGAGCGTCGATACGCTGCTCATCACGGTCGCCGCCAAGGGTTGTAGCACAGAGAGACTGTGTTTCGCCTCTTGTGAACAGAGCAGATCCGTGAGTTCTCGGCAGAACGCCAACTTCACAGTGTATGTCTCTGACCTCGGTTCTCTTTCTGCCGTCATACCTGATGCCATCAGAGAGCAGTCTTGAGCGCACATATTCTTTCTCAGCTTTGTAGATTGCTGACTTGATGTAACCTGCATACTCAGCGTCGTCGGGCTCCACGTCAAACTTTGCAGGAACAGCTTCAGCAGCTCTTTCCTTTGAGTTCTCCATGGCTGCACCCATGTTGTCCTTGTTTCCCTGGCCGTAGGCTTTGGAAAGCTCGTCGGAAACGATCTCGTATACCGCTTCATAAAGACCCTCAGGGAGAACAGGAACCTCAAACTGCTTCTTTTCTCTGCCTGCGATCTCCTGAAGTTTAAGCTGAAGATCATTGATCCTGGCTGCTTCTTCAGCGGCCTGTGATATTGCTTCTGCAATAACTTCCTCGGAAAGTTCATCACAATGCCCCTCGAGCATTACAACATCTCTTCCCTTTACGGCTACAACAAGCTCAAGTTCGCTCTCTTCCATCTGCTCAACAGTAGGATTCAGAACTATTTCGCCATTCACACGACCCACTCTGATTGCACTTACAGGACCCTCCCAGGGAATGTCCGATATCATAAGTGCTGCAGAACCGCCGATTAAGCCAAGGAGGTTAGGATCGTTTTCACCGTCGGAACTGAGGACCAGGCAGTATACCTGAGTTTCGTCCTTGAATCCGTCGGGGAAAAGAGGTCTGATTGGTCTATCTATAAGACGGGCAGTAAGAACTTCCTTCTCGCTTGGGCGCCCTTCTCTTTTGAAAAATCCACCGGGTATTTTGCCGGCGGCGTAGGTTCTCTCTCTGTACTCAATGGTAAGAGGGAAAAATCCCATGTCCCTGAAGGCAGGAGCGCTGCAAGCGGCTACCAGGACTGCGGATTCTCCGTACTGAACGTAAACAGCTCCATGGGCCTGTTTGGCCATTCTACCGGTTTCGATTGTCAGTTTCCGGCCTGCGATCATCTCTTCAACGATTGTTTTCATTTTATTTCTTCTTCACTCACTTACTCGTCCGAACCGTCGTTCGGAACCGTACGATGGAGCTGAATACCAGAGGCTATTTACCTTCTGAGACCCAGTTCCTTTACAATGTTCCTGTACCTCTCAACATCTCTTGATTCAAGATAGTTGAGGAGCCTGCGCCTCTGCCCAACAAGCTTCAGAAGACCTCTTCTGAAATTGTTGTCCTTGGGATTAGCTTTAGCATGCTCTGTGAGCTGCTTGATCCTTTCGGTGTGGATAGCGATCTGAACCTCGGTTTTGCCGGTGTTGGCTTCGCTTCCGCCGAACTGTACAGCCAGCTCGTTCTTCTTTTCGCTGCTTACTGCCATTCTTTCAGTACCTCCATTGAAATTTCCAGATCATTATTGATCTTATTTTTCAGTTCTTTATGTGAACTGCATGTCTCGGGCTCTCTTATGAAGGAAACAAACTCTGCGGAGACCGCTGCTCCGTAAAGGTTTTCCCTGAGGTTCGGGACATGCACCTCGATCAGGTTCCTCTCAGGAACCGAAAATGCCACGGCCTTCAAACGTCTGCAACCTATGCTGGCGAAGGCGGCATAGCTTCCACCGGGTGGAATGAGCTTGGACCCGGGAACCCTGATATTCAGAGTTGGAAAACCCAGTTCTCTGCCCAGACCCCGGCCTCTGGAAACAACACCGGTTGCTCCATAGACCCGGCCAAGAAGTTCAGAAGCTCTGCTGAGCTCACCGCTCTGCAGAAATTCTCTGATCCTTCCGCTTTTTACCGGCACTGAATCCACCATGCAAGGCTCCACTACCCTGAGTTCCAGACCCAGCTCAGCAAGGTCAGTTCTCAGAGTGTCAGTGGTTCCGGATACACCTGATCCGTACCGAAAGTCGTACCCTACTACAAAACCGTCGAACAGTCCAATATCAGCCAGCTCTCTGCTGAAATCAGCAGGTGGAGTTTCAGCTGTATGACCATCGAACGGGAGAGTAATAATACAACTTATTCCGTTGTCCCGCAACAGTTCATGACGCTCTGCAGGTGTTGTAAGACGCTTTTTCCATGCATGCTTTGAAAAATACTGTTTGGGTAAAGGTTCAAAAAGAACGATGCCGGATGACTCACCGGCACATTCAAGTACTTTCATGTGTCCCAGGTGTAACCCGTCAAATGCTCCAAGAGCCGCAAGTCTCATTCACCCTCTCCGCCTGGAAAAACAACCAGAGGCCTTGCCTCTTTCTCGAAACCCTGTGCAATAGCTGCAACCTCACCGTTCCTGTTCAGCAGCACTGTAATGCCTGTTGCGGAAATATCCACAGACATTCCGTGGGATATTCTGACAGAATCATGTTGCGAAAGAACAATCTGAGGATACTCTTTCAATGCCTGGGCCATTGTGAGAAGAGCTCCTTTGCTGTCAGGGATTTGCGCTGCCTGATCAACTGAAAACACTCCGGCCCGTGTCCTGCGGATGTTGTCCGCAACCGCCGGGATTCCCAGAGAAATACCGATATCTCTGCACAACGCTCTTATATATGTTCCCTGGGAAACCGTAACCTCAAGAGTAATGCGCCCCTCCGACATCCTGCCGCATTTCCACTGGGAAACAGTAACCTCTCTCTCAGGCATTTCAATCGTTTTACCCTGCCTGGCAAGCTCATAACCCCGTTTTCCGTTCACCCGTACAGCACTGAATGCAGGCACTTTCTGCATGAATGTTCCGGTATAATTCTCCAGAACACCCTGGACCATTGCAGTGGTAACTGATGAGGTATCCCACTGCTCAAGCACTTTTCCACTCATGTCCAGAGTATCGGTGGAGATTCCGGTTACCAGCTGAAAAGAGTAACGCTTTGTAGACCCTGATATGTAGGATGCCAGTCGGGTGGCCTTCCCCAGGAGAACAACAAGCAGACCTGTAGCATCCGGATCAAGAGTTCCGCAATGACCATACTTCTTGAAACCCTGAGCATGTGCAACCCTGAAAGCAGCCTTCCTGGAAGTAATTCCAATCTGTTTGTCAAGCAGATACACTGCTCCGGTCAAGGCTCAGTCTTCCTCAATATTGAGTGATCTTAACAGAGAAAGAACCTGTTCACCTTCTTTTACCGAGTCATCCCACTTGAAACGCAGTTCAGGAACCACCCTGACCTGAAGTTTCTGCGACAGTAGTTTACGGATATATCCGGAAGCCTTTTTCAGTAGTTTTATCCGTTCCCTGCCGGAATCACCTGAATCCGTTAAGGTGGATACGAACACTTTTGCAAAAGCCCCGTCTGAAGCAAGCTCTATTCTGTTTATCACCACATCGGCAAGCCTGGGGTCGGAAATCTCCCGGCTGAGGATATCAGCCAGGAGAACCCGTATTCTGCCGGTGAGTTGCTCTACTTTTCTGGGATTCACTCCAGTTCTCTCGCAATCTTTACGATTTCGAAACTTTCAATGGTATCTCCCGCCTTGAGATCGTTGTATCGAGCGAGACCAATACCGCATTCGAAACCAGCCAGCATCTCGCGACGATCTTCCTTGAAATGCTTCAGTGATGATATTTCACCCTGCCAGAGCACAACACCATTGCGAACAAGCCTGGCAATGGCATTTCTCTTGATCCTGCCGGCGATAATGTAACAACCGGCAATAACACCGATTTTGGGAACCTTGAAAGTGTCTCTGACTTCTGCAGATCCGAGGAATTCTTCCTTCTCTTCCGGCTTAAGCAAACCGCCAAGAGCTTTCTTAACTGTTTCCTCAAGATCGTAGATTACATTGAATGTGCTTATCTCCACACCCTCTTCAGCGGCTTTCTCTCTTGCCCTCTGATCCGGCCTGACCTTGAATCCAAGGACAACTGCATTGGACGCAGATGCAAGATCCACATCACTTTCAGTGATGCCCCCTGCTCCGCTTAGAATCACATTGACGCTGACTTCATCATTCTGAAGTTTGGAGAGAGTGTCTACGATCGCTTCAGCTGATCCGGAAACATCAGACTTGACGATGATGTTGAGAATCCGCTCTCCATCCTCGGTTGTTGCCCAGAAGTCTTCAAGGGAAACTTTGCGTCTGGCGTGAAGTACTCTTTCTCTAACCACCATCTGCCTTCTGAGAGCAACCTTCTTCGCTTCGGATTCGTTCTCAACAGAGATGAAAGAATCGCCTGCATCAGGAACACCTGGAGATCCGAGAAGCTGAACAGGATACCCGGGAGGTACTTCTGATATCTCATCATCATTCTCATCGAAAAGAGCTCTTGCTCTTCCGGAATACTGACCTGCCACGAAACAGTCGCCCTCACGGAGAGTTCCGTCCTGTATCAGAAGATTTACTATTGATCCACGTCTGGGATCAACCCTTCCCTCCAGAATGGTACCTCTGGCAAGCCTGTCGGGAACAGCTGTGAGTTCCATAATTTCAGCCTGCAGCAATATCATTTCCAGGAGATCATCAATTCCTTCCCCGGTCATCGCGGAAACCTGAGCACACTGAACGCTGCCGCTCCACTCCTCAACAAGAACACCGCTCTGGGAAAGATCCTGCTTGATAAAGTCAGGGTTGGCAGTCTGCAGGTCCATCTTCGTGATTGCAACGATAATGGGTATTCCCGCAGCTCTGGCATGCTCAATTGATTCTTTGGTCTGGGGCATTACGCGACTGTCCGCTGCAACCACAAGAACAACGATGTCTGTGACCAGTGCTCCTCTTGCACGCATTGCCGTGAAGGCGGCATGCCCGGGAGTATCAATAAATGTAATTTGTCTTTCGTCATCCACATTGGCAACGTAAGCACCAATGTGCTGAGTGATACCGCCGGATTCCGTAGATATCACATTGCTGGATCGGATCCTGTCAAGAAGAGCTGTCTTTCCATGGTCAACGTGACCCATGATGGTAACTATAGGAGGTCTCTCCTCAATTTCGCCGTCTCCTGCGGACACTCTTGCCTCTTCAAGTGCCTCAGCGCCGAATTCTGCTACCTCTCTGACCTTGAATCCGTGCTCTTCAGCGATGAGAGCTATGGTTTCCGAATCGAGTCGCTGGTTTGCTGTTGCCATAACTCCAAGGCCAAGACAGGTTGTGATAATGGCATTCACCGGAACGTCCATAAGATCAGACAGTTCAGAAGGACTGGTGAACTCAGCAATATTTATTACGTTTTCCTCGCCTGCGGGAACCTCTCTCAGCTCATGACGCTCCTGCTTCTCTTTCTTGTATCTGGTTTTTTTGCTCTTCCGGTTCTTTGTTTTACCGGCATCCATCTTTGCCAGGGTTTTCTTCACATTCTTCACGGTCTCAGCGGAAACAACTGTCTTCTTTTTTCGCCTTCTCCGTTTTCTTTTCTTGGTTGCCCTGGTCTTGGCTTCCTTCTTCTGCTTCTCGAACTGATTGATAACCCTGCCGGTATCCTCATGGCTAAGGGTACTCATATGGCTTTTTGCCTCTATGTCCAGTTCTTCCAGAACTTTTAGAAGCGCCTCACTGGATATGTTGAGCTCTCTGGCCAGCTCATACACCCGTTGCTTCTTTAATGTATTCGATTCAGTCAAGGGGAATCACCTTCTTCCAGACCGTTTATTCTTCATTCTTATTTTGTTCTTTTTCGGATTCCAGTGAATTCTGTTCCTCAAGCTGTTTTGCAGCCTCTATCTGATGAACCCTCCGGTCAACCAGTTCAGCAGCTTCCGCCCTGATCTGAATTGCTTTAACAGGACCTACACCCTGAACTTCAAGGAGTTCTTCCTCTGTGGAATCAACTATCATCTGTGCTGAATCGTAACCGGCTCTGCTGAGTCTTTCAGCAAGTTTTTCATTCACACTGGGCAGTTCACTGGCATCCACTCTCAGCATATTCTGCCAACGGTTTTCCTCTTCCCACTGACTCTGGGTTTTCAGGTCTATCCTGCGCTCCACAAGGTTCCCTGCAAGCCGGACATTGTGACCGTTTCTTCCAATGGCCAGTGAAAGGTGATCATCCGGAACAACTGCTACGAACACTTCCTCCATATCACCTGTTTCACGGTTGAAACTCTTTGCTGATTCCATGTGAAGTACTGTGGCAGGTGCAAGAGCCTGAGATGCAAGAACCAGTTTGTCTCTGGTCCAGGGGAGAATGTCTATCCTCTCCCCGTTCAGTTCTCTCATAACAGACTGTACCCTGGTTCCCTTCATTCCCACAAATGCTCCAACCGCATCAATTCTCATGTCGGTACTTGCTACAGCGATCTTTGATCTGACTCCAGCTTCCCTGGCAATCGCCTTTATCTGTACAACACCTTCTTCAATCTCAGGGGCTTCCCTTTCGAAAAGCCTTCTCACAAGCTGGGGTGTTGCCCTTGAAAGCACCAGCTGCGGTTCCAGACTTTCAGGTTTCTCCACTTTCAGAAGAACCGGTGTAATGGAATCACCCTGATCGTATCTTTCCCCTCTGGCTCGTTCCTCCGCAGGAACAACTGCCTCAATCTTGCCTGCGACCTGAACAAGTATTCTGTTCCTGTAAACCTGCTGGACTCTGCACCTTGGAATAATCTGTCCCACTCGATCGCAGAATTCCTTCCAGACCTGATTTCTTTCAGCAGATTTCACAAGAAGAAGAAATTCACCTCTGAACTCGTTAACTGCTGCTCTTCCGAAATCAGCAATACTTATCGGCACTGCCACCTGATCACCCAGCTGGCACTCGGGCTCAAGCTTCCTGGCTGGTTTCAGAGCAATTTCAACATGAGTGCGTCCCCTGGCAGGCTTTTCCACAACGGTTTTAACCGCTTCCATTCTGATATCACCTGTTCCCTGTTCCCAGGTAACCTTGATGTCCTGCTCCTCACCGTACTCCCGCAGAGATGCCTTGATCAGACCGGCATGGAGGCTTCTGAGGAGAACTTCCCTGTTTACTCCTTTTTCCCTTACCAGACCGGCAAGAGCATCTATCCTTTCAAAATCCGCCAATTCGTTCCTCCTGTCAGATGACTTCTCGGGCAGCCAGGACACAGCTCTGGTCTAAGGTTCTGCCGTCTTCAAATGTCAGAGTTCCATCACTGTATCCCGTAAGAATTCCAGTCATTTCTTCACTGTCAGTTTTTACTTCCAGTTTTCTTCCCACGCTGCGAATCCAGTCGACTTCCGTGGAAAGCTGTCTTCCTATGCCCGGTGAACTGACCTCCAGGGTGTATGCTCCGCCGATAAGATCAAGGGCATCAACTGCATTGCCAACAGCCCTGGAAACTTCTGCGCATTCATCAAGCCCTACTCTTCCCTGTTTGTCAACAAGAATTCTGAGAATCCTTCTTCTACCGGCTTGAAACAGGTTCGCCTCAACAAGCAGCAATCCCTTTTCTTTAACAATATTCTCAACTTGCTGCAGTACATCATCTTGAGACACGGGCAAACCTCCACTAAATTTATTGAAACACAGGCTTGATAGCAAAAATGGGCGCAATGCGCCCATGCTCTTCAGCACAAGTACTGTAATCTAAAACATAAACCGGCCAGTATCAAGTGATAATGATCACGGTCCTGTTCTTGCAGCACCGCTGACAAGGTCATCTCGCAGCAGCTGAACTGTTGCCGGGCATCCGTCTGAGATCAGCGGTCTGATCCTCTGTATAACACCGTCAAGAACGAACACTGTTTTCTGCTGCCAGGAGCCGGGGTTGAGATCTCTTATGCTGTTCCTGCAATAAAAAATGCGGTCAAGAAGATACTGGTTCTGAGAGGCGGCAAAAATGTTGTACTCCCACCAGTATGATGAAACCATGAGGAAATCCAGCTCCAACTCCATTTCATACCAGACACTGTTCAGAGGATCTGCAAGCTGCAGCGCATGGAGAGAATCGGAGACCAGAGAAGCAAGGCTTCCGGAAAGCCAGGGCATACTCTGCCCTTCTCTCATTGCAACTCTGCTTCCGCCCAGGGCATTTCTTACCTGATCAAGATGCTGCAGGACTTCTTCAGGAGTCGATGAGACAAATCTCTGGCTCCAGGAAAGAGTGAAGGTCTCATCCAGCTTTATATCCAGAGCGATCTGGAACTGAAGAACTTCCAGAAGCTCGCGGAATAGGTCCAGATCCATTCCGGATCTGAAACAGACCTCAGCTGGCCAGGTGTAATACTCTCTGTCTTCAGGAAGAACACCAGGGCAGAAACTGCCTTTGAAGAAGCCCTCTTTCGACATGGCAATCAGCTGCTGCATTGCTTCCTGATCCTCAAGTTCTCTCAGATGACCGCTGTACCAGAGATCGAATGGATGCACTGAGAAATCAGAGTTGAGAACGGATGTAACTGCTTCATTCAAGTCTCCAGTGGTTTCCATATCAGCAATTTCCTGGAAAAGAATCGACAGGGTATCTGCATTGTCCGGCTGCAGGTGATAAATCCAGGAAAGAGTGGATCTCAAATCGCTGCAGCGACTCTCAAATTTGTAGGATTCAGAGATCTCACTGAAGGATGCAATGTTTTCGTGAACGATAAGACCGGCACCTGAGATGGACCCGGGGCAGAGCGGGAACAGAGAAAGCGCCTGTTGTGTGTAATCGTTCCTCCTGTGCCCGTGTATTCTGAATGAATAGTAGAGTTCCTCAAGGGATTTACCGGTGTCTCCCATGTTCGAATACCCCAGGGCCAGATTGTTGTGAACTTCAGCATAGTTGGGAGCCATTGATACCAGACGGTCATATGCAGCCATTCCCGCAGATAATTCGTCCTGCATTTCCCGGTCTGTGTAGTCAGGCATACAACCGGCTAACTCCAGAGCTGATCTGAGAGATGCAAGGGGCGGATTCATTACCATATATCGCGTAAGGTGCGCACTGCCAAGGGCATACCAGCCACCCAGATCATAAGGATAAGTTATGGTGGCTTCAGATGAAAAATAAACAGCGCTGTCGGCACAGGCATGAGCATAACTCCATGCATTCACTGCAGTATTCAGAGCTGCCTGATCGCCAGATGCAGACCATTGATTCGCTGCAGAGTAGGCATCATTCAGAGCAGCGTCAGTTCTGTTCAGATACATGTCCTTGCCGCGAAATACCATTTCAGAGGATCTGGCTGACGGCAGGTAGTGGAACAGAAGTCCGTAAATAAGCACAGCAGCCGCTGCAAAAAGCACAACTGCCCCGGGAACAACAATCTTCCCGGGTTTCACAGGCTTTTCTTTCCCGGCAAGGAGGATCATCACAAGCACGGCAAACAGCCAGGCGGTGGGAGGCCATCTGAGATGAACAGAAACCAGTGCCTCTGCAAGCATTGCAAGAATACCTGCCAGGGCAGCAGCTCGAAGAGGAGAAAGCTTGCCTGTACTTTTTGCTGTAAAAAACACAATCAGAGCCCAGAGAACCAAACCCACAAGGCCAAGATCAACAAGAATCTCAAGGTATTCACAGTGAGCATGAAGAGTGTTGTGACTTACTCCGAGAAGACTGTAATCAGGATTTCTGTGTTCCGGGAAAAGAATCTGAAAAGATCCGGGGCCGTGTCCTGTAAACGGGCTGTCGAGAAAAACTGCCAGTGCGCCGGACCAGATAACCTTCCTTACCTCCAGAGTTCCCTGATCTTCCTCTGAGGGATCGAGTTCAGTGAGTCTGGAAATCATGGGAACGGTAACTGCTGCTGTAACAAGAATGAAGAGAACAAGCACTGTGAAAAGTTTTCGGGAATCAGGCTTCATGCACTTTATATACCACACAAGTAGAAAGGCACACCCTGCAACCAGTCCAATCAGGCTGCCTCTTGTTCCGCTTGCAATAATTGCCAAAATGGCCAGAGCTGTGAAAAAAGCTGCCAGGGATCTCTTAACTAAAAGAGTTCTTTTCTCAAGAGTAAGTATCCGGACAACTCCCAGAGGAACCAGAGCCGAGGCAAAACCCCCGAGAAGATTAGGATTGCCAAGACTGCCAGTACTTCTTCCGCTTCGGGTGAGGCCTGCATCCCACTGAAAAATATTGATTCCCTGCCACTGAAGAATTGCATAAACAAATACAACTGCTGATGCGATGATCAAAGCACCTGTAAAAAAACGCAGACCCTTCCTGTCAAGGAAAGGTGTGCTGGATACCACCAGCATGAACAATGAGAGCAGCATGAATATTGTGAAGGGACCATTCACAGAATGGAGACCGGTAAAGTGCCTGAAAACAGAGAACAGAATAAGAGTGGAGAACAGGACAAGAGGAATGCGGGGAATTCGGTTGTATGAACCGGGTTTTCTCATAAGAAGAAGAATTCCTGCCAGAATTGAAGTGAGAGCACCGCCGGCAACATAAACAATCTCTTTAACCAGTAT
This sequence comes from uncultured bacterium, assembly GCA_964386635.1. Taxonomy (GTDB): domain Bacteria; phylum Fermentibacterota; class Fermentibacteria; order Fermentibacterales; family JCC-6; genus Sabulitectum. The sequence goes on along the minus strand of CAYLRO010000013.1, from coordinate 19,935 downwards.
GCTGTTCCTGCTGTCTGTGAGAACTCCGAACAGAACACCGAGCATTATGACAACAAGAATAACTGAAAACGCTCCTGATCTGTTCAGCTTCACTTCTCCATATTCCTTTCTCCATTAACAATAAAAATAGCAAAAACCGTAATCACTCCAGCAGCATTCACAAATGCCAGAATCGCCTGGTACGGTCTGAGTGTAGGCATAAGAAGAGCTGTGGTTCCCAATACCACAGCATAGATGTAAAGGATGATAACTGTAGTTTTTCTTGAATACCCCATCCTGGCCAGCCTGTGGGCCAGGTGATTCTTATCTCCCTTGAAGAGTGGTGCACCCATCTTCTTCCTGTAAATCAGAACCATCACTGTATCCACCAGAGGCACTGCCAGGATAAGCAGAGGCGACATGACCGCAAGCCATGGGATAGACCCGTCTGTGGTGTATACGCTGAGCACTGCAATAAGTCCCAGCATGAATCCCAGGAAATTAGATCCGCTGTCACCCATGAAAGTTGATGCAGGTGGGAAGTTAAAGAAGAGAAATCCCACTGATGCTCCGGAAACTGCCAGACTGATATAAGCCACAGCAGGGTTACCGTGTATGAAATTCAAGGCGGCGAAAAACCCTGCAGCAATGGCTGTTATACCTGCTGTAACACCATCTGCATGGTCCAGAAGATTCATTGAGTTTGTTATGCCGAGAAGCCATAGGAGGGTAACCGGAGCAGCCAGCCAGTTTACCCCGCTTGTTTCCAGAAAAAGTCTGACCTGAGCTCCCTTCAGCAAAAAGAATACCCCTGCAGCTGTTACAACAAGAGAATGAAGCAGAAGTTTGGTGCCGGGTTTGAACACCATTTTGTCATCGATGAATCCGGTAAGTGTCATTAGAAATCCTGACGATACCAGCAGGATGCATAAGGATTTCCATGATATGGGAGTGTCTGCTACCCCTTCTCCGGGAAGGAACGGGAAGATTATCATACCTGCCAGTATAGCAACGGCGAATCCCAGAAAAATGGCAATTCCTCCAATTGTGGGAATTCCGGAACACCCTTCAGGGGAACCTGGATCAATCATTCCCAGTCTGGTTGCCAGGCGGCTTGCCAGAGGGGTCAGTAAGAGAGATACCACAAGACTGATTACGAAAGCTGTCAGCAGAATCATATCTTGCTTTCTTCCTGGTCCGGAGCAAAGAAGTGAATCTTGTTCATGGCAAAGGTGAAGTTCATGTTATCCCCGGGTTTAACTGGAACATCCGGACTTACTCTTGCAGTGAGATGTTCTCCCGACACAGCAATGCCGATGACAACTTTTTCATTTCCCAGTGTTTCCACCACTTCAACAGAGCAGGAGAACGGGCTGTCAGCAGCTTTGAGAACATCTTCAGGTCTGACTCCCATGGTGTAGGAACCGTCGGCAATTGTCACCCTGCCAAGAGCTCCTCCCATTGCATGCAGTTCACCTCCGGAGACAGTGCACTTGAAGAAGTTCATTGCGGGACTTCCTATGAAACCTGCAACAAATCTGTTACAGGGTTCGTTGTAAACCTGAAGAGGTGGGGCTGTCTGCTGAACAAAACCGTCTTTCAGTACAACGATCCGGTTACCAAGGGTCATTGCCTCTGCCTGATCATGGGTAACGTAGATCATGGTGGCTCCAAGCTTTGAATGCAGCCGGGCAAGCTCGTTGCGCATCTGCACCCTGAGTTTTGCATCAAGATTGGAGAGAGGCTCATCAAAGAGAAACACTTTGGGATGCCTTACAATGGCTCTGCCTACAGCAACTCTCTGTCTCTGTCCCCCTGAAAGCTCCCGTGGCTTTCTGTTCAGATAATCGGTGATCCCAAGTATCTCCGCAGCATCCTCTACCGCTTCTTTTATCTTGAAAGACGACTGCTTCTTCATCTTCAGGGAAAATGCCATGTTGTCGAAAACAGACATGTGAGGATAAAGAGCATAATTCTGAAACACCATTGCAATGTCGCGCTTTGACGGTTCTGTGTCAGTTACATCGACTCCGTCTATATACACTCTGCCGTTTGTGGGTTCTTCGAGACCGGCCAGTATTCGAAGAGTAGTTGACTTTCCGCATCCACTGGGACCAACAAGAACCACGAACTCTCCATCGGCGATATCAATTGAAAAATCGGTAAGAGCCTTTGACGTTGAGTCATATATCTTGCTAACAGAGTCAAACCTCACGGAAGCCAAACTTTGCCCCTTTCGAAATGTGTTATCAGTCCACTATGAGAAGCGAAACCCTTTTGTCTCTGAATACGGTCTGCTCAGGGTTCAGAGGGTCATGCTGCAATTCAACACCGTTGATCAGAAAAGCATATCTGTATCTTCCCCGCCCCAGATCATCAGGCAGAGAACCTCTCCAGATGTCTCCGTCTTTTTCCATGAGTCCGCACCTGGGATCAACAGTCCCCACAGAACCTGTCAGTGCCCCCCACTGGTTCCAGTCACCAACCAGTTGAACTGAGGATGCCCAGGGACAGTGAAAATAAACACCGCTGTCTTCCTGTTTCTCGGCAGGCACAAACAGAGCACAGGAACAGAGCAGTAAAGATAATGCAATCAGTCGATCCATGCGGATACCCCCAGATTCAGAACTGTAGTTCCCTCTTCCCATATCACGGAAAAACCAGCCAGCCCTCTGCTGAACCCTCCGAACACACCGAACTCACAGCTGGGATCAGGTGATTCCCAGTCAAGATCGGTTGTAACAGCCAGTCTGGAGCTCACACCTGAGACGGGAGAATAAAGGGCAATTGCCGTGGCATACAAACTGTCATCTTCGATTCCCGCAATACCTCCGCATCCGGCGGAAGAAGCAGGGTAAAGACAGGTAATGCTTCCTGAGAAGTCTTCAAGATGAACAAGAGATGACTGAACTGTCCACTCAAGACCGGCTTCTGAAAGCATGTAGAAATTACCTGAAAGAGATGTGCTTTCCAGATCATCTGTATCAGCCACCGCATGAATGTCACCACTGACAGCTCTGGCGCTGCTGTGGAACAAACCTCCAAGGGATACACTGGAGGAATCCTCACACCAGTAGAAGCCCGGAACCACTTCGACGGAGAAAAGAGAAGAGACTTCAGGCTTCCAGCCTCTGACCTCCACTTCTCCTGAAAACACACTGTCAGTGTCCGTGACCATCACCCATGGCTGAATCACTCTCAAGTCCATGAAACCGCTGTAGGATACCATCTTGGAGGAGTCCGTCTCAAAACAGTTCCATGATACCATTCCGAACCCCAGCCAGGGTGAACTTATACCATACCAGGAAAGAGAATCACCGTACTGGTTCCAGAAGCCGTCAAAACCCAGTATCCCTCCAGCTTCTGCAGTTACTCCATTTTCTTCCATAACATCCAGTGCACCCCACTCGGAAACCGGAGAGGTGATACCGTAAAGAAAAGGTGTCCTCAGACCCTTGAAAACACCGGCTGAAACCCATGGAGATCCGGGCCAGGTGAAGAATCCGCCGGCACTCACAGGTCTGAAGCCTGCTTCAGTTGAATCAACTGAATAGTTTGCTTCAACTGTTGCCTCAAGCTGAAAAACATCATCTGAATAAAACGCCGAAGGATATGCTGCAAGGCTGTCCGCCCTGAGAGTAGACAGTCCTTCCCTGATGTCTGCTGCTGCATTCCCTTTGAAAAAAACTCCGAAAAGATCATCACTCCCTGCATCCACAGGGTCTCCTGAGTTCAGGATAAGCAGTATTGCCAGAAGGCCTGTCATGGGAACCTCCTTGAAACACCGGCTCCGTGTTCAATTGATTCCTCGGAAAACTCTGCTCCGTATGACACCAGCCAGTCTGAGAATCTCAATGAAAATCCTGAGTTGAGTGTTTTTCCATCTGTTCCGGCATAGATCTTCAGAGGAGAGGAAACGGTTAACTCCCCTCCGCACTGCCAGGTGTCATCTCCGTAATTTGCATGCACAATAAGGTTTCTGTTGAAGACATGGCTGAAGCCTGTTCTAAGCACGCTTTCACCTGTTACATCCGTCCAGTTCATACCCAGGGCGAATGAGGGGAACAGAGAGAACTGAAAACCGGCATCCACTGCTGCTTCAGCAGAACCTGTGCTGTCGCTGTAGTTCACAGAGGCAGAAACACCTGTTGTAATACTCGGTCCGAAAAGACCCTCCATAAAACCGATTGGATCACCTGCAACCACATAGCATCCTGAGATCTGGAAAATGCCCTGGCGGCTGTTCCCGTTCCATCCTGCTCCTGCGCCTGCACTGAATCCACCGGTGCCCAGAGGCATTCCGGCTGCTATACCTGCGCTGCCCTCTTCCATGCGATAGTCTCCTGCAGCTTCAACAGTGAGAGATACCAGTCTTCCCAGGCCAGCAGGAGCTGACATGCAGGAAAGCGGTCCCCTGCTCCATGAAGAGGGATGAACACCGAGAGCGTTTTGAATCGGGTCAGTGATATTCCAGAAGGATATCACCGCTGCAATTACGAAAAAACAGCTCAGTATGCTCCCCTTCCTTTGAGAACAGTAACAACTGTTCTGGCCAGTATGGCCATGTCCAGCATGAGAGACTGGTTTCTCATGTAGTAAAAATCGTACTCAAGGTTTTCGTGCAGAGGCAGATCCTTTCTCCCCATGATCTGCCAGAGACCTGTAATTCCGGGTTTCACTTCCAGTCGTCTTTTCTGCCAGGTATTGTATTCCTTCACGATGAAATCCATTTCAGGCCGCGGTCCCACCATGCTCATGCTTCCTCTGAGAACATTAAACAGCTGAGGCAGCTCATCAAGACTGGACTTTCTGAGAAACTTTCCGACACCTGTAATACGGGGATCACTCTGCTTCACAGGGGCAACTTCGTACTCATCAGCTTCAGGCTTCATTGTTCTGAACTTGAATAGAGTGAATGGAATGCCGTGCCTGCCAATCCGAGTCTGTTTGAAAACAGGAGAACCCTTCTCTGAAATCAGCAGTATCGACCAGACAATACCCATAAGAGGAGAGAATACAACAATGAGGCTTATTGACACCAAAAGATCAAGAAGGCGTTTGACAAAAGAATAGAAGCCTCCTTTTTCCGCAGATCCAATTTCAACAACAGGCATTCTGGAAAGACTGTTCAGGTCCCCTATGCCTGATGCTATCTCGAAAAGATCTGTGACAAGCATGAAAACAATGTCTTCCTTTTCCACTGAGTTAACAAGTCTCAGCATACCGGTTCTGCTCATTGATCCACTTGCGAAGAATACCTCATCTATGGAAAGGCTCTCAACCAGTCTTGGAAGATCGTTAGCACATCCGATAACTTCAACTCCGCCGATTTCCTCTGTTGCGGAGTCCTGTTCAGTAAGTACTCCCTTAATCCGGTGCCTTGGCTCAGGAAGCCTTCCAAGAGATGAGATAACCCTCTCTGCAAACTCTCCGGAACCGATAATAAGAGTGGATGGCGACTGTTTGAAGGGAGCAATCACTCCTGCCAGTTTCTCAAGAAGCCACCTGAATATGAGATTAACAGGTATTGAGATAACAAGAAAGAACAGAACCATGATACGGGAGTAATCCATCTTGACCAGATAGCTTGTGGCCATGATGGAAACAGCAAGGTAGAAAACGGCTCTTACACGCCTGGTAAGCCCGGAAAATGCACTCTGCTGGATTGAGATGGAGTACATCCCTGCAGACCACCAGGATGCCACCCACATGATGGAAAGCACAGGTATGGTCTGAAGATAGGTTTTCAGTGAATGTGCAAACAGCGGGAGAACCGCTCTTAGAGGATCAGTTCGAAGATGCCATGTTAAAAGCAATGATACCGGAATGGTGAGGAGATCCGCCGCCACCAGTAAAAATATGAGTATCCGCTGCTGTTTTCTTATGGGAGCAAACACTAATCACTCCTGTGGAAAAGGGCACAAAATACCCCTGCAGACAGAGCAAGAGCTCTCCAGAAAGCAAAAAAAGGCACAAGGAAGAACACAGCGGGATCACTCCGCATGGATACCCTCATCAGTGGTATACAGCTGAGAAGAAATAGAACTGAAATTATCAGAGGAAGCAAAGGCATAACCGGAAAAAGGGGAATGGAGAGAACAAGAGGCAACCAGAGGATCATCTGCAGCTTAAGTGTCTGCGGCGTATAACCGTCTTCCATTACCCTTTCAGGGAATTTCTTCACAAGGATGAACCTCCATTTGCCTCTGCGTACCTTGAGTCTGAAATAACTGCACCATCCTGGACGATGGATATGAGCCACTCTGGCATCAGGGACAAAACCGATCCTCCCTTCTTCCGCCACAAGTCTCCATGACAGGTCGACATCCTCATGGTCAGGAAAAGGAAACGATTCATCAAAACCATCAAGCTTTTCCAGCCACTCGCGCTTGAAACCTGCGGAATAGGTATCCGCCAGAAGTATCGAGTCTCTCTTCCCCATGATGATGTATCTCTCTTGAAACTCAACCTGAGCAAGCCTCTGGATAAGACTCTTTCCGCCCCTGGAATATATGCCCTTGACAGCATCATACTCACCCCTGAGTCCAGCCAGCATCTTCTCTGCCCAATCCGCTTCAGGAACGCAGTCGCTGTCGGTGAAGAGAACGAATTCTGCAGAAGTGCTGCGCCAGCCTCTGTTCCTTGCAGATGCAGGGCCTGCACTGACACCCGTTACAACTGAGTCTGTAAGAGCAGCAATAAAGGAGGGAGGTTTCTCCTGGCCATCAACGCTGAGAACGATCTGAAGATCAGATCTTGCAGTCTGTATCTTCAAGGCTTCAAGAAGAGGGAAAAGGGTTTCCCATTCCCCTTTAAACGGGATAACTACTGAAGCATCAGCCATTGCTGCGCCTGAAAAGATGCTTCCTGAAGGTTTTGAATGCCAGAAGGGTTCTGTGCCGTTCATCACTGTCAAAAAGGCTGCGCCATGCTTTCTTCAGAATGTATCCCGGCCTGAGATAGAACCTTCTTCTGGCATGATCGCAAAACTCTACAAGCTGTTGAGAACTCATATCAGCGGTCTTTATCACGCAGGCGTGGGTACCGTCTGGTTTCAACCAGTCTCTCCAGCTTGATGCTGAAAGAAGACCGGATGAACTTACCTGTTCGTAAGCTTCTGTACCGGGATAGACCATAAGCGGGTAAAACTGTGCCGTATCAGGATTAAGTCTCAGGGCAAATCTGAGAGTTGTCTCTGCTGTTTCTCTGGTTTCTCCGGGAATCCCGAAGAGAAAGCACCCGTGGACAAGGATACCGGCGGTAGAAGCATCTTTCTTGAATTGCTCCATTCGCTTTACGGTAAGCCCCTTCTTCATAGCCCGCAGAACATCATCAGAACCGCTCTCAAATCCCACACAGACCGACCTGAGCCCTGCTTCGCGACACATCCTCAGTGTGTCAATATCAACAGATGCTCTCATGTTGCATGTCCATGATATCCTTACACCTTTTCTTATCATCATTTCAGCCAGTTCTCTCAGCCTGGCTGCATCAGCTGCAATAGTATCGTCTTCGAAAAACACCGCCCTGACTTCAGGCATGTGTTCCTCAACCCAGAGCATCTCTTCAACAACACTGGAGGCAGATCGGCTTCTGTATGCTCTGCCTGTAAGCGTCTGGGGAAAAACACAGAATGTGCATTGATTGGGACATCCCCTGCCTCCCATTATCATTACCTGGGGATGAAGAGCATTCGGGTTGTTGTAACGGCGAACAGGAAGGTGTCTACTGTAAACGGAACTAACGAATGGAAGGGAATCAAGGTCTGTAAGGAATCCGGATGGAGGAGTTACCACCACAGCATCAGATCCCCGGCTCCTTACTGCTGTACCGGGGATACCAGCAAGATCGCCTCCCTGTGACAGGACTTCTGTCACCTTTAACAGAGGGATCTCGTATTCTCCCAGAAGCGCACCATGGAAAGTTTTTCCCAGTCGAACAGTCTCTTCAGGAAGAGCAGACGGGTGTGTTCCTGCCAGGACCACCACAGGTCCGGTATCAGCGACTATATCAGCAATTCCGGCATCACTGATAATTGACGGTGTGGAAGTTTCAATTACAACCAGATCCGGGGAGAACTCCCGGATCTTTTCAAGAGTTGCTTCAAGGTTCAGATCCATTGCCGGAGAGTCAAGAAACTGCACTTCATGGCCTGCCTGTTCAAGGGCACCCACGGCATAGGACAGCCATATCGGATAGTATAGAGTACCGCTTCGAGTTACAGCAGGGCTCCTCTGACCCCGGCTGAAATGCGGCAGAAACGGTGGGTTCAGCGCGGTTATTTTCATCGGCTAAGTATCTCCCTGATGGTTTTCAGCACATCCTCCGTGCTGATGCAACTCATGCAGCTGCTGCGATTTGAACACCCGGGGAAAACGCTGTTGGAATAACAGGGTGAACATGCAGCAGTGCTCCTTACCGCATGAACGGTACCTTTAACATAAAGAGAATCCGGGTCTGTAGGGCCGAACAGAACCACAGCTTCAGTATCAGACGCAACCGCAAGGTGTGCAGGTCCGCTGTCATTGCCGCTGAAGATCACTGCTTCTGCTATCAGTGCTGCAGACTGGCCCCAGGTCAGCTTTCCCGCAAGAGACTCGCATGGGAGAACCGACAGCTCTGCTGCTTCATCCCGTCCACCGACAGCAAAGACTTTCAGACCTTTCTCCAAAAGGTATCTGATCACAGACGACCATCTTTCAACCGGCCATCTCTTCTCAGGAACGAACTCCCTGGGATTCTTCCCGCCGCCGGGAGCAATCACGGCGTATCTGCAGCCACCGGCAATCTCTTCTGCAAATTTCCTCTCAGCAGGCGTGACACTGAATACAGGTTTAAGGCTGCCCGGCTCAACCCCGGCTATCCTGCAGTAATCAGCAGCAGACGGTTGAACCCTGCCGAAACCGACAGAAGGATCTGCTCCGCTGATAACGGGACATCTTCCTATGAACTCAGTCCATCTCATGGCAGAGTGTGATGATCCGAAATGAATTGCTTTCTCAAAACCCTTCTGTCTGTTTTTCAAAGACCAGAGTATCAGCCTCACTGGAGAACACGGGAAAGGTGAATAGATAACTGATTCAAGCCCTGGAAATCTGCTCCAGACAGGAAGTGAAGACGGCCCGGCGACAACTGAAACCTTATGCCCCTGTCTGACAAGAGCGGAAACTGCCGGAGTTGTAAGCAGTGCATCTCCGAAAGCATGGGTCTTTACAGCAAGTATCCTCACCTGGATGCCTTTCCTGAAGATATCCTCAATACTGCATGTCTGAGACCGATCAGGGAAACAATGAACAGCGGTATGTCCAGACCAACCCGGTGGGGAGTGCCTGATGCAGTAAGAAGGTGCATAAGGATGTAACCGGCTATCACCCCTGCAAGAAAAATCCCGTAACCTTTCCTGTAGAGAAGAAGAAGAGTTCCCGCAGCAAAGAAAAGACCAACCCAGAAGAAGAAAACAAATCCCAGAGAGACATGTGCCCAGGAAAAATGGTTAAGAGGGAAGGGTTTGATAAATTCAACAAAACGGCATGAGGACAGATGAAGGAAAAGGCCTGGATTTGCGCTGAGGAACCGAATCTGCCTCTCATTCAGTATGCTGTCACGCTGAAACTCGGATTCATCTGTGAAATCAGGAAATTCAGCCAGATCAGGCAGATTCAATCTTCCGGCCCAGCTCTCCCGGACAGGGCCGTACAGTAGTTTTGCCCCTTCCTGCTCATCCTGGAAAACATCGGTAAATATCCTGCCATTGAACTCCCAGAGCTGAACCCCTCCCTGAAGAGGAAGAAGCTGATATCTGCCCATGGTTGAATGGTTTCTGATCATCCAGGGTGCAAGAGCTGCGAAGAACACGAGAACCAGCAAACCTGCAGAAACAACACTGCGAAAATTGAATTTTCCTGCAAAAACAACCACCACTGCCAGCCACAGAGTCATTGGCAGCGCAGCCGGTCTCACCAGAAATGCTGCTGCCCACACCAGACCGGTCAGCAGGGCCCTGACCTTTCCCGGACTTTCGATAAGACGTACTGACATCAGCAGACCTGAAACGAATAGAAGAGAAAAAAGAGCCTGGGTAGCGGGAATAGCCTGATAGTAAAGTTCGAAGGGATCCAGAGCCATAAGAACACCTGCGGCAATGTACCATCTGCCCTGGAGAAATCTTGATGCCAGCCGCATACCAAGAAAAACTGTGAAAACACCCAGAAGGAGCTGTACAGCTATCACAGCCATGAGATTACCGGGAGAAGTTACCATAAAGACAAGTGCTTCAAAAAGAGCATAGCCAGGAACGAGAAATGTAGTGGGTTTCTCAGGAATAAGAGCACCGTAAAATCCCCCGGTGTCCCTGAAGAACTGAAGGCTTGCATCTCTTCTCGGGTCATGGTCATGAAACATTGACTCCGAAAGCATGAATCCCCTGCCGGAGAGTATGTTTCCCGCAAGATCAGCCTGAACCTGCCCTTCGCCAACCAGAAAGAATCCCTGCAGAGCAAGGAGAAAGACAGCTGTCCTGGCCAGGAGAGCAAGTACTAGAATTAAGCGGTTTACTCTTTTCCTCTGCACCAGGTTCCAAACCATTCAGAGAGTATAAGATCCAGCTCATCAGGCTGCCCCCGGGACCAGACCTCTTCCACGGCAGGATGCATCACCACCTCTGTAAATCCGTCTGAACAGAGGTCGGTGAACTTCCCGAGATACTTCCTGTTTATTTTTCCCGATCTGCCAAACCCCAGCATTCTGTCAGAGGTTACAAGTCCCTCCCCGCTGAGTCTCTGCTTAAGTTGAGTTCCCAGAGAATTCAGTTTCAAACCTGACGGAAATCTCATCATTTTGTCTGGAAGAACAGCTGTTCTCACAGTGCTGACGCCATACTCTTTCGCCAGGGCGATAATCACATCCTGAAGTTCCGGCACATGGTGCAGGTGTCTGTGACTGTCCAGAGCAGTGACAACCCCTCCGGAGGAGAGGATTTTTTCAATCTGGGCTGACCATTCGTCCTTTACAGCAGCAGCAAGACTTCCTGCAGACCTCATCCATGTTGCGAATGATTCCGGAAAATTGCTTTTCTCAAGGAGGAACGGACCCTGGCAGCAGTCCAGATGAGCAGCCATTCTGATTCCGCCCACCATAGCCATCACTATGGCTTCCGAGAACACCGGTCCTGTGGCCATAATGCCAATGCGACTTACATTCCCGCTGACCAGACACTTCTCTATTGCCTTGTTGACTGCAGGATGCATTCCTCCATCGTCAATAGTGACCGTTACTTCTCTCATACTCTCCTCACCTTCAGCATTGTTCTTCTGAAGTTTCTGGGACCGAGAACTGTCCGCAGTGTTCTGAGAATTCTCGCCGGGTGCGCGTAAAATCTCCAGAATGCATTCCTCTTCATCTTCTCTATCTGTTCAGGAGTAATATCATCCAACCTGTAAACACTTTTGTGAAAACAGTCAAAATCGGAGTAATCCGCATCAATCAGATCCTTGGACATCTCCCAGAGACCAGTGTGTGGAAATGGTGTGGTTATGTCGAACAGAGCATCATCAAATGGCTCTCTGGCAGCGAAAGCAATGGTTTTTTTCATTTCATCCACAGTTTCTCCAGGAGCTCCCAGCATGAAATACCCCTGAACGAAAAGCCCTCGAGAGCGGCACATACGCAGTGCCCGTTTCACACCCTCAACAGTGATGTCTTTTCTGTAGATATCATCCAGAACTCTCTGGGAAGCTGATTCTACACCCATGTTCACCTTGGAGAGGCCGGCTGCCACCATTGTGTCAACCAGTTCCTCAGTAAGCAGATCAGCTCTCACATTACAGCACCACTTAAGATCCAGCCCTTTTTCTATCATTCTCCGGCAGATCTCTGTAACCCATTTATGGTCAACAATGAAAGTTGAATCTTCAAACATGAATGCATTGATGGAATACTTGTCAACAAGATGAACAAGCTCTTTGAGTATTGAATCTGGAGAACGCTTTCGAAGCTTCTTTCCGAATATCTCCGAGAGAGTTGGCTGGCAGAACGTGCATCTGTACGGGCAACCCCTGGTGGCCATAATGGTTGTTCCCTTGAGAGTGGGATCAACCCTGTCCATTGAGTACCAGTTCAGGAAATACTGATCCATATCAAAAATGTCCCGGTCGGGAAGAGGAAGTCTGTCAAGGTCCTCTTCCAGAAGTCTTCCCGGTACAATGAACGGCTTGTTGTCTTTCAAAAAACAGGCCCCGGGAATCTCATCAGGCGGAGTTCCTGCAATAAGCATTTCAAAAGCTCTTTCTCCCTCTCCTGAATACACCAGGTCTGCTCCTGTTGTCTCCAGAGTCTCAGCAGGAAGAACAGTTGCATGAGGTCCTCCCACCATGAGAAACACATTCGGGTCGGTTTCCCGTATTACACTGCACGATGTGAGAACTGCTTTTATCTGAGGAGTGACCATGGAAACAGCAACGGTATCAGGTTTGAACTCTCTGATGCTGTCTCTGAGATGCTGAAACGGTACATTGCTGAAAGACATGTCACAGAGAGCCGTCTCAGATCCAGCCTGCTTTGCGACTGCTGATAACATGGCGATTCCAAGACTTGGCTGCCCGGAAGGGTACCTGGTCTCAGGAAATACGAAAAGAATTCTCTTCATGCTGTACAGGATACTCCCCTTCCACAACAACTCCCCAGCGCAATTCCAATAAGAAATACTGAATCTACTGGAATTCTGTATCTAACCCCGCCGTGAGCCGCTGCATGCATTAGAAGATACAAAAAGAACACCGAAATAAGAAATAGCGATTCAGGGGACTTTCTTCTTCGCCACAATCCCATGGAGCCCAGCAACATCAGAGGGTAAATTATCAACCCTGCCAGAACTCCTCTTCTCCCAAGGGTATCTCCCCCGGGAGCCAGAAAATCTCCAGCCCTGTTAATTGCCAGCCAGAGCATCAACCTGGGGTTATCCATCATGAACTCCCTTGCAGACCTGCCCAGTACCGCACTTCTTTCCAGTTCTCCGCTTAAAGAATCCCCATGGGGGTATTCCAGAAGTTCACTTGAATTTACTGAAATATCTTCAGGAATGAATATCCCCTCAAGCGCCAGCACATCGGGATTGTTCCGCATCCACAGGTTAAGAGACCCCTTTGTAGGCATGAACACCGGTTCTCCCATCTCAATGGCATTCCTGATTACCCAGGGCGAAACGGCAACGGCAAAACCAGGGAGGAGAAAGAGAATGGTCTTCCACTTCCTTCTCCAGGCCAGCCATGCTATCTCCAGCGGAACAAGAAACAGGGCGGTTGCCCTGATCAGAAAGAAAATACCGGTTGCAAGGCCGGCTGCAAATCCTGTACCCTTTCCTCGCCCGGCAGAGAAAAGAAGCATCAGGGAAAGCATGAGCAGAGCTGAATGAGCAGTTTCAGTCATGGCAAACCCGCTGTAGTAAACATAGGGTGGATAGAGTGCCCACAATACACCTGCCATGAGTCCGGCAGAATCACCCCATGCGTCTCCGGCAAGTTTGCTTGCGGCAAAACACCCAAGCAGGGCAAAGAGAATGTTCAGGGTGAATACAGCTCCGCATACAGGCCCGAACTGCTTGAAGAAGAATGCAAGAAGTACCGGGTAACCCGGTTCCATTACAGCAGTGGGTGTTTCAACAGGTGCGATCCCGAACACGTAGCCGGGATCCCGGGTCCAGGTCCCCTGGACACTGCCAGGATCATTAGTAAGATTTTTAGCAAGATTAAGATCCTCTGAGAAGGAAAAGCCGTCCCCCTGGGCAATTCTTCCGGCAACATGAATGTAGAGAGCCTGATCCCGAACAGGTTCCGGCAGTTCACCACCCAGATAAATGAACCAGAGAAGACGGGGCAGCAGTACTGCCGCCAGAAGAATCAGCGTTGAGTGGGGAAGGAGTTTTTCCAGCGAGAGCGGAACTGCAGTTAATTTCATCAGCTTGCTCTGCGCCGGGAAATCATTGAAGCGATAAAAGCTTTCACATCATGGCCGAGGCCTTTCATACCCCTGAGTTTCAGATGTTTCCAGAGCAGCGATGGAATTCTGCTTAATGGTTTTCTGAAAAGATAGCTTCGTCCAATGGTACCCTGAGCCCAGTCCCTGAGCTCTCTGAGTTCTGAATCTGAAAAGTCTGTAAGATTTACAAGAAGCTCATCAGCAGCGTTCATCTGCTCCAGAAAACTCTCAAGGTCAGTGATAAGTCCCTTGTCCATGGCTTCCTGGAAAATTGCAGTGCCGGGATAGGGAGTAACAAACAGCATGGGAGCTGTAATGTCCGCCCTGCGACAGAACTCCACTGTTTCCTTTACAGAATCTCTCGTTTCCCCGAACATTCCTATTATGAAGCTTCCCTCTGCATGAATTCCAACAGACTCTGTAAGGTGAATGGCTTCCAGGCACTGCTGAGCTGAAACTCCACGATTCATCCTCTTCAGCATTCTGTCGCTTCCGGATTCAATACCGTATGAGATCCAGTCGCAACCGGCATCCCTCATTGCCTCCAGCATCTCACGGTCAACGGTGTTCACTCTGCCGAGGCAGGACCACTTCAGGTCCGGGAGTTCGCTTCGGATCAGTCTGCATGTCTCCATTACGAATTCTCTGTCGCTTGTGAACAGGTCATCCGGGAATCCGCTGTACTTTATGTCAAAACGCCTGACAAGCTCCTTCAGTTCAGCAACTATTGCCCCGGGAGATCTTCTTCTCACATTCCTGCCGTAAATCCTGTAACAGTAAACACAGTTGAACGGACATCCCCTGCTTGCGAGAACTTCCATGTGTCTGACTTTCTTCTGCCGGTGATCCATGCTGTCAACGTAATTCTCTGTTGGGAAAAGGTCCCAGGCCGGCCAGGGAAGATCATCCAGATTGGCAACAGGTTCCCGGGCACCGGATCTTTCAACAGAACCGTCGGCCCCTGGCCAGGCAAGTCCTGCTACACAGGTCCAGTCCTGCCCTGAAGAAACCGCGTCAGCAAGTTCAACGGAAGTAACCTCGCCCTCACCGAGAACAACACAGTCAAGCTTGCAGGATTTAAGATAAAGGCCGGGAACTGTTGATGCCCCGCTGTTACCTGCACACATGAAAACACCGGGAATCTCTTTCCTGATCCTCAGCGCCAGCTCCTTTACGTACCGGAACCTGGTTACCATTCCGCCGAAGGCCACCATTTCAGGTTCTGACTTAACAACCAGTTTCACAGCTGTATCAGGGGAAAGGGAATTGCCTTCCATATCCACCACTGTAACTGTATGCCCTGCATTCTGAAGAGATGCAGCCACATATGCCAGACCGAATGGAAAATACATTGAATGATGGTGTTCACCAAATCTCGGGTACACAAGTGTAACCCTCAAACTGACCCCTTTCTCAGTATGCCGGATGTTCCTGCAATAATCGCTAATTTTACCCTGCAGGTCAAAGCCCCTGTCCTGCAACGGAACACCGGTGCATAATCAGTAAGGTCATCAAATAAGAAATGAGGTGCAAAGTGAACGCAGTTCTTTTACTTGCAGCCTTGACAGCTCTTCCCTGCACTGTTGAAAACTCCCTTACTGCATACGAAAGACCCGGACTCTCCGCAGAAGTGTTCGGAACCATCTCTCCAGGGGAAGTGGTTGAAGTTCTGGTAATCACAGGATCAGGGTGGCTGGGATTCGATCCCGGAACTGCTCAGGCAGGCAACAGCGGCAGTTTCCGCTACAGGTGGCTCCAGCCGAATTCCATTCCCGTAACTGATTCACTGGAAGTTGTCTGGGCTCCCGGACCAGGGGTGACTTACATAATGACAATGGAGGATACACCTGTCTACGCAGAGGCGGACACAGCTTCATCTGTCCTGATAGCTCTTCCTGCAGGCAGCGGCGCAGAAATGGCAGGAGTGAACATGGACTGGGTTCGAGTAGATCTCTGGGACAGCTCGGTGGAGGAGGACATTCAGGGATGGGTCATAGCTGACATTATCTCCATCAAGTGGTAGGTGTAACAGAACACTCTCATCAGCTGTCTTCCTGATACAACACCATGGAAGAGAGTAATATGACAAGCACAAAACAGAAGCATCCCCTTGTCCTTCTGCTTCTTGCCCTGCTCTTCATCGGATTGGGCTGCACAGCTGCAATGGGCGTAAAAGTCGCACTTAACGCACTGGGAATACAGGACACGATTCCCGGAAAGCTTGTGCAGATGACAGCAGTGATCTTCCTGATAACTGCCGCATACAGGTTCTACCTGAAAAAGTTCGAGCCCGGCACCAGAACCGGCTACCCGAAACAGAACTGGATCAGGCACATAGCACTGGGCCTGACCACAGGAGCAGGACTGATCCTCTTCCAGGTTCTTTTTCTCACAGTAACAGGTCACTATAAACTGGAAGGATTCCAGCCGTCAGGAGAAGTTCTCAAATACATGTTCCTTATGATAGTTGTGGGTTTTCTGGAAGAGCTTGTAACCAGAGGAGTAATCTTCAGGCTCACGGAAAAGTGGGCCGGCAGCATTGCAGCCCTGCTTATCACAGCTGTGGAGGGCGGACTCACCCACGCTACCAATCCCAATGCAACCCTTCTTTCCAGCATCGCTGTAGGGCTTGAATTCGGAATACTGGTTTCACTGGTATACATGTCCACCAGAAATCTCTGGACAGTTTCAGCGCTGCACTTCGCCTGGAACTTCACCATGGGAGGACTCTTCGACATCACCGTATCAGGCACTGAGGCCCAGAGTCTGTTCAGAGCATCCCTTACAGGCCCTGATTATCTAACAGGAGGGGCCTTCGGGATTGAAGCCGGTCTCCCTGCTCTGGTCCTGACCATTGGAATCAGTCTGTGGCTTATCCTAAAGCTGAAAAACTCCGGAGGTTTCCGCAAACGACAGAGCGCATGTGATTAAATAAAGAGAGACAACAGCTGACATCTGTTTTTCACCGGAACAAAATGTTGTTCATGAGCTAAATTTCTACGTTGGATGAAAATTTATCGAATGGAAAAATATGACTGCTGGTAAAATTACTGCTGCCCTGTTTCTTATCCTGATATTCACAGCCTGTGGAGACAATACCGGTATAACGCTTCCTGTTCTTCCCCACGATCCAGTTGATGAAGGATGGAAAGTCGTTGAGAATTACGCATATGGTATGGAGACAAAGGACATTGCCCTTCTTGAGGAGACATTGGATCCGGATTTAGTGTATCAGCTGCAGGAGGATGACTGGGATGATTACAACGGAGACGGGATAATCGACACAACCTTCACCAGGGAGCTTCACCTGGAATTCCTTTCTCAGACCTTCAATATGTATGAATACATTGAGCTGTCACTGAGTGGAAATACTGAAAACCCGTGGCCCGATGACCCTGCTGGAGAGACCATGCAGTACCTGAGAACCTTTGATATGAAGGCTTACTATTACGATGAGGACAATGTACAGCAGGGCTGGAGAGAACAGGGAGAAGCGTCTTTCCTCTGTAAACCCGACTCAGCAGGAATATGGCGGATAACCGGAATAGAAGACTTCATCTAAGTAAAATAGAAACAGACAAAGATAAACCCATTGCACATATGTAACCTTATGCGTATATTTACAACAAGTTGTTATATTTGCATAAGGAGACAAAATGAAAAAGAAAACTCTTGTAGCGGTCAACTACACATCTCTGCTGCTGATGAACCTTGCATTCTACTACGCATCCATCAATGACCCTCCGCATCTTGTGGACGCTCTGGGAATACTTTTCCTTGTTGTTACTGCTTTAACGTTCATCCCGCTTCACCGCCGTTCAGGAATATGGAAACTCACCCACGCAAAACAGGAAGACCTTGATGAGCGGGAGATAAAACTCACCCACCACGCATTCAGTGAATCCTACAGCTGGTTCACAGTGGTCTGCCTGCTGATTATCCTTGCCCAGTCTTTTATTTCCAGAATGAATGTTTGCCCGAAATACTCCATTACCATTCCCCTGGCAGTAAGCCTGATCTACTTCGCTCACACACTTCCCGGCTCGGTTATAGCATGGCAGGACAGGGAATGAAAACCAGAAAACTCTACAACAGAATAGCCGTTCTCAGAGCAGAGATGGGGATTTCCAGGAAGGAAC
This sequence comes from uncultured bacterium, assembly GCA_964386635.1. Taxonomy (GTDB): domain Bacteria; phylum Fermentibacterota; class Fermentibacteria; order Fermentibacterales; family JCC-6; genus Sabulitectum. The sequence goes on along the minus strand of CAYLRO010000013.1, from coordinate 1,846 downwards.
TGGCGGAACAGATAGGCGTGAACTTCCAGACTGTGGGATATCTGGAAAGACAGGACTACAACCCCAGTCTGGACCTGGCCTTCAGAATCAGCGAGTTCTTCAACCTTCCTGTAGAGTTCATCTTCTCAACAGAAGAAATGAAACCCATGAGTCGTGAGCTTTTCCAGTCTGACTGATTCGTTTATCGTTAAGAATCACACTTGGGGGAGGGATCTTATGCTGATAGCACCGAAAACAGTTGAAAAACTCGCTGACTTTAAAAAACGCCATGGAGAGAAAATCCTGAAACTCACCGGTGCTGCTGAAAACAGAGACAACATTCTCATGATGGCGTTAAGCAAAAACCTTCTGGGTTCATCAGGTGAACTGATCACACCAAGCAGCTTCCTGAAGTTCAAAGCCAACGGCGGACTTTCAAAATTGAAAAAACTGGAAACTGTTAACTGCAATGAGGTAAATGCCCTTGAAACCACTTCATCAGGAAGCTATTCCAGGTGGACCTTCAAGACAGCATCAGACAAGTTCACAGTGAGATTCGCAAACTATAAGGGCAACAGATTCACCATTCAGAAAGAATACATTGAGAGAGGTTCAAGAATCCTCTGGGATGTTCTGGGAAAAACTCTCGGGAATCTGGTACCTGCGAACCATTCTTCTTCTTTGCTTCGGAAAAGAACACATTAAAGAGGAAGACCGCGTTCCCTGGAAGGTAAGTCTCTTAACACCCAGAGCGCTGGACATGGCAGGCAGGCAGCTTCCGGAACTGAGCCCTTTTCCAAAACTTGAGGGGATCAGGGAAGAAGCGGAGAAACACAGCAGAAACACTACCCGGAACTGATACAAAATCGACTTGAGATGTGGCAAATCCAGTTACGGGAAAAGGGCTTTGATCTCTCCCCATGAGCAGCGTTCCAGAGATGTTGCTGACTGAAGGATAAAAAATGTTGCAAATGGTGCCCCGAACTGAGTTAAACTGGAATCCCAGGTTGCACCATCGTCCAGGCTCAAATAGAACATGCTGCCCCAGCCTGTGGGGTTATCCGTGCCCAGCCAGTAAACAGAAGGACCACTCTCAGCCTGAAGGCAAAACCAGTAAACTTCCGGTCCTGGAATAACAGGACAATCACTGATAGTTACATGTGCATACCAGAGTTCATAACCCCAGGATGTAAGGCCGGTATTTACATTGGAAATCACTGTTTCCATACCCTGCCAGACAAATACTCCGTCAGGGCCGTTACCGGCATCCCCCTGGAAGCCCAGGTTATACTGTGTAACGGGAGTTCCGGAAGAATATATCATCCAGATCTCCAGCTCATCCACCGAAAAATCTCCCGCCACTGAAAAGTCCTCGGAGATCATAAATGAATCCCCACTGCAACACCCGAAACCGCTTATAAGAGAAGCATAAGTGAAGGGCTGGGAAACCAGTACATCATCAGTAGACAGATTCATTACTGGTGCGCAGCATCCTTGAAGGTGAATGATTCTGCTGTCTGTTGGATCAGGAGTGTGAAGTATCATATTGGAAGTGCTTAAAAACATCACTGTCAGAGTTCCAATGAATATCACAGAACCATCTCCTTACTCCCTGTGGGTTCAGCATAGCCAATTACCTGTTATAAGTCAACTTACTTGATACTATTACCGGACATACAGCATCATTTCTGATTGGGCGGTACCCGGGAATAAAAACCCGGAACCGGGCTTTGAATACTTCATGCTCATTTCAGGGATGTTACAAATTTTCTGTGAATACCTGCAGTCGGCACCCTTTATTGGACAGACCCCTGGAACAAGGTAAACTTTAGATCAAAATTCACAACTGGTTTGGGAATCGGCTCCC